>DADA01000077.1 GCA_002494895.1 Nitrososphaera sp. UBA210
TTCTTACTTACATCCAATACGACGAAGGCAATATGGTCGAGAGAATGAATATTGGTTACGCTCTCAAGAAATATCCTCACTTGGCAGAATGTATATCGCAGGTAAAAGCCCTGTCCGAAAAGGCAAGAGATTACATTCGCAGAAACTTACCTTCGTGGTTTTACGTGCCCGCTGCCAAGCCGTTCGGGGCACACCAATTTGCCGAACTTGTTCGCTCGAAGTATGAAGGCATATCAAGAGCGAGCAACCAGCATTTAGTTATCGACGGGAAGGATTTGTTCACTTTGCTAAAGCAAGACTTCGGTTATTTGCCAGTCGAGTTTCTTCGCAAAACAATCTCTATACTAGGTAAGGAAATCAAGCATCGCTTATCGTTCGCCCAGATGCTTTTCGCACGCATTAAGAACGAGCCGAGCGTAAAATCCCCTTGCGTAAAACCATGCTCTGTTACCATATTCAGAGTAATATCAATACCATTATTGTTAATCAATTATTGGTTTAGAATAGTAGTTTCAGATAACAGACCTGATATTTTGCCTGATAATTTGAAACCACCTGATAGAAAACCTAATGATGATTATTTCAACGGGCCAGCGCAATCTTTTCTTTGGTATCTCTGCCAAATGAATGATAAACGTAAAGTTCAGCATCGTGGATTTTCTGCGTGTTTGGCAACTGATAATCGAATTCAAAAGTAAGCGTTCCTTTCCATTCGCTCTCCAATTCTCCCTTTGGAGATAAAAGTATTCTTTTCACAGTTTCCGCTGACCTGATAAAATATTCTCTATCATACATCTTGAATTGCAGTTCAACTCCAAAAATCTCGACAAATTCCTTACTCTTATTCTTGACTGTAACTTTGGTAATCGCCTTGGTAACCGTCGCTGTCTTCCAAGTGACACCTGCGTCAACGAGAAAAGTTCCTTTCTTATTAACTATTACCTTAACATGCGGGTTCGTGAATTGTCTCTTCAATATTCTCTTGAATCCCTCCCAGTAAGCGTGTCCAGGTATTCGTCGATATAGAAATTCCTCTATTATCGGAATATCATCCTTAAAATACACCCTTTGTTCTAACACACCTTTGATTAGGTAAACAATATGGCTCTCTTCATACTTATTCAAGTGCCTCAGTATTAGACGAAAGTCATCGGGGTTTGTTTGCTTGCCTATGAGTCGCCTATGCTTTTTTTCTAATAAGTGCCATATTCTATCTACGCCGTCAAACAGGTCGTCAAAATGCTCAGAGGAGAAGTAATTGTCTTTTTCTATTTTTCCAAGCCATCTATATCCTTCTTCAACAGCCCGATGCATTTCGTAAACATGATATATTACTTGTGAATGATTTCTGGACATCGGTCTATCGTACTCCAGATTTCGACATAATTCCTTAAACTCCGATACGATGCCATAAAATTCGGCACACCACTTGGCGTAAGGTACTAGATATTGGGCCCTTATATCGAATTGTTCCTTAAGCCATGGCGATACGAACACTGTCAGAAGTGCACCAATAAATGTGAGAATTGCAGCCAACAGCGCCACGGGATTTTCTCTCAAACCGCTCAATAAACAGGACAAGTCCAAATCCTCCTCGCTACAGTTCAAACTGGATGCTATTAGGAGAACAACCACAGAAATTAGCGCAACGACCGAGGCAATTGCGATTCTATTGACCAAGAATGACTAATTCCGTAGAGGGTTACGGATGCAATTATTTTAGCATTTTTAGGACTTTTTGCTTCTTACGCATTTCTTGCCCAACTCGCTGGATCCTGCTTCGGACGGCAGGAACGCTCCAGTTGGGTTAAATATTATCCCTCATGGTTCCGCCCGCACCAATGTCAAACAAAAACACGCAAACAAAGAACCGAAAAGTAGCCTTGCTCATTATTCAAACAGCGGGGTTGATTGTCGGTCTCTCTTTCGTGATGGTCGCTGTCACGAAATTCTGTTAGGTGATACGAATGGCAGCGAAAAACGAAAGCAAATACAAACATCCGCAGAAAGCCGATAGAACGAAAGAACAGCATTCAGGCAGACGATGCATAATCTGCGCCAAGAATGGTGCGCAAATTGCCCATAACGTGTTTGGGGAGGAAAGATGGTATCAGTTGGACGAACATGGGCATGAATGGGTGTGTCATGCTTGCTACCACAAGAAAACCACAAAGTAAGCGATTGTCCAAATTGCACACTCTATATTTTTGAATACGAGCGTGGCGTGTGCGAATGCTCGACTTGTCGAATGTTGAGGGAATAACCCCCTCATTTCTTTTCTGTATTCTTTCTTACAACTTAATGTTGATTATCTGCACCACCCAAAGGTCGGTCATGGTCACTGAGTCCTACAAATGCAGTTTATGCCACGTGACTTTTGGCACGCCTAGTCGGTCGTGCCCCAATTGCATGGGTCAGAATACACTCGTTAAGACGAGAAAATACGACAAGCGGGAGTAGCCTCAGGTTCATGTCTTTCGGGCGAGATAGAATTGGGCATGAGGCGGGAGAGTTATTCGAGCGATATGTTCAAGATATTTTCCGTTTCGCTGGCTTTAAGACAGAAAGGGACAAGATGTTCTTTCAATCAGTAAAACACGAGATAGACGTCTGGGCAGAATGCGAATTTGGAACGGTAATGGTTGAATGCAAAGATTGGCGTTTTATTTCCCAGAATGACATTAAGAGTATTTGCGATAAGTTCATCGGAAAGGTGCATCAGTTAAGGCCAACTACGGGCATAGTGGTCGTAAGTATACCAGACAGCGGCGAATACACAAGGTATAGGCAGTATCTCAAGGCAAACGGTCTTTATTTTTGGGATGCCAAGGATGTAGAAAAGTGGAAGCAAGATGTTGAGCGATATGGACAGCCACAATATCGACAGCGATTATTTGACGAATTAGGAATTAAGACACATGAGCCGACGGGTAAGGAGAAGTCGATGAAAGCATTAAAGACCTTAGGAAGGTTTGCGTTAAAGTCAGCGGAGGTTGGTGCCAATGTTTCTATGAAAATATTGGACAATATATCTGACGATGGAGCCTATGCAAAACAACGCAGGAAGGGACGGAGAAAGCGCAGACAGTGACGCAAAGCCGAAAGCGAGCGTTTGAAAGCGCATGTGAGGTAATCTCGTTCCTTTTGAGCCGATAAGCATTATAGAAACTGCCATATTCTGTTTGATAATGGACGGTTTCGAGTTTAAGTTTGGCAGAAACCAGATAAACAAAATTCCACGTGCGAAAATTGTGGAGGAACTGGAGAAAGTTGCCAAGCAATTTGATTATACAGATTTTAAGGAGGACAATTTTACCAGCATTTCCGACATAAGTTATTACTCCGTAATTAGAGAAATTGGCACTTGGGAAAAGGTAATGTTATTTCTATTCGAGCATTTAAAAAAGAAAGGTATAGAGTTCAAAATAGCCTCTAGGAGAAGTCCTTATACCATCGAGGAAATGTTTGCAGAGATGGAAAGAATATGGCTTATTCTAGGGCATCGACCCTCAAGAAACGAGTGGGCAGCCAATCAACCGAGAATTAGTTATGACGCTATCTATCGCCGTTTTGGCAGTTGGAAAAATGCCTGTTTGCAGTTTATAGAATACAAATCAGGCGAACAAGTTAATCTTAAGGAGGAAATAGTGGAGAAAAAGATATTCACCAAAACTGGTGGTAAAAAAATTACCATAGCAAAAACTAGAACCATACCGTTAAGCGTGAGAATAAGAGTAATGAACCGTGATAATTTCAGATGCGTTTTTTGTGGCAAAAGCCCTGCAACCGAGATAGGGACAAGACTTCATATCGACCACATTCTCGCCTTTTCTAAAGGTGGAACGAATACTATCGAAAATCTCCAAACGCTATGTGAGACGTGCAACATAGGCAAGAGCGATACGAAACTATGACAAGTGCACTGGCAGACGGTATTCTTTTATAGTAAATTCCTCTAAAATTGCTGGTTAATGCGTGACTATCAATGTCCTGTTTGTCATAAGACTTTAACAAAAAAAGAGTATGAAGGTGCATTAGGCTTACTGCAAGAGCGAGATGCCCATCATGCCCACATCCTAAACGACCTCAAGACAAAACTTAGAGCGACAAAGCAAGAAGCCAAGAAAGCACGAAAACAAGGTATAGATTATCAGAAAGCACGCACTAGGCAATTACTGCAAGGCAAAGAAAGAGACATTCAGCGATTGAAAGAGCGAGTTAAGCAGTTACAAAGAGGCAAAACACCACAATCTGAGGGATTAGAGTTTGAGGATAAACTTGTTAAGCGTCTGAAATTGGAATTTCCAGAGGACGAAATAAAACACGAGGGAAAAGGTGGCGACGTTCTTCATTCTGTAATGTTTGCTCGGAAAATTGCGGGAATTATTGTCTATGAATGTAAGCGAACACCACACTGGCAGAACGGTCATGTGGAACAGGCTTATCGTGCCAAGATTACCAGAGAAGCGGTGTTCGTTGTTTTGGTTACAACGGCAGATACCAATAGAAAGTGGAAGGGTTTTGATAGCATAAAGGAAGTTTTGGTCGTTTCTCCCTTTGCTGTTATTCCCCTTGTCAGACTACTAAGGATGCACATTATCGAGATGTTAAGAGCCAAGATTCCAATGAACGCACGCCAGAAAATAGCGAACATGCTCTTACAACATATCAACAGCATGGAATTTAGGAATCCGTTGGAGAATATTGCCCGCACTGGCATGGAGTTACAATCGGATTTGAAGAAAGAGGTTAAAACTCACCTGATAACTTGGAAGAGACGCTGGGCTAACTATCAGAAAATAAACTATAATGCCTCTGCAATCCAACAGAATATACAACTAGTCTTACAGGGAAAGCAGACAAAATCCTTACCTAAACCAAAAGAGCAACCTCTTCCGTTATTGCCGACGATTGTGGCGAAGAAAGAAGCATAAACTGGTATTTTCGACTTTAATGTAGTTCCCAACCGCCCTTAACTCGGTCAAGGTCTATGTCCGTGAATATCGAATCTTGGAAGTGTGATGCTTCCTGAGCATGAATTAAACTGAGAAATTTAATAGCATCTTTTTCATCTTGTTCCATTTTGTATTTCAATCCGTCAGTATCAAACTCGAAACATCGAGCCGTGTAAGTGGTGTGGAGTAGGGTTTGTCCGTAAGCAAACAGCGTCCTATCATCATCAGTTAAAACTTCCGCATATTCATGGATTCTATTCCTTCGTTTCGATAGACAGTAGAGAAAATGCAATATTTGGTCAGATACCAATTCATTCCGCAATAGATAACATATTTTTCGACGAAAGCCCCAGAGTTTGATTTTTCTAAATTGAACTACATCCGTAATTCCATCAACCTTTATGGCATCATCTGGTATGCGTGTATGTATCTCCCTCGAAGTGAACAAACCCTTATGCTTCATAACGATGGCAGTAACTTGTTCCTCTATCTTTTGCCAGTCAGTAAAATAACTTGATAATAATTGCTCAATTTGTGGCTTTATGCTGGATGTGAATACTTGCCAGCAGTCCTCATGTCTCAAGTTCATTTTGGCGTTAGCCGATAGTTGTGTTACCGTTGATACCATGATGCGCTATTGCCATGCTCACCATAATAAGCGTCTATGGTAGAGCGAACCAAAATCAAGCACGAAATAGCCTCTTTAATCAGAAAAATCTCTCGCGGTCGTGCGTGCCAAAATAAGCGTTTATGTTCCGACTGGAGACACATTAATTTAAATAGATAAACTCGCCATATTTCTCTCAGTTGTTCCTCGACGACCTGTTAACCCGTGTCCGTGTAAACATCTACATTAAATCAAACGAGGAAGGGATAATGATTTTGGGAATTTTGCTTATCGTCGCTGGTATCATTGTCGGCTTTGCCGAAGGCTATTTCATGGGCATGAGCATCATTGGCGTGGGCTTGGCTGTTATCGGCGTCATTGCATTATTGATTGGCATCGCTCTTAAGATAGACAAGAATCGGCGCTGGTAGGCAATTTTTTAAGTTACTTCTACCCAATGCGGAACAAGGACATGGATGCTAAAAGACTAACTGAAAGGCAAAAAAAGAAGATACTGGAAGTATTGTCCATTGCGCTAGTGAACAAGACTACTCCGCACCAACTTGACCTTATGCGATGCGCTCTTATCATTTATGACTTGAATAAATTTGGTTACCACGTGAATGAGGATATAATCGCTGAGATTGTGGGTAACCTGAAATGGTCGAACACATCGAAAAAATGGGTTGCGGAACTAGCGTTCGGCATCTCCACTCTAGTATCAGCGCAGAAAGACGGAATAATCAGTGGTAGTCATCGTATGAACGAAGCCGAGTATGATGCGTTAGGTTAAACCCTCTTTAAATATCGCTCTCAACTTATCAATCTGAATGGAACCTGATGTTCCCGAACGACTAAGGCACGATTCAATGCACGTTCAGGAATTCAAATATCTACGCATGAGCGGTGTTTCTGGAGCGGGCGAATGGGACAGCCTACCAGTTGAAGCAAAAACATGGAATATTTGGTTTCCCGACAGCGCCATTCGTTTTATTTGTCGAAGCACTAAGGGAGCCGAAATCATCTTGCAAACAACAATTAATCCAGACAGCACGAAAATCTTGAAGTTCAAACAAGGTGCCCATATTGTGCTAGTTGGGGACATGCTGTATTACTTCGAGATTGGCTTGGACAAGCCAGCAGGCACTACTTACCCTCTCTAGAGCGTCAGATATTTTAAGAACTTCCGACCTTCTCTCACAAGAGCATGTCAGAACGAATATGTAATGTCTGCGGTTCGCCAATGACACTTGGGCGCAGAATACAGACACAAGAAGCAACGCCACCGTTTAGAGCGAAAGAAGAACAAACACACTGGGTTTGCACCAACACGAAGTGTGGAAGAAAGGACGTTATTATTGGTCTAAACGAATATGTCGGCGTAGGTGGCTAGCGACTTGGTGACAACAGGTAAGGTAACATTTACGGTTGACGCAATCCTTGTTAGACCCCGATTTTGGCATCTGAAAAGATTTTTGTATCTAAGTATGCGTGTGCTTTCAGAGGCGAATAAGTTTATTCCATCAATCAACCTCGCATGGAAGATAATAGAGACTGTCACGTCATACATGCAATCGCTCGGCAACTTTCGTCGTTTCAAACTTTAAATCGCTATCGGACGCCAAGAATGGACTTCAACGCATTACCCACCCAGTTTGCCCCTCTTCCATTGAAAGCGTATTTGTCGAGTGCATAGAGACCTATTGCTATCAATGCCTTATCGCTGTTGGACGTGTCCTTCCAAAGATGCTTTAACGGTTCCTCATTAGCGTCTGCATGGTCACGATGCAATTCATAGTGAGTTGGATAGTCTTTCAAATGAATACCGCCCCCGCCTAGTAACGGCTTACTGTAATGGTCGGCATCAAGCGGGAGACCTACCCTTGACTTAAAGGCTCGTGGGCGTCTAGGAATTTTGGCTTTGCTGACTGTAATATCAGAATGAATAGGTGTTGCCCGAAGCCTGTCGATAAGGTCATTCCATTCTGTCATGCTTTCCCCGTGAGATATAGGCAATTCCTCATTTATAAAGTCAGTATGTAATGCCCAGAAAGAATATAGCGGCGCTTACCCCAAGGTAAGATAATGATACACCGTAATACCGCAGAAAGATTCGAGTCCCTCTCCCGGCGCTGTATTTCATTAGCAATAGTGGCGCTCGAAAGGGGTTATGAAATGCTTTTCGTAGTCTCTCATTTGAAAATATTCTTGTGGCCATTTTCGCAGACCCATTCGCCTCGCCAATTCCCACCAAGGTCAATTCGTAGACTGTTTTTCTTTATTACTCTGGTTCCGCAGGTCACGCAAGGAGGCAATACTCGGACATTGTCGAACAAGCAAACTCACCATGATTCGTGGTCAGACTTTATTTGCGTGACCGCGGGAACAAAGCCATGTGCCCGCAAAGTGGTTTCCATCCTTGCTTATTACTATGTCATCATTCTTGTCAAACCTGTCCTTTTCGATCTGGCATACGACACAGCGAAGTTTGGGAATATCAGGGATAGGAGTCCATATTACCATCTTACTGAATACAAAGCGACCATAGTAATTCAGTCTTTTGTTGAGCCAGACTGTATACCGCCGAGTCTGGCGAATGTTATCGCATCCTCAATCATGGACCGATGAGGCGACCCTTTTCATTCATTCTTTAATATCGCTCTAGATGCGAATAGGCATTTCCTGATCTCCAAGTCTATCTTCACCTATGGTTGATCCGAGCGCATCGTAGAGTAGTTCCATAGGATGGCAACGGTTCCCAAAACTCAGTTCGCCACTATAGATCACAAACGACATAAAGTATAGAAACATCATCTCAAGAACTACGTAACTGTGATTACTTCACAGGGTCATTCAATCGACAGTCAACCAAAGTCGTCAACAATGGATCCGAAACCGGAAATGCACGCGTCGCCTCCCTACTATAGGCATTACGTTCGCCAGCAGCATGCGTGCGGGAAATGCTCCCAGGTTTTCACGAGCGCCAAGGGCCTGCAGGATCACAAATTCGCGATTCACTCGTACTAGGAAAATGGCCGGCATCATGTTGACTCAAGACAGCGATGCCGGCCGGGGGAGAAAGGGATGAACGGGTAATGGACATCCAGTCTCCTTCAGTCGTAAGCCTGACCTCTAGTATGTAAACATGGACGTAAGTTTCCACCTGATTTTATGTCACTCAAATTACATGGTACGGGCTACGTTTTGTTCGGTAGATTAGAGCCTTATGACGTTCTTGGCGGCAAATCTGATGTCTTCTGGCTTGATTGTCTTGCGCCCCGCATGCACCGAGAGCTCCACCGCCTGCTTGGAGATCCTCCCGGCAACTTCTTCCAAAACCTTTCTCAGCTCGTCTGCTGCGTCATCGCTCACCCTTTCCGCGCCGGATTTCTTCATTACTCGGTACATTGCTGCAAGGCCAAATTCAGGACCGGAAGACATGTGTCGTTATCTGATACAGCCAAGTTAAAAGTTTACTTTGCGATGACGATAACGCAATAGTTGCTTTATCAGCAAAGACGCAGGGTTTATTTTTCTCGCATCCATTGATCAAGCCGCTATTGCCGCTCTATGACGCGCACATACACCTTACTGACAGCGAATACTCTGACTATGTCGGCCGGATCATTACCGGGTTGCGCGCTATGAATATCGTGGCATGCTCTGTTACTGTTGACATCAACACTACGTTAAGGAGCTTTGAACTCTTCAATCAGCATCGTGATGCCGTCAAGCAATTCGTTGGAATCCACCCGGAAGCAGCCGCAAAGGAAGACATAGGGCGCTTTAAAGAAATCTTCAGGGACAATCTCAAATTCATTGACGGAGTAGGAGAGATAGGACTTGATGGAACTTATGCGGAGAAAGGGATCGCTTCACTATCGCGCCAGAGTGATGTCTTTAGGGCGATGCTCGAACTGGCAGAATCCACCGGCAGGCCTGTTTCCATACATTCGAGAAAGGCTCTGGATGAAATTTTGGAGGTTCTCCCCTCGTACAAGTTAAGAGGCACGTTGTTGCACTGGTTTGCGGGAAGCAAGAAGCAGCTGGCCCGGTCGACTGACATGGGACTCTACGTTTCATTTGGTCCTGTCCTCGTTTACTCTGAAGAAAAGAAAGTGCTTTTGAAGAATACTCCAAGGGACAGGCTACTGGTCGAAACAGACGGGCCCGTGAGATATGCAAAATGCTTTGAGAACCTACCGGCCATGTCAAGCTCTTTTCTGGTGAGCGTTGTGTCATCCGCCGCTTCGGCGCTCGATCTTTCATATGATGAGGCATGCGAGCTGATCGAAGCCAATACTTGTGCGTACTTGTCTGTTGCGTAGGCAAAGATAAAATAGCCTTTGTCTTGCCTTTTCTGATGGATGAATAGGATAAAGCGCATTTCCACGGAGCTATTGCAAAAGCACCCCGAAAAGTTTGGGCTTGAATTTGATGCTAACAAGAAGGCTATCAATGACCTTGCGGTGGTGAGGTCAAAGGTTCTTCGCAACGAGCTGGCCGGATACATCACTTCACATCTTCGAAAAGAGTCGGCTCAGGAGAAAGCCTCAATGGCTGCGAGCGAGGATGCCGAAGAAGGCTCTGACGACGAAGAAGAATAACGATAATGATAACGATACGGCTGCTTGGCGGGGCCAAAAAGGCAGTCGGCGGCAAAGCCTCAATCGATCTTGAAAAATCAAATGCCACGGTTTTAGAGATTCTTCAATTTCTGCAAGGCCTGGCGGTTGAGCCAAGGTTGCTGCGACGAGAGAATCTGATAGTCGCCATAAACGGGGCGGATTCCTCTGCGCTTTCGGGCAAAGATCCTGTAGCAAAGAGCGGCGATGTGGTAACCATAGTAACTGTCGTCCATGGCGGCTCAATGCAAAAGGCAAGGAGAGCAATTGTGGTGAAAGGCATCGCGCCAATGTCTTCGGACATGGATCCGGGGCAAGTGATAGACGGTATGCGCGAGAAACACAAGAGTTTGTCCATACAAGTCACGGCCGCGGATGCCGTCTTTGGACTTGAACATGCGCACCGGATTGCCCAGATGGCACTCGAAGCAGAGAGCAGAAAAATAATGCTTGCAAAAAAGGTGGAGACCGACTTGTTGCTCCGAATGGCCTGCACCAACCAGATCTCGGAAGCAATCGGAAGGGCCGGTTTGAAAAAGGGCAAATTAGCCTGCATTATCGCCTTGTCAGGCGAGCACGATGAAATGCGCGGCTTTGCAAAATGGTTGGACAAAGAATTTGAAGTGGATGATTCGGTACTGAAACAAACGGTGAAGAAGAAAAGCGAATTATCAAAGACGCTCGGAATCAGCGCTAATTGCAGGAACGAATACCTGCTGGATTGTCTTGTTGAAAGGGCTGCAATATTGGTGAGCTGATTCTATTGCCGCTTTTCTTTTGTGGAGCTGAAAATCTGCTGAGGTGTGATCACGGAAATGCCTGTCTGCGCACCCAGGACCTGCACGAGCACCACCCAGTCCGGGTTTTCAAGGTCTACTTTACTCTGAATCGCTTCAGCTACCGAACTGATGATCTCGCTTGAAGTGATTGGAGAATGCCTCTTTTCCACGGTCACTCTGAACTTCTCTGCACTTCCGATCCTGCTCGCAAGTTCCGCTGAGGCTTGTCCGATGCTGCGCACGTCGGTGGCGACCACCGCCTGTATCGGAAGCACTCTCAGGATGTATCGGATCTGCCACGGATCCGATGATGTTAGATCCTTTAATTTGACCACGACATCTGTGGGACCAATGCTGGTCTTGGCAAGCAAGATCCCCTTAATTTCGGTAATTTCGCATTCAGAATCCGGATCTCCGAATTGCTCGAGCAGGTCCAGTATTTCCTTCTGCGCCTCCTCCTCTCTGAACCTGTAGGTCGAAACTATGAGGTTGAAATCCTTCATCTCGGAGCTGACCCTATGACCCGATAGATTTCAAGCGACTTTATCGCTCCTTCTCTGACAACGCGGCCGCTGGTAACATCAACTATTGTTGATTCAATTCCTTTCTCAACCCTGCCGCCATCGAGCAGAATCTGAAAACCGTCCAGACCAGAATCGATTACCTCTTGGGCGGAAGCAGGAGACTTTTTTCCGGAAATGTTTGCACTCGTGCCCACAAGATGGCTGCAGCTGCTCAGCAACAAGCTGATGCATCGGCCCGCAGGCACCCTGAGAGCTACGCTCTTGCTACCACCCAACATCCTTGGCGCGAGACCCGACCCGACGACGAGAGGGGCAATTATGGTTAGCGCGCCAGGCCAGAACTTTTCCGCAAGCAATTCTCCATTCTCGCCCAGAGCCGCAACCTTTCGCGCAACGGAAATGTCGTGAACTAGGAGCGGAAGGGGCTTTTTTTCGTCGCGCCCTTTGATCTCAAAGATCCTGTTCACGGCGGCTTCGTTGGCAGGATCGCATCCGATGCCATAGACCGTGTCCGTGGGAAAGACCACCACTGCACCGTCCATGAGGGCTTTCGAACACTCGCTCACCCCGCTTTCCGTACATGGAACTGTCTTGAATGTGGGCATTTTTTTCCTAGCCAAGCTTAACTATGGCTGCAACTTCCTTTGCCGCGGCCCTTTTCAGCTCATCGCGCACTGCCCTTGCCAGTTGTTCAGGCGCCGTAAGGCTTGAAAAATCCATCAGTTTTATGCCATCAAGAATGTGGACCTGCGGCGCCAGGTCTCCACCGTCTGCGCTGTGCTGTCGCAGCAGAACGTCTATTCTATCCGCGACATCCTCAGGAGAGCCGTTGAAAATTGCAGCATTGTCGACGGAAAGCCTTACACGCCCGTACTTGTCAAGCACAAGTACCGGTTGCTTGCGCGATTTGAGAAACAGCTTTTTCTTGCTCATCTCGCAGGCAAAGATGTGGTAGTTTTTCATGTCAAAAATCCGCTGCACGCCGTTGTTGATTCCAAAGAGCTCGCAGGCGAGGACGTGTGCCTCTTCTTCATTAATCTCCTGTGCATTGGTGGTGCCGATGTCAAGTGACACATTTCCCATCGCTGTCACCCGAAGAACCGAGCGCTCGCTCACGTACTCGGACTGGATAGTTATCGATTCAGGCAGAGCACCCCGATCCAGCGCCGCTTTTTTTACCAGTTCTGCAAGCGTTGTGATGTCTTCAGGGACCGGGTTGGTGACCGTCTTTTCCAGCTCTTCGTGGATCATCGCTGC
>DADA01000093.1 GCA_002494895.1 Nitrososphaera sp. UBA210
TCCTTCCTACATATTTGACCTTCTGTACCACATGCTGCTTCCACTGATAACGATCATATTGGTTGGTTTTGGCGCGTGGGCCTACACGGTTCGATATTTCGTGGTCGGAGTGCTGGGAGAGGATTACATAGCGGCAAAGAGGACGGCGGGGATTCCAGAAAGGAGGATAGTGTATTCCCACGCACTGAAAAACGCGGCGCCACCCATAGTGACCGTCGTGGCTCTGAGCCTCGCTGGCTCTCTCGCCGGAGCGATAACTGTCGAGGCAGTGTTTGGCTGGCCGGGGATGGGAAGCCTTTACTATGAGGCGATAGGATTTCTCGATATCCCGATCATAATAGGGATCACCTATGTTCTGACTGTCATCTTTATTATCACCGTATTTGTCACTGACATAATCTATGCATACTTTGATCCGCGGGTGAAAGTCGGATGAGCGTTAGTGAAGTAATCTCCAGCTCAGACATTATTCGACAGTTCAAACGCTCAAAGAGCGGTCTGGCCGGTGTATTCTTGCTCCTCGCTCTTGTCCTGATGAGCGTTTACGCCGCTGTCGCAGTGCCCCTTGAATCTCTGAGACAGTGGAACAATCCTGTTTTCTGGGTTGACCTGCCGCAGTCCGCTGCTCCTGCATGGACAAACTTTGGCTTTGGGCCAAAGAACACCGAGCATATCGTTCTACACATGGACGACGCGTCAGTTTCAGTCTCTTCTGAAGGAGGCGTTCGGACCGTAACTCATTCCTATTCATTGAACTACAATTATGACACCTATCCTGACGACTTTATGCTGATATACGCCGCCCGATATGGCAGCACGCAGCCCGCGCTGCAGGTAGACGTACTTCGCCCGGACGGAAATGAATTCAGGATCTATTTTGCTTCTTTTCCCCCATCGCAGCAGGGTGACAACGAATTCTCTGCAAGGGTATTCTCTACCGACAGGGCCGTATCAAATGAGCTCAGAAAATATCTGGGCACATTCTCTTATCCGCAGGATCACACCAGGCCCCAGGTCATGATATTCTCAGATCCGGTTGAGAACAGGGTGCTGAAGGGAACCTATGTGATAAAAGAAACCTTCTATCTCTTCGGCCCTGCCGATTCCGTAATCAATTCGGGGTTCAATCTCGGAGGCAAAGTCTACGGGATCATTGGAACTGACGACTTGCGAAGGGACCTGTCAGTGGGGATACTCTGGGGCGCCCCCGTCGCATTATTCATCGGGCTCACGGTCGCAATAGCCGGCGTAATCATAGGCCTGCTATACGGTATCATCGCCGGGTACAAGGGGAACCGCACGGACGAAGGGCTGATGCGAATAAACGACATATTCTATTCCCTGCCACCTCTCCCGCTTTTGATCATACTTTCTGTCACCATAGGCAGGAACATCTTTCTCATCACCGGATTTCTGGTGATATTCGGCTGGGTGGGGATGGCAAAAATAAGCAGAAGCCTTGCCCTCCAGATAAAGAATCTCCAATATGTGGAAGCAGCAAAACTAATGGGCCAATCGGATTTCAAAATAATAACCAAGCATATCATACCCCAGCTTCTCCCGCTGACTTTTGCTTCAATCGCAATTTCTGTCCCCAGCGCAATCCTTGGAGAAGCGACGCTCAGCTTCCTTGGTCTTTCCGATCCTTCCATCCCTACATGGGGGCAGATACTGCATGACGCAAACACTGCCGGCGCTGCTGCAAGGGGCCTCTGGTGGTGGATAGTTCCGCCAGGACTCATGATAGCGCTGACAGGCCTGGCCTTTGTCCTGATAGGCAACGCGCTTGATGCAATAGTCAACCCGAGGTCCAGAAAGAGATGATGGATGCCTCAGGACTCATAATCTTCATCACAAGATGAGAACTCTTTCAGCCGGCTCTTCCTACACTTCATCAGCATCCGGCAGTAACTCTGCTATCTGTTGTATAACTTTTAGCCCTTGATCCTGACGATCTTGATTCTCTCGAGGACCTTCCAGTATTCGACTTCCCTTCCCTGGATGTCGCCCTGCGCTATGCGTTCTTTAATCTCGTCTTCCACTGCCGTCGTCTCAAAAGTCTCAAAGGTTTCCAGATCCATTATCTGCAGCGTGTCACCCTGCTTTGATATTATCTGGCCGCTGCGCTTGTCTATCAGTGGGACTTCGACCTTGGCGGAGACAGGACCTACAAAAGGATGTGTCCTGTTGTCAAAAACTCCAACCGCGTTGATCCTGGCCTTGGCCGATCCATGCTTTCCCGGTTTGCTGTGATCATAAGAAACGATCCTGCAAGGCTCGCCATCAACGACAATGTATGAACCGACTTTCAGCGCACCAAGATCCATCGGCTTGCTCATGAATCAAGTGGCTAGAGAAAAGCCTGCTTATATAACGCTTTACTTCAATTTCTCCAGGATGGAAAAACTGACAAGGTTGCTGAGCGCGATTCCTCTCCGGGCGACATCGCGCCTTGTACGCTCGCAATATTTCTGATCAGTCTGGTGCGTCTTCTCTCCCTCGACCTCGAGTATCACAAGGTTTTTGGAATACGGGAATGTGAACTTTGGCTGCTCGGCCGCCAGCAGCTGCATCTGCGCGAGGCTTGCCTTCTTTACCCTGTCGCGCCGGGCAATGGCATTTGCCAAGTCACCTATTGCTGGATCGCCATTTGTGTACTTTGTGAAATAAAGCGAAACATAATTCAGCCTGTCGCCTGCGCGCTCAAACAGCGGGCCGGAAAAACTAAACATGAACGAAAGTCTATCCATGTTGCTGTTCTTGATGTCGCCAAGTACGGCCTGGACATCATTGAAAGAAGCCAGGATGTACGTGTTTGCTTTGTTTGGAAAGTACGGGATGCTCTCCTCCGCAAAAGTCGCGGTCGCAAAGTAAATGTCACCAACGGCGTCGCTCTTTTTCCAGTACTCGATCAGGGACGCCGACTGCTTGTCATGCGGCGTGCAAACGTAACCCTGAACACTACCCCCTGCCCTATCCGCCAATCCCATTCAGAGGTTATAATGCGAGTATATATGCTCTAGGGCAACATCGCGTTTGTTGTTTCGTGCTTATGTCACATAGATGGTCCCAGCCAGCCGAGCCTCCTGAAGTATAATACCATCAGAAGGGCAGAACCGACTGATGTCGCCAGGACGAACATCAAAGTCGTGTATGGCCCCAGCAGATCCCAAACGCCAGTCTGAATGCCGCCAGGCAGATTTACGTTCATTCCATAGTATGTGCCAATCACAGTCGCGGGTATTGAGAGCGTGAATACTATGGTGAGCACTGCCAGAATCTTGTTTGTCTTTTCCTGGCTGAGCATAAAGTCGGTGTCTTTGTATATCTCGACAGTTTCTCTCGCTTCCTCCAGTGCCTCGAATATCTTGTCGACGTGCTCACGCACATCCTTAAAGTATGGCGCGAGGTCTTCTTTGGAAAAAGGCTGGACATCGTTTGTCAGGTCCACCACGGTCCTCCGGAGGGGAATTACAATCCTGCGAAGTGTTGTGATCTCGCGCCTCAATAGCGATATCTGGCGTGGGATGGATATCCGCTCATCAAAGACGCTATCCTCGATGTCGTCAATGTTTCCTACAACCTTCATCAAGATATGCAGCAGGTCGTCAACCAGGACATCAATTATCTTGTGGAGCAGGAATCCTGATGACTTGCCCATTATCAGCTGTCGCTGGCTTTCGTCGTTCTTGCACATGCTAAATAATTCCTCAAGTGGCTTTAGCTCTCCCTGGTGTATTGTAACAAGGTAATCAGCGCTGACAAAGATGGACAGCTGGCTGAAGAGGAACCCCTTATCTTTGTCAGGGGTCGGGAAATGCAGGATCACAAAGATGTGGTCTTTGTACCGGTCTATCTTGGGCAGCTGGATCTTTGAAAGGCAGTCCTCAAGGTTCAGCTTGTGAAAGGGATATTTCTGTCCCAGATTGTTCATGTCGGCAAAGGTGGGCTTTTGAAGGTTGGTCCACGTGACTCCGTTGTTGGTTATTGTTTCGGGCCGGCCTTCAGACATTTTCGCTCCCCTGTGCTACCTGCTGCGTAACAGCAAATGCCGTTATAAAAGAGTGTGTCAGAAATTTGACCTGAGTTTCTGGTAGTCCAGTGCCTTTGAACTTGAAGCGGTGTGCCATTTCGAAGATGACACGCCTGCCTCGGCGAGGCGGGACTTGTAGTAGGGGATCGCGGCAAATCCGAGGACCGCTGACGCTGCACCTACAGGGTCCTTGAATGCACTCCTCAGTGCCTTTACTGCTGCTGTCCTTAACGGCAGCCCGATCTTGGACTTTGATGCATGACGGCGAAGCTGGCGGTGCCCGTTGGCTGCCCGCGCAACTTGCGATGCAAGGTCAGGCATGGTTCCCGGAGGCCTAAAGTATACTATCGCCTCATTGTCGTATTCCACGTCAAGGCCCAACTCCATTACTTTGTACTGCAGATAAAGGTCTATAGCAATAGTTTCTTCCGGTATTCTTATCCTCCTTGCTGCGGACATTTTGATAGAGAGTGCCCTTCCCATAACCGTGTACTGGGACACCCGCTCAAGCCTCACCGACCCAAGCCAATCCGAGATGAACTTTGAGGCCCTTCCGGGAATTCCTGCCGGATCAAATGGTAGGGGGTTTGATGCGCAGATCCCTACGCCTCCTTTAACGCGGGAGGCAAGTCGCTCGGTGCACGATGGATGCGGGATAACGTCTGCATCGTAGAGGATTAGAGCGTCCCCACTGGCCCGGCGAAAAATTTCATTCCACGCTGCCGATGCGCCTCTTCTTTCGTACCTGTGCAGAAGCGAAATCGGAAGAGATGAATGACTTGCAAATTGCTCCACAAGCTCGGGTGTCCTGTCAGTCGAATCGTCAGAAATTATTACGTGTCGTATCTGGCTGCGCAAGTGCTGCCGTTCCAGCGCATGGAGCAGGTTTGTGATATTCTTCTCCTCATTGTAGGAGGGAATACCTATTGTTATCTGGCGCACTCTTTAATTTCGTCAAAAGAATGTATTATGAGTTTTGCGGTGGTAATTCCCCACAACAACCTATTCATAGACCAATCACCAATGATCAACTGTCTCTTGCAACAGGTAAGGCACGAGGACGCAGATGTGCACAGTGCGATGCTGGCTGCCGCCGGTCTTCGCAAAGAGCACTTGACTTTTCCGATTTTCGCGTCAGACGCTCATGGAACAATAAGCGCGATGCCCGGCATGTCACTGACTCCTGTTAACGAAATAGCGCGACGCGCTCGGGAGGTCGCCGATAGTGGCATTTCTTCGGTAATCCTGTTTGGGATTTCGTCGGAGAGAGATGCAAGGGGAACTTTGGCAGCGAGTCCGGGAGGAATTGTGCAAAGGGCCATACGCGAAATAAAGTCTGCACTTGGTTCGTCTATCAGCATTGCGACTGACGTGTGCATTTGCCAGTACAACAACACCGGCCATTGTGGCCTGACGCGCGATGGGCGAATAGACAACGACTCTACACTTGAAGTTCTTGCAGAAATTGCCATGAGCCACGCAGAAGCAGGCGCAAACGTGGTAGCCCCGTCCTCGATGATGGATGGTCAGGTTCACGTTATCAGGACGGCGCTGGCAGATCGCGGGCTGAAGCCACAGATACTTTCCTATTCCGCAAAGCACGCCTCGTCGCTCTACGCGCCCTTCAGGTCGGCTGCATTTGCCAGACCAAAAGCCAGCATAGACAAGTCCTCGTACCAGGTCTCCTATACAAATCCAAGGCAGGTTATGATGGAAGTGCAAACCGACATCGCCGAAGGTGCCGACATGGTCATGATCAAGCCGGCTCTGGCATACCTTGACCTTGTTACGATGGTAAAGGATCGCTTCTCCTTTCCGGTGGCCGTTCAGAATGTCAGTGGAGAGTATGCGATGATAAAGGCTGCAGCCGCCAGAGGGTGGATCAACGAAGAGGAATGGAAAGTAAAGACGCTTGCTTCAATAAAAAGGGCGGGTGCAGACAGAATAATCTCTTACTTTGCAATGGATATCGCAAAGTACCTTTGATACTCGAGTGCTTACTGGCTGACCTCGATATGCGATTCAAACACATTTGAAAGCGCCAGTGCTTCGTTTCCCAGTTCTGTGACGACAAACGTCCTTGCGGAAAACGTCGTCCCAACCTCCGAATCGTGGGGAACGGTCCACGATACTCCGGCGGTGTAGGCATAATTGGGCACAACCTTTGCGCTCTGCCATGCAAGGTAGGTTGTGACACTATTCTGGTCACGCATTTCAAGAATAATGACCAGCGGCTTGACTTCGTCAAGGTAGATATTGTTGCGAACCGACAGCGTGATCACTATCTGTTGGCCGGATCCCGCATGATTTGTATTCTCTGCGTTACCGTTGACGAAAACCGGTCTCGATACATCCAGTGAAGGGAGCGACAAACTGTAGGCAGGCTGCAAGAACGCTGATAGCGAAGCGATAATCGTTGAAATCAACACAAGCTTACGCAGCCGCAATTGACAACCGGAAGACTAGGGCAAAGATAACTTTTCTGCAATGCAATACATTGGATAGCAATTGCGCGGAACCCAACACAATTATATATCATTCTTGTGGCAAACGGAAATGTCCCGCGGTAGCTCAGCCTGGTAGAGCTTTCGGCTGTAGATGTCGGCTTTGTCTCATTAGCTGACCACGTGAAACGGCCTATCGGGCGTACAACTTGCAGTGACCGAAGAGTCGCAGGCTCAAACAAAATTGGCAAAAGCCAATTTGGAGCAAATCCTGCCCGCGGGATACATAATTAGATATTACCTTAAGACCGCAGAATTTCCCGATGCAAAAGATTGAAACTATAAACCCATCAACAGGCAAGGTCATCGCAGCTTACGAAGGCGAGAGCCCGGAAATAGTCAGCAGAAAAGTAAAGGCTGCCCGTGACGCTTTTTCCGGCTGGAAAAAACGGGACCTGTCAGAGCGCGCAGAATACATACGCAAGCTCGGCCGGGTCATGAGAAAAAACAGAGAGGACTATGCAAGGATCGTGACTGAAGAAATGGGCAAGCCGGTCAGGCAGTCGCTTGCCGAGATCGAAAAATGTGCTTGGGTCTGTGACTACTATGCGGATCACGCCGAGGTATTCCTGCGCGATGAATTGATACCGACAGAATTCCGGAAGAGCTTTGTTTCCTTTGTACCCCTCGGAGTTATTGCAAGCATCATGCCCTGGAATTTTCCGTTCTGGCAGGTGATGAGGTTTGCCGTGCCCGCGCTGACAGCCGGAAACGTAGGGGTACTAAAGCATTCCAGCGTATGCCTCGGCAGCGCGCTTAAACTTCAGGAGGCATTCACTGACGCAGGTTTTCCGGAAAATGTCTTTCAGGCAGTCATCGGCGACTACAGGGCCGGCGAGGCGCTAGTCCAGGCCGACATTGACGCGGTGTCTGTGACCGGCAGCATCAACACCGGCAAGCGGGTCGCGGAACTAGCTTCCCAGGGCCTAAAAAAGTTCGTACTGGAACTTGGAGGCAGCGATCCTTTCGTGGTGCTGGAGGACGCAGATCTCAACCAGACGGCGTTCATGGCGACCCAATCCAGGTTGCTCAACACCGGCCAGAGCTGTATCGCTGCAAAGCGCTTTATCGTGGTCAAAGAAGTCGCCGACAGGTTCACGAAACTCTTTGTAGAGAACACCAAAGCGGAGGTTGTCGGCGATCCGCTCGATCCCAAGACCACAGTTGGACCCCTTGTGCGGGAGAGCCAGAGGCAGGCCCTTGCAAAACAAGTAAACGACGCAAGGGACAAGGGCGCCAAGATCCTGATCGGAGGTAAGGCATTGAATGGCGGCGGGTTCTTTTACGAGCCCACGATAATTTCTGACGTGAGTCATGAAATGGACGTGGTAAGAGAAGAAGTGTTTGGCCCAGCCGCTCCGGTAATCGTGGTGAACAGCGCGGAGGAGGCGATAAGAGAAGCGAACAATTCAGAGTTTGGTCTTGGCGCAAGCATCTGGACAAACAACCTTGAACGCGGAATCGAGCTTGCAAGGCAGGTCGAAAGCGGGATAGTGTCTGTGAATGAAATGGTTAGATCTGACCCTCGACTTCCATTCGGAGGCATAAAAAAATCAGGCATCGGTAGGGAGCTTTCAGAGTTTGGGATAAAAGAGTTTGTGAACATAAAGTCCATAGTCGTAAAAGACATCACAAGCAAGCTGCTGGTCGAATAGGCGCCACATGGATGCCTGCACTTGGACATTTCATCATGTCGTCTGTTCGCTAGAGTTCGCCCCGATCTCTACTGGCTTGCGAGTCAGCGCTCAGTTCGAGCGATGAGGTGGTTTTCAACCTACGTGAGAAATCCGCGTGATCGCTGAGAGAATGAGTGTTGCAAGTATGTCAGTGAAGCGACACGCGAGCCTGTTAATAATGAATTTGCGGAAACGCGTCTTAATGAAGCAGCAGGCTTCTGAAAATGCGGTTGAAGCCTACAGGGATGTGAGAAGGAGGTTCTATGATGCTGGAGACGCGGTCTTTGGACCCGGGGTTCTCAGCATGACGGAGTATTATTTCATGAAGAAAAGAGGCTGCAATCCATTTGCGATGCTGCTCTCGGAACCGAGAGTGGTCTATGACGAATGGGTGAGCATGTTCAAGGGCGAGGAGGTTGTGAAAAAGCTGATAGAGAAAGCTGCCGGACAATGCTATCTCACTCTGCTTGAGAACATCAAGAAAAATGATGGCTTCAGGGTGTGGAGCACGCTACAAGGCTTGTCTCGCGCGACGGTTGCGTAGCACTCTGCTACGGGTTTATCACTGCCCTTCCAATTATCTTGCCAGCCTTGAGTTCTTCCAGTGCGCCATTTGCTTGCTCCAGAGTGAACTTGCGCGAGACAACAGACTGGATCTTGTTCGTTCTCGCAAGCGCAACCAGTTCTACAAGGTCGGCAAACTTGCCCGTGTAGGCTCCGGTGAGTGTAAAGGCCCTGAGCGGAACAAGCGGCAAATTCAAGTCCAGTGAGCCACCAAAAAGCCCTACCATGACGAGCTTGCCTCTCTTTCGCAACATGTTAAGCGAGTTAGGTGCCGTCTTTTGGTTGTTTACAAAATCAATCACTGCTTCGGCTCCCTGTCCAGCCGTGATTCCCTTGACTCCGTCTACCGGGCTTCCGGCAGCTGAATTAATCAGTTCATCAGCACCAAGCCTTTTTGCTTCTGCAAGTTTCTTTTCGTCGATATCGACGATTGCTACCCTGGCATTGGTTATTGCTTTGGCGAGCTGTACTGCCATAAGGCCAAGGCCGCCCGCGCCAACAATCACAAGTGTATCTCCGGCCACCGAACCGGCTTTCTTGACTGCGGTATAAGCTGTAAGACCGGAACACGCAAGGGAGGCGGCGGCATTCAGATCCAGGCCGTCCACCTTGACAAGGTGCTTGTAGCTGGGTACAAGCACGAGCTCTGAATATCCTCCATCTTGGTAGACGCCCAGTGTCCGGGGAGTGTCGCAAAGATTTTCTTCGCCCACCCTGCAGGCAGGGCAGAGCCCCTCTCCGATCCACGGATAAACCAGCACCTTGTCACCTTTTTGATAGCCAATAACGGAATCACCAACCTCCTCGATGGAGCCGGCTATTTCATGGCCCGGCGTCAGCGGAAAGCGCACGCCCCTGTCTTCAACCTTCATGAATACTCCCTGAGGTCCGGCATAGCCCCCTTCCCACAGGTGCAGATCACTATGACATACCCCGGCACTTTCGACCCTTACAAGAACCTGATCATTTTTTGGTTTTGGAGTGCCGACCTCTTTCAGCTCCAGAGGCTCTTTGGTCTTCATAATCCTGACCGCTTTCATGTTTGGGAGTAGTAGTTCATGTGCTATTAATAGATACCAGTCTATTGGAAAATATGCTCTGAATCAGGCGTGATCGAGTAGTCCGGGATTACCGCAATTTTTCATAAGTTCAATGAACAGCTGTAAAGAAATGCTTGCTGATCAAGGGATGCCATGCCGTGAATGCGATCTTGATTGTCGACGGTAGTAGTGATGAGTCACGCCCTTCTTCACTGCCTTGGCGGCATGCTTTGTGTATCTTGTCGCTGCCTGGCCGATCATCTTGTTAGATACAATTATCGTGTTCATCATAGTCGAAGCAGCTCCCTGCACGACTTTTTCTGCATACATGTCTTGAGCCATAAAGATTAGCGCACTTATCCGTCCAAAGAATACTATCCCCACTCTTAGTACAAAGAACTTTTTGGCGCTCAGGGCGATAGCGACAACCTTCTGAGGCTTTCTGGGTCGCCGCTGACCAATCGTGCCGGTTATCGTGACCTGTGCGTTCTCAACGGCCATCATTAGCCTTATGGCAACCATGCTAAATGCTAGGCCTATGACTTCTACTACTCCATTTCCAGCCATGAGAGGTTTCTCCTAACTTGTTGCATACGGCTTCTTATCGACGAGATTGAAATCCACGATATAACGCCCGTAGCTAAAATAATTAGGTCTTGTTTTCACCAAATGTTAGCTTTGGTAGGATCGGTTTCTTTGGTATCCGGTAGACACGCTCTCATCCGGGTGCTGCAGAAGCCTTGCTGGGCTCGGCTCTTCCAAAGAAGGCTTTGACATTTGGGGTGTGCAGATAGTAGACCATTATTCCGGCTACCGTTATGGCAACCACCGTTGAGACGAGATCCGGCCTTATGAAAGCCTCTGCACCCACCCATGCAACGCTGACTAAAAGTCCCACGACTGCCCAAGGCCATGCCCACCTTAGCCCTCTCAGCATGCCGTAGGCAATTACCATCGAGGCGACGCCCGCCGCAGCAACGTGCCCTCGATAAACGTAGGCAAACTCTGCCGGAAGGACCTCCAAAATCGGCTCGATTTCTACGACGGCAAAAGCCGCGGCCACCAGTTCCATTATCCCCCCGATAGCCGCAAGAATGGCGATAATGGTGACTCCGATCGGTCTGTTCTTTTGCCCTTGTATTGAGACCACGAACTTGTCCTCTCTATTGAGCGACGAACCACCTAAAACAGTTCGTCAGTATTTTTTGCTACAAGCATTCCTCGGAACGTCGAACCCACGCCTCAAGAGGTCTTAACAGACGTCCAGAGCGCGCTAGCAGCCTCACTAATCGAGGAACACAGGTAGAAAAGCTTCTTCAGTTTTCAGAATAACTTGTCTGATCGTTATCAACATACGCACTATTAGTTAAATAAATGCTGAGTACTGCATACCTCGGATGGCGAGTACGCTCAGGTACACACGTTCAGAGACATTTTGTGTATTCTACGTCGACATGGTAAGTTCAACGCACAATATGGCCAATCTAAGAGACTCGGAATACGCTGCCTACTACAAGGCCTTTTATGATGTCTTGGCTTCGGTTGCAAGGAACTTTGACGGAAAGGTAATAAAGTATGTCGGAGACGCGCTGTTAATTTACTTTCCCGCCACTTCCAATCCCACAGACAGGACAGCCTTCAAGCGGTTGCTTGACTGTGGTATGGCAATGATCGGAATCAGATGTAGCATTAACAATGCGTTACACGCAGAAAATCTGCCCTCTATGTCTTACAGAATCAGCGCTGACTATGGCAAGATGGAATACGTGGAAACCGGAACGTTTCAGGTGCCTGACTGGATAAGTCCTTCGATGAACATGGTTGCAAAGATAAATCGTGTTGCGCCCGAGAACTCGATGGTTGTAGGTGGAGATCTGCATCAGATGCTCTCGAGGTTTTGCTTTAAGGAATACACCTTCAACCTCGCATATGAACTTGATATTGGCATCAAGCAGAAATATCCTGTTTACTCGGTTTCGTGCGCAGAAAGGAGCGTACCTGATTTGAGCAAGAAAGTACTGCCTTCGATCCGTGTTTCTGCGGGTGGAACGGACGATTCGCTTCACAATATTGTCATAGTTGATGATGAAGAGGACGTGCTTTTGACATGCAGTGAATACCTGTCGGATCACAGGGTTAACGTGGAGACCTTTTCAGATCCCCGACATCTGCTTGGACGGATTGCGATTGTGGGTCCCTCTTACTATGATCTGGCGATCCTTGACCTGAGAATGCCAATAATGAACGGCCTGCGGGTGCACCAGTTTCTTGATGCCCTGAAACCAGGTATCGACACTCTTTTCATTACCGCTATCGCAGACGCAGATGAGCTTCTTTGCTTGCTTGGAGGATTTGAAAAGTCTGACATACTGAAAAAGCCAGTCGACCGAGAAAACCTGATAGCCGCGGTAAACAAGAAAATCAAGCTGTATGCCTGATTAATATCGTGCATGCTGATCTATCGCGTGCTCAGATCGGCAACTCGTACCCCACTATGCACAATTGCTCAGGTTTTACTCCTTCAGAAATAGCCGCGTTCATCCATTCCAATTCATTTTCGTTTGGAGAATCCCCTCTACCCTTGTATTCTATGAACATCAAGACATCGCCTTCGCCCTTCCAGGCAAGAACGTCAAAGAATCCAGACAGCTCGCCGCCATTCTTTTCCTTGATTGACTGGAACTTTGCTGAAACTTTTGGCGGCAATCGTGGCGCTACTCCAGTTGGAGGCATACCCGACCAAAGGACATCTTTACGTCCATGACTATGAAACGAATCCACCCAGACTCCCCTCCACTGATCCCTTTCAAGATACCTCAATATCGCCAGCTCGCCAAACAGAATCACTCCTTTTTCAGTAGTCACGACGGGCTTGCTCAAATAGGTATCATCATTCAGTATGTCCAGAATGCTAGATTTCTTGATCTGATGTAGGCTCGCACAAGGAAAATGGATCTTCAAGGCTTCAATACGTATTTCGCCATTGTCCGTTTGTCGCACCACATGTCTTTTCTCAAATGCAAGTTTGCGCAGCTTTTCCATCCAAAGTAACACGCGATCACAGTAAGTAAACTTTTTCTGGAGTGTGCTATGTTATGTGCTCAGGAAAGACGTATTTTTGGATCGCGGTCGAAATAGAAATCGCGCTTTGCATTTGCATGGCGACGATGCAGCAACATCGTCAGTAGCAAAATAAGAAAAGCAGCGGAGAGACTTTCTAATCACGTTTTCGAAATCTTCACTTCTTGCCCGCTTGCTTCAATATGCGCTTGAACAATTCCAGGTCATACTCAACATTGTCTATGTTTTGCGAACTTATGGTTAGTTCGGGCAGCCATAGCACTAGTCCGTTCTGTTCGTCGAGGCCAATGCGAGAGACCTTCATGGTTTTCACTTCACCCATTATTCCCACCTCCCGTTCTGTCCAAAGTACGTCAAAGAGTGTTGAATCAGATTACGGTCAACACCACTTTCGGCGGATAGAATTATTGGAGTGATTCGAATGACTTCGCCACCAAAACCACATCTTGATTCTGTTCTATTCACGCGATCCAAATTGTACAAATCTCCACGAAAGTATCAACCTCTTTACCTGACATTGGTTTAAACTTTGTGCATTTTGCTCTCAGTGAACGGCATTATTCAGAATTGCCGATTCGGTTGAGAATGAGCAGCCGATCAAATATCTCAAGAATGTTTCTCTCAAGGCCACGTTCTTAGATTATTCGGAGTAGATTGTCTGATAGGAAAGATGAGACCCGACATGAGAGAAATAAACTCAATGCAAACAGAAAGCGATTCTGGTTAGACAACCTCAAATCAGTTGATGATAATCTATGCGACGATTCAATCCCAATATCGCTAAATTATTTTTCAAAGAATACGATTTGACATTTTGTTTTTTCCGACTTTACACCGGGCATGCAGTAAGTACTCCTTCACCAGTCGCAGGTCATGCCGTTGGCTGTCACACGTTAAAGCAATGCCTGATACACAGCAGCGATCAGCATATGTCGTTCCAAGCTCTTTTGGTCTTCATTTCCTATGGAGCAAGTCATCATGGACTTGTGGAAATCGATATTAGCCTGCATTGAAGTTTGAAACCGTTCTTTTACTATATTCACCAATTCGATGGCAGTTAGGTTGTCCCGAGCAATCATTTCATCTATCCATAGTTCAAGGCTGTTCAGAAAGTGAGAATATCTCATGGCACTATTACTGACAGTATCATTGGTGGTGTCCAAGCTTACGTTCATTATTCGAATAATGGACAACCAACTATGAAAATATTGACTCCACCCCCAACAATATCGGATGAGGACAAAAACCACAGCCCGCCTTACTCTGCATTAAGTACCAACCAGAAACAGCAAAAAAATAGTTTCTGACGATTACTTTACCTTTTTCATAGAACATTCCATAATCACAAGGAGATTTACAGTCTGTCAATGATTTGGCTGGGTATCGACATTTTCGTTCCGACCACTTCTACAATCTCTGTCCATACTACTTCCTTAATGCCTGGCATAGCCTTCAACAATTCCATCATCCGCAGAATCTCTGAATTATCCTCAAGAACAGTCTCTACCCTTAAATCTATGGTATGCTGTCCAATGCTCTTGCCAACATAGATAACCTCGTCGCGCTTTAACAATTCTTTTCCAATTTGACTAGTTTTGCCGCTCTCCGTCGCAATAAGAAAATCCACTCTGTGCCAGCCAAATGTTTTGAGGCAAAGCGTGTAGGTTAATGTAAGCAGCTGTTCTAGGCGCTTTCGCCTGCGCTGGACGGTGGTTGCTGGTATGCCAAGTTTCCTAGCCAGCGATTTTGAAGAGTGCCTTCCATCCGGCGTAAGGAGTACTTTCAAAATCTTCTTGTCAACAACGGTCAAGTTGGGCTTGCCGTTCATGCGTCAATCATTTTCCTATGGGTTAGAATGATAGATAAACTTATGCATTCTAGCGTGCGTTGCGATTCAATGAAAGCTAAAATGTGTATGAAAAGCCCGCAAAATAACGCAAAAATGGTTGAAATAGCTATGACAGACGGCAGGTTAAATAGACACGACTCTGTATGTTGTGTGGCGTAATTAGCATGACACGTGCTAACGACGAGCTTCGTTTCCTTTTAGTCGATGACGAGCCAGACATAACTACGGTATTTAGAAATGCCTTTGAGCGTGAGGGTTATGAGGTGAATATTTTCAATGACCCTGTGAAAGCCTCCAATCATTTTAGACCATATTATTATGACGCTTGTATTCTTGACATCAGAATGCCTGAAAAGACTGGCTTTGACTTGGCCCGCGACATCTGGCGGCTTGACGAGAAAACGCAAGTATGTTTTCTTAGCTCGTTTGAAATCTACGAAGATGAAGCAAATAGAATTTTCAAGAGCTTTAAGACTCACTGTTTTATCAAAAAACCAATCTTACCTAGCGCTCTTATTGCTCACGTCGAAAAGCATTTCGTGAAAGCAAGTGTTATACCCACGCCCTAGCTGATGCAGTAGAGTAGAGCCGACCGCATGAATACAATCTCCAACCAATCATACTGTGTGTCATTATGTAGTCATGACGAAAAAGCAGCACAAAACGACGAGGAAAGTGGGGA
Organism: Nitrososphaera sp. UBA210; assembly: GCA_002494895.1. Lineage (GTDB taxonomy): Archaea > Thermoproteota > Nitrososphaeria > Nitrososphaerales > Nitrososphaeraceae > Nitrososphaera. Next base: position 15,430 of record DADA01000093.1, read on the forward strand.
TACTCTTTTTACTGTGGCTCTATAGTCGCCGGCGGCTTGCTTGACACCGCGTAGGTAACCCAGGTCGCTCCTTCAAGTTCATTTGTTATCCTGTTGCTGATCCGCTCTATCAATTCGTAGGGGAGTCGCGACCAGTCAGCAGTCATCGCATCCACCGATTCTACTACCCTGATCATCACAACATGCCCATAAACTCGCTCGTCACCAAGAACGCCTACGGCCCTGTCGTCTCCTACAGCAGCATACGCCTGCCATACCCTGTCATACCATCCGGCGGCCAGCAGCTCATCCTCCACTATCTTGCTCGCATGCTTGCAGATGCGCGTCTTTTCCGGAGTAACCTCTCCGATTATCCTCACAGCCAGCCCGGGTCCCGGGAAAGGATGTCTCTTTAAGAGTTCATCTGGCACCCCGAGCAACTTTGCCGCCTTTCTCACTTCATCCTTGTACAGGTACCTGAGCGGCTCTATCACCTTCAGGTTCAGCCACTTTGGCAGGCCGCCAACATTGTGGTGGGTCTTGATAACTGAGGCCGGCCCCTTCGATACGCCGCTCTCTATTACGTCAGGGTACAGGGTCCCTTGGGCAAGCCACTGGAACGGCCCATTCTTTTTCACCACATCGACAAAAACGTTAGCAAACTCTTCACCTATTATCTTGCGCTTTTTCTCCGGGTCTGAAACGCCTTTCAATTTGCGAAGGAACTGTTTCTCCGCGTTGACGTAGATGAGGTCAATTCCAAGGTGATTCTTGAACAGCTTTACCACCTCATCTTCTTCGCCTTCACGAAGCAGCCCGTGGTTAACGAAAAGGCAGCGCAGGTTGTCCCCGATAGCCCTATGCATCAGAGCGGCCACAGTGGTTGAATCTATGCCTCCGCTTACCGCCGCCAGGACTTTCTCTTTCCTTACCTGCCTGCGGATGTCCTTGATAGTTGACTCGATAAAACTCTCCATGTCCCATTCCGCTCTTGCGCCGCTGATGGTCTGCGCAAAGTTCTTCAGGATGTCAGTGCCCCTTTCCGTATGCACGACTTCCGGGTGGAACTGGATTCCATACATCTTTTTGTCCCTGTTGCCGATCGCGGCTGAAAAAGAGTTTTCAGTGTGTGCCAGAATCTTGAACCCGTCAGGCAGCTTTTCTGCCGCGTCGCCGTGACTCATCCAGCACTTGATGCCAGAACCCAGGCTTTTGAAAAGATCTGATTTGTCGTCGATCACAAGCCCCGCCCTGCCGTACTCCCTGCTATTGGCCCGCTTTACCTTTCCACCAAAGCTGTCGACAAGCACCTGGTGGCCGTAGCATATCCCGAGTATGGGTCTGCCCATCCTGAGAATCTCCTTCTCAGGCTTTGGCGCGTCCTTTGCGTAGACGCTTGCAGGACCGCCGGAAAAAATTATCCCCTTTGGGTCGAGCTCCCTGACGACTTTGGCCGGCGTGTTGTAAGGCAATAGCTCGCAAAAGACATTCGCTTCGCGGATCCGACGGCAGATCAGGTGGCTGTACTGCGAGCCAAAGTCCAGAACCACTATCTTGTCCATCGGGATCAGCTGCCGCTCTTTTCCAGCATCCTTGTAAATACCCAGGCAGAAGTATTGAATATCTCCTGCAGGCGCTCCTTGTCGCGATAGTTGTCTATCACGATGCGCTTGATGTTGCCGCCATCGTCCTCTACCTTGTAGCCCAGAACGTCGGACTCTTTGATAACGCCCTGACCTACCTTTTCCGCATCCTTGTTCCTCATCCCGTCAAGAATCCTGTTAAGAAAGAACGATCGGAACGGCGGCGTATTGATATTGAGTGAGACGCTGGGCACCGGAACAATGATGACAGAGGTGGGAGAGACTTCGGCGTTTGCAAGCATGAAATCGTCCTTGGCGCGCTTTAGCGGCCTGATGTCACGGTCGTCTGCCGACTTTAGCGTCGAAGACTGCTGCCTTGCCGGCACCTGGGGCGCCGCCCTTGTCTCTTGGATCTGCGCGGTCGCAGCTGTCGATCCGGCACCCGCGAAAGCTCCAAGGTTAGCGGCCGCTCTAAAACTTCCCTGCTTCAGGAGGCTGTCTATTAGCGAAAGCGCCGTGCGCAATTTTTCTACTTCTTCCTGCTTGTCCGTAATCTGCTTGACCAACCACTCGCGGATGTCCGCGGCGCGCCTAATGTCGTCTTCGGAATAGCCTGCCATTGACGAATCATGCTAATGTACAAAAGATATAATAGCTTTAGGTTTCAGGGTTTGCGCTTTTTCTTGTTCAGCCGGAGCAGGATGAAAAAGGCTGCCCCCCACGAAAAAACTGCGAGAATGTGCTGGCCAAAGAACCAGGCGGCGCCTCCTGCCACGGCAAGCAACATGCCAAGTATGCCCATGCTCCGCCTTTTGCCAAGGCGCATGCCTATGGATACCGAGAAAGAGGTGAGAATCCCTTGATCGGTCGTTTGAAAGTGTCTGCAAGCTGTGAGCGTGATTGCTTTGCAAGCATCTCAAGGAGCTGCTTTCCAGCCCGCATCTTTTGCTTCTTTAACTCCAGATTCTTGACTTTTGCCTTTGAATATTTTCCAATGGTACTGCCGAATTCCATGCCGACAAGGACTATTTTCTTGGCGCCAAATTCCTCCGCAAGAAACACGCACCGGTCTCCGTCGGTAAAACCACCAAAGTTGTGGACATTTTCTACGGGCATCACCTGAGTTGTAGCGACGAGTTTTCTAAATTTCGGGACCATTTTCTTCAGCATGTTCATGTTGTCGCCATGCGCGTGCACGACCATTATCGCGCCGGCCTTCTCTGCCTTGTGCAGAAATGACGAATCGCCATCGAGGTCGGTGACCACGATGTCTGGCTTGATTTTGTTTTCAATCAGGAACTGGACAGCACCGTCCGCGGCTATCTTCACATAGTTTTTGTTTTTCTTCATGAATTTTGCTGCGCGCTCGTCCTCAAGGCTCTTGCCGGCTCCAACGACAATCACATTCCTGCCCTTGATTTTTTTCTGCAGGACCCTGGTGTCAATAGCCTTATTTTTTACCATGCCAGAGAGCATAATCGCCGCTTCCTGATCCTTTTCTGTGCTGTATCCGAATTCTGCACGGATTCCCTGGTAATACGGGAACCAGTCCACGAATTTCACAAAATTGTGTGCGGCGATGTTGCTATTAATAGCTTCTGGCTAATGCGCTCCGCTTGCGATCACCGAATCCTTAATACTCCGCGGGGCATATCCCTGCGCATGGAAGCCGCGCGGCAGTCCACAGGGAGCTTCCTATTTTGAGAGAGAAGGAAAGCAAGTACGAGCACGTCGAACTTTCTCACAGGGCCCTTCTCATGACCGCAAGCGTCGTCGTAAAATCATTCCTGATGGCCATCGCAGCAAGCCAGGTGTTCTGCGGCGGCATCGAGCCTAGCATCCTGTTCTTCCAGTGCGGCACAAACGTCGGGTACGTCGCTGCTAGCGTGGCTGCCGTTGCATTGATGGGCGGGCTCTTTGGCAACTATGTCGTGAGGCTCAAGACCTTTGAGCCGATTTTTGCCAGGATGATGAAGGCAGACTTTATCATAACTGCAATGTA
>DADA01000057.1 GCA_002494895.1 Nitrososphaera sp. UBA210
CTTGAAACCGACCTTATCGTGCGAGCAATCAGAAAGGGGGCAATGAGCAATGCAGGAATGCTCGCTGCTATAAACAAAGTCTGAAAGGGAGCGAGCGCTGTTGCGCTCGTGCCTGCGCCTGCCACGCCTATGCCAAGGAGGGCAGAAAAGATGCTTCCGGCGCATGTAGGGCATCCAACAAATAACCCGCCTGTTGCTCCTATCCCACTCACCATTGAAGTCCTGGATTGTACCGACTTTCTCTGCCTGTACGCATAGACGCTCAGCGCAGCGTTAAAGCCCACCAGCGCCGACACGACCGTAGCCAGCATCACGTTTACAGGTATAACGAGAATCAGAAAATGATCTGTAATGTATATCGTCAGCATTGGTACGTATCCGGGGGCGCTGCAGCATGGAATCATGTCAAGCGAGGGCACCGGGATCCCCCTTTCAGTAAACGAAACATCGGCACGGTATACCAATATCTGCGACAAGAATCCGAACAGCACCCCGTACGCGATGGCGGCGACAATGGCGATCTTTCTGTACTCGGCATTCTCAAAGGGCGCGCTGACAAACGACACAAGGCTGTTGCTCCCCGCAGTTCGGAGATGCTCGGATCTCAGAATTGTATAGGCTCCATACATCGCGGAAGCCATTGACGCGGCGGTAATGGCAAGAACTGCATAGGCAAGATTTGTCAGGTGCTGCGTCGGCACGGCGAGGTCAGAAGACGGCACGGTAAGCCGGGAATAGAGCACGAACGCAATGACAAGTGAAAAGAGTCCTGCAAACAGTACTCTAAAACCGCTCTCGCGCATGCTACGCCAGCGCAGGTCTTCCATCTCTTCTGCCCTGATCGAAATGACGTCAGCCGTAAATTAAATCCTACCGTCTGGATGAAACCCTTAATTCTTGGTATGCACATCGTATCTTGGATGCCAGAGCTTTCTCCGAAGGAAGAAGCGGAGTACATCTCTGCCAAGATAAGCCGCGTCGGATTTGTCGACCAGACGGGGCTTGAAGGGATTGTGATTCTAAAGTCAGACGATGGAAAAGAATTTCCCATGCGCGCGTTTTCCGGAGAGGTCGCACGACACATCTCGAGATTTCAGGAAGGGGACAAGGGCAGCATTCCAACGATATACAATCTCGTTGAAGAGATAGCTGTATTGCAGGATCTTCTCCTGGTAGAGGTGAGGGTCTACCAGAGCGGCTCTGTCCTTCGAGCAAACCTCTATTTCAAAAAGAGGGATGGAAAGCTGGTCCTGCGCAACTACCGGGCATCCGATGCGATAGCACTGGCTGCGTACTTTGACATACCGATAAAGGTCAGAAAGAACCTCTTTGAAGAGCCAATAGAACACTGATTCTCATCTCGTTTGACGATCGGCGTGTATCCAGCTATGAGGGTATCAGCCAGAGATACTTGATACGATCGGCAAGTTCGAGACACGCGCAGATGTCTCTCCAATGCTATCGCGAGACGTATGTAACCCGCGTAACGCGTCGAGATGCCAGACATACAACTCCTTTTAAAAGATCAGAAAGAAAGGAATTGCATGATGACCGAGGTTGAAGACTCGTCTCTAGATGAACTGGAATCCATTGCAAAGAGAGTGCTTAGCAAAAATGCCGAGAAAAGACAGGCAGAACGTGCAACTGAGAGCACTCCAAAGGGGGTAATCCCGACCAAGGTCATCAGTTCGGTTGAAGTTAATTATTCGCCCAAGACCGTCAGCCCGCCTCAAGCTACCGTTCCATTCAAGACGCCTGCAGTAAAACCCAAGAAGGCGCGAGCCAAAAGCCACGGGACAATCACCACTATCAGGACAGCGCATCGAAAAGAGCTAAAGGACATCAAGGCCAAGCACAAGACCGAGCGGAAGCAATTGAAGAATGCCCTTGACGAGCAGGTAAAGAAAAGCAGAAGCGACCTAAAGATGTGGATGGAGAAGGCAATGAAGGAACACGAGTCTCGAATCAGCAAGATGGTAGCCGATAATGCCAGCCAGCATACTGCTTTGCGAAGCGACGTCAAAGGTATCCTAAATGGTCAGACCAGGGAGCTGAAGCAGACCTGCTCCGATGCCGTAACGAGCGTGAACCAGGAAGAGCTGGAGAGGCTGGTGAACTGGTTCCACGAAGAGTTCATGAAGGAGATAGACAGCAAGTCAAAACAGTATGAAGTTCTAAAGACATCTTCAGAAAATCAGGCCAACAGAATGGTTGGAGAAATAGACACCAAGAACCAGAGAATCAAAGTTCTTGATCAAAAGATCCTGGACATCGCCCAGCGCCTGCCAAAAGACGTAAGGCAAGCACTGTTTGAAGAACTGGGATTGCAGCATCTCGTCCAGGAACAAGAGCGTGCAAAGGAAAGGGAAAAGGAGCTAAAGAAGGAACAGAAGAAAGGTTTCATGAGTAAACTGTCCTCGCTGTTCAAGAAGGCTCCAAAGAAACCCAAGCCGGTGGCTCAGCCCGAGAAGCCAAAGAAAAAGGAAGAGCAGAAAAAAGACCTTCGCAAGCGCCAGGCTCCCGCACAAGTCATTGCCGAATAATTTTCTAGCCCGGCCGCAAAGCAGATCATGTAACGACATCGCGCAGCTTTCTCTGCGCAGCTGCCTGTTTCAGCTCCATGGCAATCCTGCGGCCAACCCCCATCACCATCCCATGCTGATATTTCGTGTACGGGCTTGTTGTCGCCATTATGGGATTGCCAGGCACTCTCAATGACACGTCATACACGACAAAATCCAGGTCAACTGTTACGGCGCTCTGCAGTGATATCGGGCCCACAACTCCTGGCGGGTATTCTTTTCTTGCGGCAACTGCGAACTTGTCGCCCATCTCAAAGACTTTTTCAAGGAGCGACTCTCTGATGCTGGCGGGCGTGTGCCCCACCTCGATGTTCTGCGTCTGCAAGTCGATCTCCATCTGCTGCCTTGCAGGAAGCGACACGAAATCGTGAAGATTTGTCTGCAGCCTTCGCTCTATCCCGAGGAATTCTGTCTCGCCTGAAAGTGGCGAGTGAAAAAAGTTCAGGTTAAAGTAAGTTCCAAGAATGTATTCCTCAATAGTTGCAGATTCAAGATCGTGCTTTGTGACCATCCCCTGCTCTATCTTTTGTTTTGATTTTTTCTTGTAATCATCATAGGACGAAACGATGAAAAAAGCCCTCTCCAAGTTCCGTTTTGCCTCCCGCACCTTGACCATCGCAAGGCCGTCAATGTCAGACGGCTTGCGGTAGATCCGCGGGTGGCGGATCCCGGCTTTTTCCAGCAGGTAGTACTGGTTCCTGGGTGCGCTGCGCTCCTCTGCTCGCAGCATTGACCTGTTTCCAAAGACCGGAACTTTCAGGTTGTTTTCAATGTTGTCATAGCCCAGGTACGCCGTAAAGGCGCGGTGCGCGACAATTACAGTATTGAGCTGCCGGAGCTTTTCCTGGTTCTCCCTGTTCAGTATGTCAGAGAATTTGTCAAGCAACATTATCTCGTCTGCCAGCCGGGCAAATCTCCTGTAGGGCAGGTCGCGGCCTTTCTGGCAGATGCACAGTGTCTTCATGCCCTCGTCCTTGGCGCCGTCCATTATTTCCAGCGCCGAATGGCTGCCTATGGTGCCCACAGTGACGTTTTTCAAGTCGTACCGATCAACGATAGATGCGATCTGCTGCGGGCCGATCAACGACTAGAGACAAAAAAGATTGCAATAAAAATGTTTTAAGCTACTGCTTGCTCTTGCTCAGTTCGACTTCGATTGCAGCCCTCAGCTCGTCGTCATTCTTGTTGGTGTAGTCAATTCCAAGCGAATCGGCTATGGATTCAAGTTTTTCCCTGCCTACGCTGCCCTTGCTCTTTAGCTGCTGGAGCTCTCTTTTCGCCTCGATCCTTGCCTTCTCGTACTCGGCGGTTGCCTTGCCAAAAGACTTTGCCAGCTCGGGTATCTTTTTCACCCCGAAAAAGACCACTACAATCAGGCCGATGATAATGACCCATTCCCACCCTCCGAGTCCTGCGAACTGCATTATGAGGTTTGACAGCCCTTCAGTGACCATCTGCCGTGGGATACCCCCAGTAATAATTTAAGTGTTCTTTTGCCGGGCCGCCTTTCTCTCTATAATAAGCATTCCTGCCAGGTAAAGGCCGACCATGGGGCCAGCCACAAACCACATGGTAACCCCGCTGCCGTCAGGGGTAATAAGGGCGCCAAATACCACGAGGATTATGCCGGCGTAGCGCAGGTTGTCACGCCAAAAGCGCGGAGAAACCACGTTGGTAAGCGACACTCCGTACATTATTATCGGGAGCTGGAAAGCGATACCAAAGCCGAGAAAGAACTGCATGACAAACGAGATAAAGTCGTTTATTGTAAGAAACGTCTCGACGGCAAGCGCCTCTCCGTACCTGTACAGGAAGTCAAGCACGTATGGGATAACTACAAGGTAAGAGAACACGATGCCTGTTATGAAAAGTGCGACGGCCGGGAGAAAGACGTTCAGCATCCCTACCTTGGTCTTGGAACTTATTGCAGGGGAGATGAACGACGATATCTCCCGGACGATTACAGGGATGGAAGCAGTCAGCCCTATCAGGGCGGAAACGTAGATCTGGGCAAAGAAGGCCTGGCCCGGAGCCGTCTGGATGAGTTCTACCTCGTCCGGCAGGAGCGAGTCCTGCATGTAGAAAGTAAGGCGAGCAGAGATGTTGTGAATCGGATCCGGATGCGGGTAGGCAAGCGTGACGGAACCGACTTCGACCGGGCGCAGGTCAAAAGTCATGGCAAAGACCGTGATGATAATTATGGAGAGGGCTACCCTGAGAACCCTGACCCGGAGCTCCTCGATGTGCTCCCTGAGGGTCATCTCGGACGCCATTGACACAGGAGGGATATATGCCCGAGAAATATAATGCTAGAGGTCGTCCTTGAGACAGAATCTGGCAAGAAATGCCTTCAGGGAGGTAAGAATTGGAAGAAACGAGATTGCGGTGTGAAGCGAGAATGATGAGGTTCCACTCGGGAAGAGTATGGAGTTTACTCTTGCTGAACTATTTCTCTTCTTTCTGCGGCGAGTCCTGGCTGTCTTTTTCCTGTGCGAATCTATCGCTTAGTTTCCATCCGAACTTGATAAGATAAGGAGACAGGAAGGTAGTGATAATAGTCATCGCCCCGACCATGGGTAGAATAAAGGAACTTGTGGCCCCCACGTCCGCCCCTCCTTTTGCCGTGACGAGTGCAAGCTCGCCCCCTGAAGCTGAAAGCCCAAAACCCGTCTGCATCGAAGTTTTCCTGGAGAAACCCTGCATCTTTGTAGAAAAGTAGACAGTTGCAAATTTGGCACCAAACGATGTCCCGATGAGAATGAGAGCGGGCACTATGAAAAGTGGAAGCAGCTTGATATCCATGAGCGCGCCGACCGACACGAAAAAGAGGGCTGCAAACATGTCTTTGAGCGGCGTTGTCAGCACTTTTGCAATGCTCTGCGTCTTTGATTCGGCGATCAGGACTCCGGCAAAAAAGGCTCCAGCGGCCACCGAAATCCCGATCTGGTTGGCAATGAATGCCAGGCCAAATGCCACCCCTAGAATTGCAACTATCACCAGGTCATAGCGGTTCGTCCTTCCGATCAAGTCAACGAATTTTGGGACCGTTCGAGAGCCTATGAACAACACCCCGCCAATGAACGCGAGTACCACGCCGATAGAGATGGCTATCTCCTGTATAGAGAGGTTCCCGGTTGCAGCAACTGACTGCAGCACGGCAAGCATCGAAATTATAATGATGTCCTCTATTACCGCGACTCCGAGCAAAAGCATGGTTGCTTCGTGCTTTATCATCCCAAGCTCTTCGAGAACCTTCATGACGATTACGGTGCTGGTCACAGAGATCGAGAGCGCGAGAAACAGGCTGTCAAATAATGCAAGCCCCATGGCCTGGCCCACCACATATCCAAGCGCAAAAGTTCCGAAGGCTTCAGTCGATGCTATCACAAATGCCTTCCTTCCAATTGAGCGCAGCTTTGCTATCGGATACTCCAGACCCACTACAAAGAGGAGAAGTACTATTCCGATCTCTGCAATGATGTTCAGGATATCCGGCTGGGTCACAAAACCAAACGGCGGAGTATAGGGCCCGATTATCATGCCTGCTCCAATGTAGCCTATCACCATTGGTTGCTTCAGCTTGTAGGACACTAGTGCCATGACGGAAGCCACAACCATGACTATCGCAAAATCCTGGATGACCTGAGCTGCGATAGTATCTGACATGGCTCTCTATTTTTGCATGTGTGAACGATATATAAAGTCAGTATCGGTTTTGCTACGGAGACACGTTGAAACATGTTTCATGTGCCGTATTCAGAAGCGGAATTCTAGCGGAAGAAAATTAACCAATAGATAGCCATCAAGGGGCTGCAAACTCTCCACCCGGTTCAGCCTGCAAGGCCGCTTACTCTTGGTAGATGAGCAATCTTCCCGGACTCTTAAATATGAGAAGCCGATCATTGGTGTACCGCATTATGGAAAAGACGATGACATACGTTGCGATGGCCGGGATCGTTGTCGCTGCGGTAATGATAGTCGCCTTTGCGTTTGCGGTCTCTCAAGATCCATTCCAGTCAGAGAAAGTTCAGAAATCGTCGTTACGGGTTGCGGTGTTGACTGATGCCCTGTTCAATGACCATGGATGGGGCGAATCCAGCCTGATGGCGGCTCAGTTCATAGAAGCCCGCCATGGAATAGTGGTAGCAAAGCAAGACAACGTCGGAATAGCTGATATCGAATCAACTTTGTCAGAATATGCACAGGAAGGCTACGACCTGATTATTGCTCATGGCTTTCAGTGGGGAGATCCTGCGGTAAGGGTGGGAAAACAATTTCCGAAAGTGAAAATAGTGGTATTTACGGGACTCGCTGAATCTGATAATGTTGCCTCCATTTTTCCTCAGCAACAACAAGCCTCATTTCTCCTTGGAGCCCTTGCAGGGATGATGACAAGAACAGACGTCATCGGATACGTAGGAGGAGAAGAGTATCCCAATCTGATCAATATCTTTGGGGGCTTTGAGCAGGGAGCAAAGCACGTGAATGCCGATGTTGTCATAATAGGCACGTACCTCAATGACTGGGATAATCCCGCAAAAGGCAAGGAAGCTGCGACTTCAATCATCCGGCAGGGAGCGGATGTAATATTTCAAGTGGCGGATTCATCAGGACATGGAGTCATTAGCGCGGCAGAAGAGAATCAGGTCTACGCTCTTGGCGCTGTCCAGGATCAGA
>DADA01000108.1 GCA_002494895.1 Nitrososphaera sp. UBA210
CAAGCTCAAAGTTCTGGGTTCCGACTATAAGGACTCCTATCTGCTGCGTTAGAGTCTTCATCCCGACCGCGGCATAATTGTGTCCGGAGAACTTTATTATCTGCCCGAGTCCGCGGATTTCTGATTCATTTTCAAGTCCGCCTGTGCCGTACGCTGCCATCTGCTTTGGAAAGAGCCGCGGAACAAGGAACAGATAGCCTATAACCGATGCGACGATCGAAGCGACCGCAAATGACACGATTATCCCGAATCCGCCAAAGGCCGACATTACGAGGAAGACCGCCAGTCCCATCCTGATGACCTGATACAGCGAATCGCTCAGGAGGGCGTACTTCATTCTGTGAGAACCCTGGTAGGCCCCCATCAGCGCCGATACCACGGTCTGTGATGGGAGGAAGGTAAGAACTACCAGTATCAGAAGAACAGTCATCGACGGATCGTTATACACTTCAGTAGCAATGTAGCCGGAAAGGAGCGCTATCACTGCAGCGACTGCCACGCTTACCATCAATGCAAGCTTGATGCCGAGGGATAGGATTCTTCTCGAAACTTTCGGCATGCCCTTTGCGTTGTACTCGGACATGTACTTTGATATCGTCACCTGGACGCCATAGCCGGCAAATCCGACAACGCTCGTAGCAAAGGCGACGGCTACCATTGCCTGCCCCAGCGGAGCAGCTTCTATCAGCTTTGCCAGAACTATCCAGAAAAGTGCTCCGAGCGAAAGGTTGACGATGTTGTCCAATATGAGATAGTATGATCCTCTCGCCAGTTTCTCAAATGACCTTACGTTTTCTTCTGCCAATTCTATTCCCTCTATCTGTCGCTCTCTGTTTCGTTCTGGACGAACCTCAGGTGGGTCCTGTGCGCCTTGTTCCTAAGGCTGTAGTTCCTGTAGGAGGCAAGAATCGCCACCGCTATGCTAACTATTGACACAGAAGCAATGGTTGGCTCCATCCTGACGCCGATATCGCTGTAGCCAAGGACAATCCCTATCAGCACTACTGCGGCAATACTCAGGCTGATGCTTACTGCGATTCGTTCGACCACGTAGGGTCTATCTTTTTGGACTAGAAGCCCCGTGAGCGCATAGCCGGGTACCGCAAACAAGAATACTGTCCCAACGAAACCGCGGACACCAAGCCAAGACCCCTCCTGCGGGAAAAGATAGAGTGAGAGGATCATGGCGGCGCTTCCGAGCACGGCAGCCCACAAGGGCAGGTTTGTCCACGGGTCTGAAAGACTTTGCACAAACGAAGCCGGTATCTTTTCTTCGGACAGGTTTACCGAGCCTTTCCTTTCCAGGTTCCTTACTGCATCGTGGATTTCGTCTACAGAAATTGACCTGTCTGCTTTGTGCAGATTGGCCACCACATCACCCACCTTGCGGCAGGTTTTCCTGTTCATAATGTCCATTACCATCTTCTCTACCAATTCACTTCGCTCTGATTCTGCTATCTGGCTGTGATTTGGATCTGATTCCATGCGCTCCCACTTTCCTGCCCAGAGGGCCACGTGAAGATGAAATTCCCAGAGTCTACGTCATGCCTCCACAATTCGATCACGAACCTAAAGTCCCGTTCCTTTTCGTTCGAGACTTTCAGGCCCGTTATTTCCTCGCCGTTGATTACTACTGTGTCTATGGTGGCGTTGCCTCCCTGAATCTCTAGTTCTTTTATTGTTATTGATACGGGCATCGTCCAAGTCGAATCATCCGGAACGAGATGTCTCGCTTCGTAGATATGATCCGCCGGTGAAGACAGATGGAGCCTGGCGTCTGGTCCCTGCTGAGTCGCATTCAGCAGTTTTATCCTAATTGCAACGTACTCCGAGCCTCCCATGTGATTGTACACTTGAACATTCCAGTCTAGCGTCTCGTTTTCCATCACAAAGCCGCCTTCTCTCGGATAGTATTCCGAGGCTGCATCATTCCTGCCCAGCGTGCTCAATGTCAGGAACCGGTCCCCGGGGGCATCGTCCAGGTTTGCATAAGCCAGGGTCAGGAAAATCGCAAATGTGGAGGCAAAAACCAGAATGAACAGACTCGATGTGAGCATCCCTTTGATTTTTGCAGACGGTCGGTTCTGGAAGAACAATTGCTAACGCGATCCCTTCTGGTGTATTTCCAGCGCTTCAAACTTTTTGGCTCGGCGCGACTTCCAGCTCTTATAAAGAGCGACTATGGCGATAGAAACTACAAACGACGACACTGGCACATAAACAGTAAAAGTCAGTATGTCTGCAGCTTCCTTTCCTGCGGTAGCCTCGCTGCGAATAGCTGAAGACTCGTCTACTATCGATAGCAGCATGTCGTTAGCCTGGATTACGCATTCATCCGGCCCAGAACAGCTGGCAGACGCATTATCGGTCGCCTGCCGCTGGAAATCCAGCGCGGTGTTAAATCTCTCTGTCAAGTGTGAGACATCGGCGCCTGAAGCCTCCGCAGCGCGTATGCTCCTCAGCGCCTGATCGGCAGTCGCCTCGACAAGTTCTCTCGAATCTCCAGTAGCCAATGCGTCGCCACCGATGCCAGCAACGTTTGACCCGACTGATAGGCTTGCTAAAATCATGACCAGTCCAAAAAGCATTCTAATCTACCCGCTGACCAAAGTCACGACGTTTGCGATTCCAATAGCGATAAAAGCCACGACAAACGCGGCTGCTGCGATCCGTAGCTTCCTTAGATCCAGTAGGATGCTTGTCCTTCCGTAGTGGGGCGATATCACCTCTGAGGCCATCAGGATCACTATGGCGCAAGCTGCTGAAAGTATCCCGATATCCCACGTGGTGGCGGCAAAACTCATCATGCTCTGTCGATTATCCTGTAAGTGCTGGCGATCGTCCCATCAATGTCGTTGGCCTTGTTTTCCTGAATTGCAACTGGTTTGCCGAGTACCTTGCTTATCATCAGCGCGAGCGAAGAGCAAAGCGGGCAGCCAAAGTGATTCCCTATTAGGGTTTCTTTGCTGACAGCCTTGCAGAGTTTCGCGGCTGAATCACCCACGATGTCGATCCGCACGGATCCCGGCAGTTCCTGTATTGTGATGCTGTCTACTATTCTGAGGTTGTTTGTCAGCAGCTTAGGCACGTTTTCCTTGAGGTATTCCATGTCCACGGTCGCAAGATTGATGTCGAGCTCATCTTCAACCAGGTCCACAAGTCCCTGACTCGGGGCCACCATGAATATCCCCTTTGGATCTTCGTAAAGCATCCTTTCTTCGGCCAGCTGCTCTTCATTCGGAAGAGTGCCGCGGAAGGAACTGTCGTAGGGGATGAACACGTAGCCCTGGGCAAGCCCCTTCAGGTGGCGTGGGTGGACAAAAATCGTCTTGCCCCTGTAATTCATGTTTATCAGCATCCTGTCAATCGACTTGATGGTAGACAGCGAAAGCAGACTCAGGACTTTTTCCGGCACGTATTTGGACGGCGAGATATACAGAATCGTCACTCCCCAGAAAACCAGGCCCAACCCGGCAAGCGTCAGGACCACCGAGCTGAACACGTAAGAAACGACAAGCGAAGCACCACCCGCGGCTATTAGAGCGATCCCTATCGTCAGTGTGCTCATGAATTGGAGATGCGAGAGTTTTTTCTTTAGCCTAGAGTTCTCGGCGCGAAGCTCTGTCGAGGCGCTTACGGGACTCCTCGTTTGCCCGGCTAGGGCTGGAGAGTAGTCTCTAGCCTTTCCAGAATTGCTGTTCATTGGGAATTTCAGAGTTTTTCACTTAGTCGAGTTTGCGAGGAGATTTGTCTGCCAGTCAGCATGTTGAGCCTTCTGTTTATCCTCAATTCGGCCCGTCTCATTACCAAGGAAACCACGCCGACGCTCATGGACTGAATTGCAACCATTAGCATGGACAAACCCACAAAGAACCATGAATTCGAAAGTTCGCTACTTACCATCCACTGAAGCATCGAGATCGCCAGAAGTACTGCTGCTGGAATGAGCAGCAAGCTGCCAAGCATCGAATAAAAGACGCCGGGATTGTATGATCGCGCCAGTCCGAATATGCTTCTGACTATTCTAAATCCGCTCTTCCATGTGGACAGCTTTTGTCTGCCAAGCCGCGGCCTATAGTCGACCGGGACTTCGGCTATCCGGCCTGCCGTTGCAACCTGTGCGGCTATTTCAACTTCAACGTCAAAGCCTGCCGTGGAGAGATTTATCTCGCGCATCGTATCTGTTTTGAGAATGTAAAGCCCGGAACAGACATCTGACAGTCCGGTATTCATCATGAGATTGAACAGCCTGGTGATTACCCTGTTTCCGAACTTGTGCAGGCCAGACATGCTCTTTGGGTCTGTCGCCTTTCTTGCGCCGATCACTTCGTCGTAGTAGTTCATGTGCTGGAGCAGCCTGGCGATCGACGAAGCGTCATAGGTAAAGTCGCCGTCTATCACCAGAATATAGGGAGTTTCCACTCGATCTATTGCAGTTTTTATCGCGCCCGTCTTGCCTTTTCCCTGCTGGTAAAGGATATTTGCTCCTGATTTTTTTGCGATTTCAACTGTCTTGTCACGCGAGTATCCGTCTATGACCAGAATGTTTCGCAGGCCGACTGACTGGAGTTCCTGGATTACCCTCGCTATGCCCTCTTCTTCATTGAGCGTGGGAACCACGACAGTAACCATTGAATCAATGTCAGGCTGAAGTCGCCCAGGCTTTTCTTCTAGCATATCTTTACTTCATCCTTGCAAATCATGTCCAGCAACAGCTTGCGCTTTTCAGTGACGTCGTTCTCGACACTGACGACATCAAAGAACCTTCTAAGGTATTCCACGCCCTTTGATGTGGCGACAAACTTGCCGTTGGAGTCATAGTATAGAAATCCCATTTCTATTGCAAAGTCGATGTGTTTCTTGGCCTGCTTGAAGTTCAAAAAGTTCTCATTCATTATGCGCGTGCGCGATGCGCCCTGTCTGGCACTGTTTACGATCAGCGCGACAATTTCTTCCTTTGCGCGTCTTTTTCTATTTTGAAATGATGGTTTCATTCTTTTATCGATTCCTCTTCAATTCGTGTTGCACGATCATGCCGCTGCCGGTCCTGACCGTTGTATTTTGATGGACGGACGCAAATGTCAGTCCCATGTACCTGATGTAGTTCACGTCCCGCAGCCAGTCCAGAGCTCCCTTGTTGCCGTACGAAAAAGCCTTCATTGCGACTGCATTGGCGATGGGCCTGCCGATTGTTTCGAGTCTGTTCAGGAAGTAGTTCTTTATTCCAAGCAGCAATTTACCCATGATCCTCGCAACCACTGTGGCTAATGTTGTGTTTTTCACTATTTTCACATGTCTTTGTATCAGGTTTGCGAGAACCCTGTCTTCCAGCGTCAACGTCTGGAACCATATCCCTCTCCTCAGAGCCCTTTGCCTCAGAGCTGTGAGCGTCTCGATGAGATTGCCTGAAGATCTTGGAACTAACAGAGGCATATTTCAACGGTAAGTCTGCCGCTTTCGTTATTAGGCTTGTGTCAATGGAACTAGTGAGGAAAAAATATGTAACTAGTATTACTTATCTTTGTTAGGCAGGTCTTCTATGTCATAAGCTGCTGATCGGTCTGCATGCTTTCCTCAAGTTGATCGATTGCATTCGCTTTGTAAAGGTTTAAGAGTTTCTGAGGCGATCTGCAATGTTACCTTTTGTTCCTACTGGGCCACGCCTGCCTGGCGTATCTGACTGGCCGGCTTGTTTCGCATCCACTCGGGCTTGGACCCAATCTTTACCTTCTTCTTGTTCTCGGCATGCTTCCCGACATAGATCTGATTCTGGGTTCATTTGACATCGCGCACAGGACCGTGACGCACAGCATCATCTTCTGGTCGCTGATTTTCATCCCTTTCTTTGTAAAATACAAGAAAGTAGCACTGCCTTACTTTGTTGCGGTAGCCCAGCATATACTGATAGGCGACCTGATAGTCGGCCGAACCAACATCCTCTGGCCGGTGGTTGACATTAGAATAGGACTGGGCTTTCCCATACTATCCCCATTGAACCTGTTGCTTGAAGCGGCCGGGCTTGCTATCTTTGTGGCCGCAGTAGTTCTTGGCAAGGACAGGTCTTATTTGGCGGACCGCAAAAAGTCTGCAGTTCTAGCCCTGCTGGTTGTCATTCCTCTCGCGACATTCGTGATTCTTTCTTCGTACGAGGGACTATTGACATCATTTCTTTTGGAGCAGAGTGACGCGAAGCATCTGGAGAAGAACTTGTCATCGCTTCTTGACAGCAGGTATCTTCAGATAACAGTCGCGATGCATCTGTCGCTGATTTTTTTCATAGTGATCCATTTCTTCGCAACGTCAAAAACGCTTTTCCGCCGCTCTCCCAAGAGCACGGCCCATGCTTAGTGCGCGCGAGTCCGCTTGCTGCCTGCCAGCTCAATCGTAGGCTGCGTCAACGGAATTCAACAGGTACTGCAGGTGGACGGTGCGCTGAGTGTTATCGCTTTCGTAGACCACGTTGCCGAGCAAATCTCCGCCGGCAGTTGTTGTCGAGGAGCTCCATTTCCAGTACGTCCATCCAAATCCCGCTTCCTTCCAAGTGGTGATGTATGCATTCATGTCCTCCTGAGTGGATGCGGAGAACTCGCCTACCATTACTTCGACATCCCACTGAGCGGCCCATGACTTGAAGTTATTGACCTGGGTTTCGCCGCCACTCCCTGCTACCGGGACTGCATAGAGATGGGGCGAGTAGACAATGCCATCAATGCCCTGCGGCACAACCTTGAATTCCAGGTTCGGGTTCCTCTGGAAGCCGTTCGCGGTCTCTCTGTCGATGAATATCTTTTTGTCAGAAATCGCCCGGATCTTTTGTGCCATGTAGGTGTGGTAATTACCCAGGCTGTCATACTGCGCGACATCGAACAAATGGGGCTCGTTAAGGATTTCGTACCCTGCAACGCTGTCATAGTTGTCGACTTTGTTAATTATCTTCGCCATGAATTCTGCCTGAACGTCCCAAACGTTCTTGCCATCAATCTCTATCGCATTGCTGAGAAAAGCGCCCCAGAACGGAGCTGCAGTCGTGTCATAGTCCGCTTCGGAAGGAAAGTCCGCGACAACAAAGGATGGAAATCCCTTTGGTTTGCCGGGCTTGTCTATGACGGTGTTCCAGTAACTTGATGTAAACCAGTGGTGGTTGTCAAAAACAACGCACATGTCGTAGGTTTCAGCAGTTTGCGCTATTAGCTCTATTTCATTCATGAAGGCAGCTGGCCAGGACTGGTGGGCTTCCCAGTAATATGGAACGCGAATGAGGTTGAAACCGTAGGAATTCAGATACCGCATGCTGTCCTGGACATAGTTCGCCGGACCACCTACCCGGTCGTCGTTCTCGAATCTAGAGAGGATCGGATCCACGAAATTTACGCCGCGAAGCTGGCTCATTGGAATTTCCGAGCAGTCGGTAATGACTGGTGGAGGTGGCGGTGGATTGTCGCCGTCAAAATCGTCGTAATAGCTAACTTTGAAATTACTGCGGTCAACAATCTTGACGTAATCAATGTCTCCGATGAACATTCTTGTCGGCTCGTGGGCATTGGCGCCTATCCTCAATGGGCCGCTGACGCTCGAATCGGGGACCTTGCCTACCGTCTTGACCGCCACATTAGCTCCATCTATTGTAAGCCTCAATTTTGAGCCATCGTAAATCAGTTTTGCGACGTGCCACGATGAGAAGGAGAGAGCATGGGAATATACGTAGTGGTACGACCCATCATCGGCGCGGAAGCCTCCGCCTATCTTGTTGAACGGCGTCAGGAAAAGGGCATAGTTCTGGTCAATCGAAGTCTTGCCGGCGCTCGTGCCCGCCTTGTTTATCAAGTAGCCCCATTCCGAAGGCTGCTCTGTGAACCTGAACCCTGCTTCGACGATAAACTGCTCCAGCTGGAGCGACGCGGTTGAAGGAATGTCGATGTAGTCTGTTCCCTCGAAATTCCTGAATGTTTCTGCGGCAAAGGATTGAGGAATGGTCGATGCTACAAGGATGACCGAGAGAAAAACTCCGAGTATGAGGCTGGCATTTCCTTTAGGACCATTCATGAACAGTTGAGAGCGTTCAATCAACAATCGCTTTTAAGTCTGTATGGAAAATCAGCGAAATTGTTACTGGATTTAGTCCTATCCGGCCGAAATCTTGCCTTTCATCGAGTTATGGTTAAGAGAAGTTAACTACATAAGCGCAAATCTGATCCCAGCATCCCGGCGACGCTGTAACTCTTCTTATGTTCTCCGGGATACACAGTGATTAAATGTGAAGAATAGTACGATCATAAAGATGAACGACCCGGAAGCTCTGCTCAAGGGTCTTAATGTGCTGCTGCATGATTCTTTCAAGAATGCTATTGTATGGGAACAGAGAGACGCCGATATCATAGGGAATTATGTTTACATCAAGTTTGAAGGGAGAGAACTGGGCATGTTCATGGGCTATGTTATTGGCCAGTCAAGTGCTATCAGAGCTTGCATAACGTTCCTATTTGCGCATCCAAATTCCGGTGCCGAGGATGCAGCGTACAAGGCACGGCTCTTTCACAAACTGCTGATAAAATTCAATCTAAGGCTAGGCGCCAATCGATACAAGATAGTGAACGGCAAGTCGCCGGCTATCATAAGGGTAAAGTATTTTCCCCAGGATAAATTCGGGGCTGACATGTCGGAAGTGTTTTTCAAAGAGTCGATAAACGTCATGAAAACCTGCGAGCCTTTGTACAAATCAGTACCGTCTTGAATTCTCTAGGACGTCAAGGTGCAAGTTTGCAATCAACTATTGGAAAAAATCAGATAGAGACTCGGCCTAGATGTAACCGAGATTCTTTAGTCTTCCCTTTATCTCCTCTTCTTCTTCTTTTGTGTACGCGTTGGCTTCAGCCTGCGGCTCGGCTTCGTTGACTACTTCTGTCAGGAGAAACGTGATGTAGTCTTCGACGCTCTTGAATTCGTCGTTTGACATCTTTACCCGGTTTTGAACCTTCTCATAAAGCTCCTTTGAGATCTTGATCGAAACGTGGTCTGACTGCGTGGTTGATTCCATACCAGCAGAGGATGTCAGCGGGTACTTAAGCAATATGTAAGCCTGACTCTATATTTCACAGTACATTTGAAATTTCCTGGTGCGTGGCTCCGTACATGATAAATACCTTGGTGTAAGCTGCGGTATATCGCGCTGACTCCTTTTTCCAGAAACCGATTATGTAATTCGAACTATAGAACGATCATTCCACACAAGTTAAAAGCAATCTCGCACGACAACAGGGCATGGATTACATAGCAAGTCTGCCTGCGACCCTTTCGCTGGCCGCTTTTGATATCGGTCGTAAGTCACAAATTCTGATGGGAGCTTACAATTGAAGCGCAAAGGATTTGTTGTCTGGCTGACCGGGCTGTCCGGCTCTGGCAAGACGACCATAGGCGCGTCTTTGCAAGTTCAGCTACAGGAACTTGGACTCAGAGCTGAATTGCTGGATGGCGACGAGGTCAGGAGGCAGCTCTCTCCCGACCTTGGCTTTACAAAGGCAGACAGAGAAACGCATGCGAGACGAGTAGTTTACCTGAGCAAGTTGCTCGCGAAAAACGGTATCATTACCCTTGTTTCGCTTATAGCTCCTTACAGGTCCTTTAGAGAGTACGCAAGGAGGGAGATAGTGGACTATGTCGAAGTCTACGTTAACACGCCACTAGAGACCTGTATAAAGAGGGATCCGAAGGGCCTATACAAGAAGGCCTTGAAGGGAGAGATCACTGACATGACTGGAGTGCAAGATCCATACGAGGAACCGGTGAATCCCGAGCTCATCATCGAGACTGAGCGCCTCACCGTGGAGGAGAGCGCTAGGCTGATTCTGTCGAAGCTGAAGGAATTAAAGTACATTCCCCAGGTCAACTTCAACATCTGAGACGAACCTCGCTCGCAAGCTGTCACGCCTGAATCCTTCAGGCCCTAGTAACAACTATGCGAAAGTTCAGTAACTCTAGTTACATGCCGTAGCTCCTTACAGGTATATATCATCGCGCAAATAACAAAAGGAGCCGTGCAGCATTCTCAACAGAGTCCCAAGCGCGACATGCTCGCCATCATGCTAAAGATTCTGGACATTGCGAATGAGCCGGTGAAAAAGACGCACATACTGTATAGCGCAGGCATAAACTTTTACCAATTGTCCAGATATCTGAATTTCTTGCTGAAACTTGGTCTGCTAGAAGAGTTTACGGATCCATACCTCGGCTACAGGACCACCGAGAAAGGCAGGGCGTGTCTAAAGCTCTTTAATTCGACAGAGTTGGAAGAAGTAAAGAACGTCGAAGCGCCTGCTAGTCCAAGGCGCGCATAGACGCGACACCGCAATCGATCGTTCCTTCCTATCTATTCACTCGGGTCTAGTAGAACGTATTCTGAACTTCCAGGTGACCGAGAGCACGTATATGATTTCGGCAGAGAAACATGAAACATAAAAAGGGAAAAGTGGCTGGCCCTTATCTTACAAAAATGCATCGGGGCCAATGGCATGGCGTGGATTCTTTGCAGACCTTGCGCCAACGGAACCGCTTGCCGAGCTCGCTACTGCAGCGGTCTCGAGTTCCGCTCCGCTAAAGAGCTTCATCAGCACGCGTCCCTTCTCTGTGGTCCTGTACGCGACATACGGTGTCTCGATTTCCTCCATCATTCCAGTCTTCAAGAGCAGGTCTAGGTATCTGGACAATTGGTAAAAGTTTATGCCAGCCTTGTATAGAATGTGCGTCTTTTTTACTGGAGTATTTCCTACCTCCAGGATCCTGAGGATTATGTCGAGTTTGTCGCGTCTTATATCAGGGTGTATGTCTTGAGTCAATACACCATCAGGTTTCTGCTGTAAGTAATATAGTTTATGTGGTTTAAGCATGTAATTTGTACGAGAAGTTGTGTATTTTTTATCTCATTGAATGACATGATGAGTAGGAATTCCCGCTACGGAATATCTTTCTCCTTGATAGATGGCTTGAGCTACATAAGGCATAATTATGATGATCCAAGAAACGTTGCGATGGGAACATGCCGCAGCCGATAGAGGAAATCATGACTCTGATAGCAATAAAGCCAAAGATCCCGGTTGAGGAGGTTGAACAGATTTTCAATCTTCCAGGCAAATCTACTCGCAGCATTATCGACTTTCTCCTAAAGTTCGATTTCGTCCGGCTGGTCGAAGGGAGGTACTTGGTCATGAGCGAGAGTTGTACGCCATTCTTTGAGGAACTGATATCTCGATAGAATTCATGCGTTTGACAGCCCCCCTCGTGAGAATGGGATCAATACCATCAGTTTCATAACAAGTTTGTAAATCGTCCATGGCATCTTAAATAACTCGTTTTCTATTTGAGATCGATAACCTCAGTTGCGGCTCTCAAAGAGAACTGGAACATCTTCGATTCCCAGAGCACGGACGGTCGTTCTTTTAGTAATGCTCGCTGGCCTCGCGACGTTTGTCGCAATCGCTCCCGGCGGACCGATGGGATTTCTTCAGGGAATCGTAGAAAAGAAGGACGCAGGCTCGATCGCAATCCTGGCGTCTCTCATGGGAATTTCGTTCGTCCTGCTATATAGAAATGGTGTGCCGCCAGACGAGCATGAAGTGGAAACGCCGATGCAGTAGGTCGTCCCCGGCCCTCAGGCAGACGCGCGCAATTCGTGTTGTATATAAGCTCATCCTGGATTCTTGTTGCTGTTTCAAAATGTTAACAATCGCCGACAGGCATAAATTAATTAACTAATATCTTTACTTCTAGACTACTATAAAGGGAAGTCCCACATTGGCACAAATTCGAAGAGCATATTTCGATATAGTTGCGAATCTACTTGAGGTTCTTTCCCAGGAGCCGTGTGCCAAAACCAAACTCGCCAGCAGGGCAAACCTCGACACAAGGGCAACCCACAGGTACCTTAATCTCATAATGCGGTCAAAGTTAGTTTCTCTCGACGAAGTCACAAACACCCTGAGGATCACTGCGAAGGGCAAGGACTTTCTCGATGAGTACAAGCGACTGCTGATGTTTCTCGAAGCTTGAGAGCCGGGCCTCCGGTTTTCCAATTCGAATCGTAAGATGATTCTCGTGCAATTGCTGCACGTCGAGACGGCATGAAAAAATGATCGCACGCCATTTCAGTTCCCTGTGCGCTGCACTAGTTATTACATAACATTGGGCTCGAAAGCAATGTCCTTGCTATTGCAGTTGGATTTCTCGCTTGTTACTCTGGTACTTAAATAACACTTTTTCGAAATTTGAGTAGTAATGCATTACACCTCAGACAAGAAATCAAAGTGCGCGCCGATGCTGCTTGCAGCGATAGTTGGATCGATGATGCTTTTGGGATTCCAAATTCCAAATGCTCTCGCCGTTGTGAACGGCCTGCCGACTGTAAGTCCAATCGCCGACCAAGTAGTTGATGAACTAACGCTGATGACATTTACAGCGACAGCCTCTGATCCGGAAGGCCAGACTTTAACATTCAGCCTTCAAAACACACCGTATGGTGCGTCAATAAACTCCACGACGGGAGTATTTACCTGGACCCCGACAGAAGAGCAAGGACCCGGAGTCTATTCGATAAACGTCATGGTTTCAGACGGATACCTGATGAGCAGCGAATCAGTGATGATAATCGTTAATGATGTAGGATCCAATGCCGACGGACCTGGAAACACGCAAAACGTGTCGCAAGAGCCGGACTTGAATCCATCTGAGCTTTTGCAGATTGATCTCTTTGCACAACCCACTAGCATACTGCTCGATGGAACGACTAGTCTTACACAGATGGCAAACCCTGCGATCAATGGGCACCTGATGGTGCTTACTGTTTTTGAGCCAGACGGCGATGTCTGCGGAGCAACGGGGCTCAGTGCAGCCATTCCATTGTCGGGGCTTAGTAAGGAATATCCGACAGACTTTGCGCTGGTCTCAAACGGCGGTGATGGAACCTGCGATACTGGAGATGTTGGAACGTATCAGGCCCAGTCACAAGTTGAAACCGACAATGGAGCTGCGGTTGACACTGCACAGTTTGAAGCAGAAAGTCCCTTCGTGCTTCCCGAATCTCCGATAGGACTGATTGCTCTCGTGGCCACTTCTCTGGCTGCCCTTGGGGCGTTCGTATTCCTAAAGAACAGGGGCACAGGAATCACCCGCATGGGATTCTAACACCCTAACTTTTCTCTTTCTTTTCCTTTTTCACTTTTATTCTCCACCATGCTATTCGATGCTGCGGCACTTGGCATTTTGAAATCATGTACTTGAAGACGCAACAGGTATATCTTGTATGAATATTCTGTAATCGCAATGTCAAAAGGGCTAAATGCTGTCCACTGCAACCAGACGATAGGAGGGAAAACCGGACCAGGTGGAATCACTTCATGGCAGGCTAGATGTCATCAAGAAGATTCTAGAGTCGACTCAAGGTTCGGGCGGCGCTCCTGAACCGAGATTGATGTACGGTTCGTAT
>DADA01000123.1 GCA_002494895.1 Nitrososphaera sp. UBA210
ACTTTACCGTTGTTGCTTCGCTACCTGACATGGGAAGGGTAGGGGGTCTTGTTTCTTCATTTCTTTCACAGCATCTAAAGACGCAGCTTCTCGCCGAGATAACATCAAGTGACAAACCCTGGGTATCGCATTCTGACGGCATTGTGAACGCCATCAATGACTCATACAAAATCTATCATGACAAAATTCACAATTTGATGATCTTTACAGGCGATTCCCAGCCCCAGGACCCGGGCGAGCTTTACAGGTTATGCAACGCCCTTCTCGACTACCTGCAATCAATAGGCAAAGTGAAAAAGCTCTACGGCGCTGGAGGATATCTGCGTGAGCAGGTGACCGGCGCCCCCCGGGTGTACGGTGTCGTGAACAGGCCGGAACTCAAGAAGAATCTTGCCCAAAAAGGGATCGAGCCTGTCGGAAATGAGATAACCACCATAACTTGGTTCAACGGCCTTATCCTGGGCCTGTGTCGTGAAAGAGAGATAGACGCTATAGGTCTATTCGGCGAGATAGCTGAAACTGCTGTGCCGCAACCGCTCGCAGCAAAGAGCATTCTGGCGGCGTTCGCACGACTGGAAACCTTGGAGATAGATACCAAGCCACTTGATCGACAATACGAGTCAATCTTGGAAGAAGTTCAGAAGAAGAAAGAGCCGTCAAAATTCGGACCCGGAATAGGCTAGCGTTGGAGCTCAGTACTCTTGGTCCGCATCTTCAAGCGACCAACTAGTGTATCGGAGACCCAGCAGGTGCATCTTCTGCAATCGTGAGAAAGATCGGCTTGCCTTCCGGCCCATCAGCTGCGAGTAGCATACCTCTTGAAGTAATACCGCCTATCTTCTTGGGTTCAAGGTTGGTGCAAACGACAACCGCCTTGCCAACAAATTCTTCGGGTCGGTAATGCAGTGCGCCTCCCACGGCCACTTCTCGCTGTTCGCTTCCGAGATCTATAGTGGCTTTGAAGACCTTCTTCATCCCCGCAATATGCTCAGCGCTGGTGACCCTACCTATCCTCAATTGCACTTTGGAGAATTCTTCAAATGTGATGAACTGCTCTGCCGCCGGCTTGCTCATGGATCCGCAAACATTGCCAACCATTAAAATTGGTTACGAAAATATCCGCTTGGCCACCTGCGAATAAAAGAGATTGTCGGGCACAAAGCGTCTAAGCTTCACACCTGCTTTTTCTCTTGCCGAGCCAATAATGTATCTGGATTTCGGATTGGGCGAAGCAATCGCTTCTACTATTGCTGCAGTGACGACGCTTGCCGGCAAACCTCGGGGTACATCTTGCAAGTATTTCTTGTAGGCTCTTGCAAACCGGGAACTCGTATGGCCTGTTCCAGAAGACACGCCTTTGAGTGATTCCAATTTGGCGCTCGTAATCGCATGAATGTTTGTCTCAATCACTCCTGGGTTAATGTTGATCACCTTTATGCCGGTATTCCAGAGTTCCATTCTCAGCGCATCAGAAACTGCTTCCAGTGCATGTTTTGTGGAACAATACGCCCCTATTAGTGGCAGCGACACCAGCCCCGCCATGGAACTCAGATTCACAATTCTCCCGCCTTTCGCTTGCATCAAGAGCGGAAGGACTTGCTTGGTAAAACCGACTAGACCGAAAAAATTTGTTTCGAACTGCATCCTTAATTCAGACATGCTAAAGTCTTCAACAGCACCAGGCTGTACGTATCCTGCATTGTTAACGAGAGCGTATACTTCATCCCGTGAGGAGATGTCTCTGACTATCCTCTCAAAAGTCTCGGGCTTTGTCACATCAAATTCAATCGGAATAAATCGATCCGGCAAGGATGCGGAAAGCTCGACAAGCCGATCGTAGCTTCGGGCAAGGCCAAAAACTCTATAGCCCGCACCTGCAAGTGCGATCGATGCGTCCTTTCCTATCCCGCTGGAAGCGCCCGTGACAATGACAGATTTCAATCTGATAGAAATGTTGACAAAGGTAGGTGAAAAACCTTGAGGATCACAGGCTCCAAAATGGCCCTCGGCGAATCACTTGATTTTGTCAAATGGTTTCATGGCAGCCGGAAGACTATCGATAATGTCTGTCGCAATCATGTGAAGCCCAACTCGCTTCAATGCGATGTTTCCGGCAAGACCGTTAATGTAGACGCCAAGAAGGGCGGCATCAAAAGGCTTCATCTTTGTCATCAGGCCTGCAGTCAATCCCGAGAGAACGTCACCTGTTCCGCCAACCGTCATTGCACAGTTGTGCGTTCTATTCACTCCAGTCTTGTTCCCGTCCGAGATAACATCCGTCGGACCTTTCAGCAGTACGGTGATGCCATGCTTCCTTGCCATGGATGCCACGATAGAGATTCTTTCTTTTTCTGTCTTGCCGACCTCAGTTTGAAAGAGTCGATTGAACTCGCCCGCGTGAGGTGTAACTACCGCTCCTTTGCCTCCAATCACCGACAATATCTCGGGGATGAGGGCAGACGCGTCAAGGAGCAATCTTGTTCCTGCCTGCACTAACTTTGTCGCTAGGGCGATTATTGCCTCGGGACCAGCGAGACTCATTCCCATCCCTATCGCAGCCGTGTCTGCGCGCTTTGGAACCATGGCGGCAAGCCTATTCGCAGAGCCTACTGTAAGCTTGTCATCGGGAAGCGGAAGCGCGATAATGTTCGGCGAAAACGACCTTACGGGAATAACGATGGAACGGGGAACAGCTGTGTAAACCAAATCTGTGCCTGATTTAAGAGCCGCCATCGATGCAAGTACCGGCGCACCATGATAGAATCTGCTGCCGCCGGCAACCAGAACTGTCCCATTGTCGCCCTTTTTCGATGTTGCTCTCCGCGGAGGCGTCAGTCGTCTCGCGAGCCTAGAATCTATTGATAATGTTGCCAATCGCCGGTGTTACGCGCTATTACTGAATAAACTTTGCCACATTGATGGCAGTAGTAAGATATCGGAACTTGATTGCAGTGAATCTTAAAGCGATTCTGCAGCAGTCTAGCTTGGCTCTGCATGGATTGTTACGATGGATCTGGGATATTTTGACCGGATCTGTTTCTCGATTTCGGAAACGCGGTCATGGATCTGTTCGATAGTCATTTCGCCGCTGGCGCTTGGCTTGAACACGCATCTTATATCGATCTTTAGTATACCGTCCTCCGTCCTGTACGCTGCTACATATGTAGCCTCACGAACGTCCGCCGTCCTCCGAATTATCCTTTTTATCGAATCCTGAATAGTGGGATCAGAAAGCGGCCGCACACCAACGAGCTCCGGTATTCGTGGCTCAAGATGTACGGTGACATTTTCGATCCCCTTTAGCTGTTTTCTTATCGATTCTTCGACGGCGTCGGAAACCGAGTGTGCCTCAGAAAGGGTTGCCGTTCCATTCACCTGGATGTGAAGAGACACGCCAATCAGATCCGTGCCTCCTATTCTGGTTACAAGAATGTTATGGACTCCCCTTACGCCGTTTACGTCCGCCGCAGCTTTCTCTATTATGGATTCAGGCGGCATGTTGCTCGTGCTGCCAGGCTCAAAATGAACCGTAACATTACCTGGAACAACATAAAGTCCCGCATCTGTGAGGTCCCTTGCGATGTTGGCTTCCACCTTTGCGCTTGTCTTGTGCGCATTTTCAAAGCTCATCTCGGAGCGAAGTGAGACAGTCACCTCGACAAACGTCTCTGTCCCCACTTTATGCATCTTTACATCCCTGCATTCTAGCACACCTTCTGTGTTACGTGCTGCCTCTCCGGCGATAGATACCAGCCTGGGCGAAATGACATCTGTGAGTTCCTTCGCATTCCTATATGTGAACCTGACGCTTAGGTATGCCAACACACCTCCAAGTAGTATTGCAGCAATCGAATCTCCGTGGATAAAGCCGGCTGTCACCAGCCAGAGACCAACGAATGCGACCGCAGTTGAAGCGAGATCCGCAATGGAATGGTAAAGGTCTGCCCTGATAGTCGGAGCGGCTGTCCTTACAGCTGCCCTGCTGAGAAGCGCTATCCGAAAAACGTCAATAGCGAGCGTGTAAATAACGGCTACAAAGGCTATTGTTCCAGGATTCACCATCGGTGTGGTTTGAGAACCGATAACAATCCTTGCCGCTGCTTCGTAGATGAAGAATATCGCAACAACGAAAAGAGCCGTTCCTCCGATGAAGCCGCCTATCGTTTCGATCTTGCCATGTCCGTAGGTGTGGTCAGTGTCTCTTGGCTTGAGCGCCAACGTTGTGGCAATTATCAGAACTAACGTGACTACCGCATCGAGCAACGCATGAGCGCCGTCGGTGAGCAGGGCCAGACTGTTTGTTGCGATACCGGCGGCAAACTCGAATACAAAGACAGATGAGATTGCTACCAGTGATATTTGTAGGGTCTTTCTCTTGATGGCTCCAACGTGGGCTTCTTCGGGCCGCTCTGCTGCCACTGCTAGACGACAGCTGGTGATTTTGTTATTTAGGTATTTTGTGTTTCCACTAGCTACCAAAATTAGTCTGCTCTAAACCTCAACGGTCACGTAGCAGTTCAGAACGAGTTCGGACGGGGAGTATGGAATGCACAAGCATTCTATCTTTAGGTATCTACGCCAAAGGAAATCTTTACACATGTTCTGAATCTGACAATCTTTCCGGTCTTGCCGTCTACCTTCGCTGTCATGTCAACGACTTCTATTCCGCTTATCCCGCGAATAGTTCTACGAGCTTCTTTGACGGCCTTTTGGGCCGCATCTTCCCAACCTTCGTCAGACGTTCCTATCAATTCCACTATTTTTGCAACGGATGTCATGCGTACGAGTTCTCTCGCAAGTTATTAAACAATTCGCGATTTGAGATCTTGTCATTTTTTGTCATGATTTTAAGAACGGGAGTTGAAATCGCTTCAAAACGATTATCGTTCGAGCATAACATTAATTACCAAACGAAAGAAGTTCTACCGGAACCTGGATAGTTCTAGGAATGGTCAACTTTGGAAGAATATGAAAAGCTGGGAGCTTTCTATATCGGCAGGCATTACGACTTGGACGAGAAACGGATGACGGACAAGCTCGTCCTGTATGATTCGAAAGACCTTGTTACGCATGGGGTTTGTGTGGGAATGACCGGTAGCGGCAAGACTGGGCTCTGCATGGCAATTCTCGAGGAGGCAGCGATTGACGGAATACCTTCGATTGTAATTGATCCGAAAGGGGATCTCGTGAACCTTCTGCTGACATTCCCAGAGCTTCGTGGCGAGGATTTTGCTCCCTGGATTAACGAGGAGGACGCGATGAAAAAGGGACTTTCTACTGCAGAGTACGCCGCTCACCAAGCGGAAACGTGGCGAAAGGGCCTGTCCGACTGGAACCAAGGCGGCGAGCGTATAAGGAAACTTCGTGATACAGCTGACTTTGTTGTATATACGCCTGGCAGCAACTCGGGAATTCCGGTGTCAATCATGAAGTCGTTCTCTGCTCCCGATTCTTCAATACTGGCCGATGAAGAAATCTTGCAGGAGAGGATATCGACGACTGTAAGCAGCCTTCTCAGCCTGCTGGGTATCCAGTCCGATCCTTTGCGAGGACGTGAGCACCTCCTGCTTGCTCAGATCATGAACGTGGCGTGGAGGGGAGGAAAAGACCTGGATTTACAATCCCTGATACAGTCTATCCAAACTCCGCCTTTCTCCAAGGTTGGGGTACTCGATCTCGAAACATTTTATCCTTCCAAGGAAAGATTCGATCTCGTTCTTACACTGAACGGCCTTCTCGCTTCGCCCAGTTTCAGAATGTGGACTAGCGGGGAGCCGCTTGACGTCGCGAATATTCTGCACACACCGACAGGGAAACCAAAGGTCTCTATTTTCTCTGTCGCTCACCTGACGGATTCCGAAAGGATGTTCTTCGTATCCACATTGCTAAATCAGGTAGTCACCTGGATGAGAACCCAGCACGGCACCAACAGCCTGCGCGCCCTGCTATACATGGACGAGATTTTTGGCTACTTTCCGCCCGTCGCTAACCCTCCATCCAAAAAACCAATGCTCACCCTGCTCAAACAGGCAAGGGCGTATGGGCTTGGAATACTGCTCGCTACGCAGAATCCTGTCGATCTGGACTATAGAGGGCTTGCCAATACCGGGACTTGGTTTATTGGCAGGCTGCAAACTGAAAGGGACAAGGAGAGGCTCTTGGATGGGCTGGAGGGAGTCGCGACAAGCTCGGGGCAAACCTTTGATCGGCAGGATATCGACAGGATGATCTCGGGTCTAACACAGCGCGTCTTTTTCATGAATAACACTCACGAGGATGAGCCGGAGGTATTCCAGACCCGGTGGGTAATGTCGTACATGCGTGGGCCGATGACTCGCGACCAGATAAAAATACTAATGAATGACAAAAAGGCCGCTTCTCCCGCGTCGCCACCGGAAACTATGGTCACCAACGCATCATCAGCTGCTAATCAGAGGCCTTCTCTGCCGCCAGAAATAGTTCAGTACTTCATGCCATCGAGTGTTCCGATAAATGCCCCTCTGCTTTACAAGCCTCTCATTCTCGGTCATGCAAGGATAGCTTTTATCGACAGAAAATACCAGGTTGATACATCACAGGATGTAACGGTTATCACTTTTGTCGCTGACAGTGTTATTCCTGTGAGCTGGGAGAACGCCAAGGCCATAGAGTTTCCTGTTTCCTCGCTCGAAAAATCCCCCCATGACAATAGCCAGTACTCTGACCTTCCAAGCAAGGCGGCAGATGCAAAGAGCTACACGGACTGGAGCAAGGATTTCGTTACCTGGTTGCTTGAAAACAAAATCCTGGTACTTTTCAAGAGTCCTGCAACCGGTATATTCTCGAAGCCGCACGAAAGCGAGCGAGACTTTCGGATCCGGGTGGATCAGGCAAACAGGGAAAGGCGGGATGAAAACGTCGAAAAGATCAGGCGAAAGTACGCTGCCAGAATAGCTTCGCTTCAGGAGCGGATCCGCAAAGCGCAACAGGCAGTCGAAAGGGAAAGAGAACAGGCCAAACATCAGAGAACGCAGACTGCGTTATCCTTTGGAACCACCATCCTGACGGCATTTTTAGGAAGAAAGGCGGTCAGCGCATCTTCGCTTTCCAAGGGCATGACAGCCATGCGGGGCGTAGGTCGCACCATGAACGCTCGGAAGGACATCGAGCGCGCAAGCGAGACCGTCGACGCGCTGCAGCTCCAGCTCGATTCCCTTGAGAGTGAAATAAGACAGGAAATATCCGGCATGGAGATGAAATTCGACGCTCTGACAGAGAGTCTTGAGAAGATAAACATAAGGCCCGATAGGTCAGGCATATCGGTGCGCCTGTTCGCATTGGCCTGGGCCCCATTCCGTAACGACTCCGGCGGGTCACTTGTTCCGGCATGGCAGTAGTGGTCAGCGGGATGGCGGGACGAGAAAATACAAGAGAAAATCTGTACCTTGTCTTCCCAGCTTTAATTCTGATTTTGTCGGCTGGGGACACCACCCTGTCACAATACTCCGAGGGCGCGACGGACGAAGGGGCCCTGGTGGTGACACTGGAGCTTTCGATAGAGGACAAAGACGGCCTTCCTTCAAGATTTGCAGAGATTGGGAGGGAGCTTTCCGTCATTTCGAATGTGAAAAATAACATGGAAACAGCGGAATCGATCGCATACATCGCACAGATAAAGGACTCTAGTAATCGTGTTGTTTTCCTCTCGATTACTCGCTCTGTTCTGCAAGGTAATGTTGGAGAATCATTTAGGACCGTCTGGCATCCAATAGAAGAGGGCGACCATATCGTGCAGGCATTTGTCTGGCGTGATACCGAACCTCCAATTCCGCTTTCTCTTTCTTTCTCGCAGGTCGACGTCTACTCGACAGAAGGGATCGAATGCAGTGGTTCCGCGTCATGCTCGGAAGGAATTGTGACTCGAATAATCGACGGCGATACGATCGACGTGGATTACGTCACGATTCGTTTCTCTCTGATCAACAGTCCTGAATTTGGCGAAGGCGGGTACGAAGCGGCGACTTTGTTTACAGCAGAGGCTTGCCCCGTCGGCTCTAGAGTTATTGTCGACGAAGATGATGGGCAAACTTCAGGAAGCTTTGGCAGACAGATCGCCAAAGTATTTTGCGGCAGCAAAGTGATAAATGAAGAACTGCTAAAGTCAGGAAATGCCGTCATTCTGGCCAAACACTGCGAGGAAAGCGAATTCAGCAGCGAAGGTTGGGCAAGAGCATTCGGATGCTAGGTAAAACCGATCTGTTGTCCTCGACCGCATATTGGTTCCCGACCACCTCTTCATGTCCGCCGCTACGAACTTTCAGTTAGGTCAGGTAATTTTGGGTTCATTCTTTCCAGGGTCTTGCTGACCGCGCCAGCTATGACATAGTCCCTATACCAGCGCCTGTCGACAGGGACAATGTGCCACGGTATCGAGCTTCTGTTAATGGCGTCCTCGTAACAATTCATGTACTCATCCCACATCTCGGCCTCCTTCCAGTCGGCTGGGTTGTGTTTCCATCGTTTTTTCGGATCGTCAATCCGTTCCTGCAATTCCAGCTTCTGTTGTTCCCGCGAAAGGTAAAGGAAGAATTTTTCCACCTTGGTGTTGCTATCAAACTCCAACAGCTCTTCAAATGCGTTAATGGCTGCTATTCGCTTGAGCGCCCTCTCCTCGGATATCCACCTGTGTACCCTTTGGATAAGAACGTCTTCATAGTGCGAACGCACAAAAATCTGGATCATCCCTTTCTGTGGCGCCACCTTGTGCACACGCCAGAGAAAATCATGAGCAAACTCTTCATCGGTCGGCTTCCTAAACGGAAAGACTCTCACGCCAGTCGGGCTGCATGCGGCAAATACGTTGTTTACTGCGCCGTCCTTTCCGCTGCCATCCATGCCTTGGAGGACCACCAAGAGCGCCTGCTTTTTTTCGGCATAAAGCGCATGCTGCAGCTCTCCTATTTTCTTTACCATGTTCTTGGTCTCCGCAACTGCCTTTTCCTTTTCCAGATTGTCTGGGGGAAGCGTCGATATCTCTGACAGTCTTATCCTGCCTGACATGGCCAATGGTGATTCTTGCTAATACATTAATGCTCCACTATGACGTTTCCTGAATCGCCGCAATCGGCTCAACCATCCTCTGGAATGGCATTGCGTAGTCAGGAAGGTTAAGGGACTGCGTTCGGCCGTTCTTGTAGAGAGCATACGTCCTGCCTTCGTATGTGCACTTTATTACAGGAAGGATTTTCATTTTCTCAATTACGTCTGCTACCTTGTAGTATTCCAGCAGTTTGCGCGTTTCATAGACTGTCTGGTTTTTCCGGCGAAATCTCTTCTTGCTCATGAACTTGAATGCCAGCACTATATGGCGTTCAGGATAGATTTCAAACATGTTGCGAATAACCATGCAGCGCATCAGCTGATCCTCCGGCACGTAAAGTATGTCGCTTGTTCCAGACTTTGCCTCTATGGTCAGGAGTACGCCCCGGGCATTGTTAACGGCCACAATGTCAGGCAGCCCGGTGCTGCTGCCGCCGAGCCTGCGCGCGGCCCAGGAGCCGCTGCTGAGCTTCTGGACTAGAGTATGTTCAAAGTTGTAGCCCCTGCTGCGGCGTATGTTGCCCAATTATGCGAACGATTCTACAAGTCACTCCTTTAAAGTTTCTCGGGAAATGAGCAAGTCTTTTATTGAAAGGGAATTACTAGATTTCAGATGACACTAAACCTTGATAGTTCGCTTGAAGGAATAGATCGGGATCTGAAGGACATACAGGAACGCCGCGAGAACCTGATCAAGGGAACGCGGGACGTCATAATGCTTTGCAGCAAATCAATAATCTCACTGCACCACAACCAGCTGGAGGATGCGAAAGGCAAGATGGGTCAGGCAAGAACAATGCTCGAAGAACTGCGGAAACACGCCGGGCAGGATCTCCACCGCTATTTGGCGGTCCCTGAACAGGAACTTGTGGAAGCAAATTCTCTTCTGGCGATAATGCAGGATCAGCCTGTTCCATCAATGAAAGATCTGAACGTCGCTGGCGAGTCCTATCTCACGGGCCTGCTGGACTGCGTCGGTGAAATCAAGAGGCTCGTCTATGACAGAATGCGTTCCGGCAGGGAAGCAGATGCTGAAAAGCTGTTTTCTGTGATGGAGGAAATTTATGGCGCGCTATATCCCTTTGCAGTGTACGACAATATTGTCCCCGGACTGCGAAAGAAACTAGACGTGGCTAGAATGCTCATCGAGGACATCCGAGCTGTTGTCACCGAAGAAAACAGGAGAAAGGCCATGATAGACGCGGTCGAGGGAATCGAAAAAAAGTTCTCCTCGGGCAACAAACTGCCTTGATCTTAGGGAGCAAGAAACCCGTAATTATTGATGGATTGTTCACTGGAAATCTTTAATTCACGTTCCAGGCAACTAGGATCTGCATGCCTCCGCTTGCTCCGGCCATCATGAATATCGCTGGCTCCGAGTGGATAATAATAATACTTCTTGCCGTAGTCCTGCTGTTTGGCACAAAAAAGCTCCCTCAGGTTTCGAGAAGCATAGGCAAGGCTGTTGGCGAGTACGAAAAAGCAAAAGAGCTGTTCCGGAAAGAAATGGAAGAGGCGTCAGAACCGATAAGAAGTGTAACCAACCTGCCACGGATAACCGGACCAGTGGCCACAGAGCGGGAAAAGCTGGAAACGATGGCAAAGTCTCTTGGAATAAAGGATCACGCGGGCCTCACGGACGACGAACTCAGATCGCTCATATCGAAAAAGACCGCGAGATAGATTTTGCTTAAATAGTGCCGATCAGAGCGCTTTACCCTCACCTGTACATAAAACTTATAACATTAGCTCTTGCTGAACTCGGTGATGCTACAAATGGATAAAAGCTCTACCGCAACGGCGATAAATCCATTCGAAGTTGCACTGAAGCAGCTTGACGAAGCGGCAAAGCTGATAAAACTAGACAAAGGCTTACACCAGGTTTTAGCGAACCCAAAGCGCGTACTAACAGTTTCACTCCCGGTAAAGATGGATACAGGCGAAATTCATGTTTTCACTGGATTTCGTTCGCAGCATAACGATGCGCGGGGACCATACAAGGGCGGAATCAGGTACCATCCTCAGGTGACCATCGACGAAGTAAAGGCCCTTTCGATGTGGATGACTTGGAAATGCGCCGTGGCTGACATCCCGTATGGAGGAGGTAAGGGCGGGATAATCTGCAATCCAAAGGAAATGTCGGATGGGGAGCTGGAACGCATGACTCGGCGTTACGCGTACGCAATAGCGGACATTATCGGTCCACACACCGACATCCCTGCTCCTGACGTTTACACGGGAGGCAAGGAAATGGCCTGGATAATGGATACATATTCTGCGCTCAAAGGTAACTTTGTTCAGCCAGAACTCATTACTGGAAAGCCACTCGCAATAGGGGGCTCTCTTGGCAGAAATGAAGCCACGGGCAGAGGACTTTCGTTCACCGTAAGGGAAGCGGTAAAGAAGCTGAAAATAAACATAAAGACTGCTACTGTGGCGGTCCAGGGCTTTGGAAATGCCGGACAGTTCTCGTCTCAGCTGGTGCAGGAACAGGGCGCAAAAGTAATCGCAGCATCAGATTCCAAAGGAGGCATATACAACAAAAACGGCATTGACATTATTTCTTTGAGAAAGCACAAGGAAAAGACTGGGTCTGTGGCAGGATTTCCGGGTTCAAAGTCGATCAGCAACGAAGAAGTTCTTGAAACAGACTGCACGATCCTGATCCCTGCTGCGCTTGAAAACCAGATAACAAGCAAGAATGCAGGAAGGGTCAAGGCGAAAATCGTCGCAGAGGCGGCAAACGGTCCGACCACGCCGGAAGCAGACGACATACTGTACAGGAACAAAACAATGGTGATTCCTGACATACTTGCAAACGGGGGAGGAGTCACCGTATCTTACTTTGAATGGCTGCAGAACCTGAGGAGACAGTACTGGTCAGAGAAGGAGGTCAACGATATGTTGGATACCAGCATCACAAAGGCATTCCTTAGCGTCTATGACACGCATGAAGAATA
Organism: Nitrososphaera sp. UBA210; assembly: GCA_002494895.1. GTDB lineage: Archaea > Thermoproteota > Nitrososphaeria > Nitrososphaerales > Nitrososphaeraceae > Nitrososphaera. Next base: position 12,039 of record DADA01000123.1, read on the forward strand.
CGGAGTGAACATGCGCAAGGCCAGTACATTACTGGCTGTCAACAGGGTAGTTGAAGCCGTAAAAATAAGAGGACTCTGGCCGTAGAGTCCCTTTCTTTTTTTTGGAAAATTCTACAGCCCGCGCTAACCTTTGAAAGGATAAAAGAAGAAAGACGCCTACTCTGTGCTAAACGAGTGTCCACACGAGCAGCTCTTTGTCACGTTGGGGTTGTTGATCTTGAAGCCGGAGCCCATCAGGCTTTCGATGTAGTCGATATTCGCGCCTCTAAGGTACCTCTGGCTGTAGCTGTCAAGAAGCAACTTTACTCCGTTCTGTTCAATCACTCTGTCATCTTCATCGGCCTTTTCTTCAAAGCCCATGCCATATGACAGGCCCGCGCAACCGCCGCCCGATACGTATACCCTTAGGTATAGGCTGTTGTTGCCCTCTTGCTTCATGAACTCGGCAACCTTCTCAGCTGCCTTTGGAGATATCGTTACTGCCTGACTCTGTTGAGCACTTTCCATACAGCCTTTTTTTGGCAATTTTGCTATAATAACCTTTTCCCCTTTTTAATGGGTTACTTCAGTGGTTGCAGCCTCTTTTGGCTGTTCAGCCTTCTTTTGCTCCGCGGGCGGCGCCGGCTGCTGGTATTTCTCAACGAACCTCACGTTCTTCACGCTAGGGACGAACTTGAAAATGTCATTAGAGATCGCCCGCTTTATTATCTGCAGCCCCTCGGCAAGAAACGTCTCTTCCGGCAGCTCAATTTCCAAGTCAGGGGCTGTCAATGTCAATTTGACTTTGCTGTCGTCAAGTCCCAGTCTTCTCCTTACAAGGCCGCGAACTTTTTCATCGTCAGTGTCAAGTTTCTTGATTACGTTAACGTCATAAAAAAGAGTCTTGCCTGCGAACCTGTGGTTAAAGTCCACCTGAATCCTGCCAGAGCCTACATATCGAATTATTCCAGTCCTGTCTTCCACTTCGATAACGTCTCCAACGGATACCTCGTCTGCCTTGTCGCCCAGCTTGCGCTGCGGGATCATCCTGACCTTGCTTGGATCACGATCGCCAAAGCCCTTGTCCGGTTTAACTTCCACATTCATCTTGTCTCCAACGTTGGCGTTTGCAAGGGCCTCGTCAAGGCCTTTTAGCACCCAGCTTTCACCAACTGAAACCAAGCGTGGTTCGTACTTGCGAGTAGGATCATACGACTCTGTCTTTTTCGCTTCTTCCTCCCGGGTGGTTTCAAAAACTTCGTTAGTATCCTTGACTTTAGCAGTATAATCCACCAGTACGAGAGAACCCTTTTCTAATGGCATGGAATCTCGCTATCGTTCCACCATATATTAAGCTTGATAGAAAGCTGGAAAAAAATCAGTTCAGAGCCTTCAGGCGATCGATTGCGACGATGGGAGCTTCCGGATTGGTCTTTAATCCAAGGATGTTCATCGCCGACGCAATTGACGAGATCGTCCTCATCACGTGGTAACGTCCAACTTCTCCCATCGAGCCGACCCTGAAGACCTTTCCTTTGAGATCGCCAAAGCCACCTGCAACTAGCACCCTGAATTCACTCGAAAGCAGGCCGCGGAATTTCTTGTCGTCCATTCCAGGCAAGTAGTTGACCGCGATTATCACGCTGCTTCTTGCGTCCGGTTTTGCAAACGGAGTCAACCCAAGCGCGCTAAGTGCAGAATAGAAGGCATCTGCACATATTTTGTGTCGCCTAATCCTGTTGTCCATCCCTTCCTCGAGCACCATGTCCAGCGCCTCCCTGAATGCATAGTAGAGAGGCAATGCCGGCGTAAATGGCGTTTCAAAGTGCTCCTCATAATACTTGAAGTAGCGCTTTAAGTTGAGGTAGTGAGTCGGAGGAGGATTCTCTTGCATGTACTTTTTTGCCCTCTTGCTTATCGATATCGGCGCAACGCCGGGCGGAGCCGCGAGCGCTTTCTGCGAGGCCGTCAGGCAGATATCGATATTCCATTTGTCCACCGGGAGTTCGTCGCCTCCTAGGATCGAAACAGAGTCAGCAATAAAGAACGCCCCCTTCCTTGAAGCCAGCTCGCCCAACTTGTCCATGTAC
>DADA01000120.1 GCA_002494895.1 Nitrososphaera sp. UBA210
GTTGCCCAGAAAGCGGGGAAGGTTTCAACCAGCCCTATCAACGGGCAGAGCAGAAAGGTCTGGATGTGAAGTATCAGCCTCTTTACCCAGCGTATTTCCGAGTACTTCAAATTCATGAATAGCCCCAACTGGTATGAACCAAACCACACCAAGGAAGTAAAGAGCAGGATAGACGCCGTTCCTAGCTCTATGGGGCTGAGTCCTGCCATTGAACTTGCCAGTGAATCGAAAGAAAAATCTGGCAGCCTTTCAGGAAGCGAGATAATGTTGTAGCTTATCTTCTGATAGTCTGGAATGGAAAAGAGCATCGGCATGTAATTGTGTATCATAAAAGCAGCGGAGGCCACGGCAGAAGCGAACCCAAGAAAGTAGGTGACTGATTTGTACATTAGCTTGAACCTGTGCCATCGCGGGAATTTCTTTAGATTCTGGAGTGTGCCAAGGACCCACCTTCGCCTCTGTAGAAAATGGTCCTTGATGTTGAGAGGCGGTTGCTCCAAGAGGATGCCGCCGTGCCAACCCATAGAGTTAGGCCCATACTTCTCATAAATCTTGAATCCAAACATTTGATCTTCAGCCAAGGTTGGCCCAAATTGCCAACCTATCTCGTCCTCTACGTCTGACCGGACAAGCAGGTTGCTCCCATGCATATGAAGGGGCGGCGGATTAGTCATTTGAGAAACACAGTCATAGCAGGCAAATGGTCTTATCGACTCGGCTATTGCAGTCAGCCTGTTAGCGGACTCGAATTTAAGGGGGTAGAATATCGGACCTTCAAACGCTACCTCGCGCTTCTCCCTGATGGATTTCAGCAAGGCAAGAATGGTCTGCGGAGTCACAAAGCTTTCATCGTCCATGTGAAATATCCAATGATGCGGCGTATTGCTTCCCGTCAGTCTGCGATGTTCCACCGCATATTGAAGAGCTTTGCCTTTCCTTATCGCGTTCGTCCTGAATCGCTTGTCGACCACGACTACTTCGCACTTGCTTCCCCACAGTGTGCGAATGTCCTCTGGATCGTCTGTCACAACAGAGATCTCATAATTGTGAAAATCTATTTTTTTTGCCGAGTTGACAATTGATCTTATCCCGCGGCCTACCACTGGTGTTTTTGTCGCAGAACGAGTTGTTATCTGAAATATTATCTCGGGGTCGTTGTGTATTCGGTGGCGGTCTTGTTCAACGAATATCTTCCTATTCCTAATAATCCTATAGATAGAAATCATGGCAATCGGAACGTACGAAAGCCAGAGGAACGTAGTAATGGCGATGAGTAAGCTATCTAGCAACACACTTTGGTGATCTCTATCATTTAATAACGAAAATAATGCCACAACCAGAGGTTTCTTTCCTAAGATTTTTCATACCTGAGTAACCGTATAATTGTTATTGCATTCATTTAATCATGAATATTGCCGCTTTAGGTCGACGATGTCGCCAGAGACATCCAGCGAATATTCCTCGCTTTCCAAATTAGCGAGCACTGATCTTCACGTAGCAGTCCGGGCAGAGTATTGCATTATTGTATTTGTGGATCCTGCGGCTAGGTTTTAGAAAACTGAACCTAGTCAGCTCCTTTGAACAGTTGTCGCACACCTTCTTCAATGATAAAGCTTGTCCAGAATATTATTTAAGTGCGTTTGAAAAGTTTTCTGTTCAACTGGTTTCTAGCAACTGGGAGCTGAAGCTAGTACCCGCCGATCCTATCCCTTGGCAGTGGAACACTCGGAATCTGTGGGGCAAATGATAGCGCAGGTCCTTCGCCAGTGGTGCCATTACTTTGTCCCATTAAGTATTGGTCTGTAACAGCAGTCGATGGATTAGCGTCACCATCTCGGTCGGCACTATAAGCTGCAAAACCATTTGGGTAGAGCGCGTATAGCAAACCTCCTACAGTAATCACCGCCACTACCGCACCTATAACGGAGGCTTTTTCGACTTTTCTCACTATTCAACCTACATAGAGCTATATGACAAATAAGGCAACTGAATGCACATTGCGAAACAATCACTGCTAACAAAATACCTGAAGATAAGGTCGGTCTTGACATACACATTTTCAGGTACAATGCTATGTAAGAATAACCCAAAACTTCATTTCGCAATCCTTAACGAGGATGAGGCACGAATGGACAAACATGTCAGAAGCGAATTCGACCGGGGTTCGTTTGGGGGCCCTTTCGACTGTAAATAAGAGGCTTCTCGTTCTGGTTGGTGGCGTTTTGATAGCCGTTGGAGTAGCTGGAATGGTCGTGGTGGGCCTACAGGCTAGGGAAGCGATAGCTAACGAGAATATCTGGCAAGCTGAGGGGTTCTGGTTTGAAATGAAACAGTACGCATTCATGTTTACGATGATTGCAGGTTTGGTGCTTGTGATCTATGCTCTTCTCGGCATGCAGAGGGAAAAGGCCAAGCGTTTGGGAAACACGCGGTAGTTAGACAACAATCGGAGGCCAACCCCCGGCGGCTGTTCTAATCGCAAGAATCTAACTGTCAATGCTTGATACCTTGAAATACTATGCTGTCAGAGTGTATTTGCCCCTGGATGAAACAGGTAAGGTCTTGAGTTTAGGCTCAGAATCTGCCTGTGGATCCCTGGGCATCTCATTCGTCTGTATGTCCTGTAATTTGTTTAATACAATTGCTTTTCTGACAGATACTTTTCTAACGCGCGTTCCGAATTTTCGGTCCTCCTAGATAGTGGAGTCTAGATATTGCCTACGCCACCCTTGTCTAGCGTCTGACGCGATGCCCTGTGTAGTCGAAAGATTAAACCGGCATAGTACTGATTGAACAATTATCAGAATAAATGAAAGAACTGTACGCAATGTAATCACATTAGGCTATTCTTATATCGATAAGAAGTCATTTTTGGTTTATGCAATCGTACGCGAGCTTTGATGTCGTGACTGATGCATGTCGGGTTTGCAACAAAAGCGAGCCAATATTCGATTCTGAAACAGGTGAAACAATTTGCAGTTCGTGTGGTACAGTCATTCGTGATAGGATTGAATCACAAGATCCTGAACGAGTGTACTCTGCAGAGGACATGGAGAGCAAGAGCAGGATGGGAATGCCACTCTCACTTGCAGTCCATGATGTTGGGCTATCTACAACTATAGCAAATGTGAATTTCGATGCAAACGGCGTATCGATCAACTCTGAACAAAGGAAACAAATAGACCGACTAAGACACTGGAACAGAATCTCTGGCAATAGCAAAAGCTTTCATAGAAATCTAAAGAGTGCGTTTACGATCCTTGGCATAATAAAAGACAAGCTCGCTCTTAGTGATTCCATTGTGGAAAACGCCGCTTATAATTATCGAAAGGCAGTCAAAGGCAGCATTATCAAAGGCAGGTCAATCAGGGCGTTAGTCGTGGCATCGGTATACGCGGCATGCAGGGAATCAGACATTCCAAGAACCCTCGACGAGATTGCCGGTGCCGCAAATACAGACCCGATATTTGCAGCCAAGTGTTATCGTTTGCTTGTAAAGTACCTCGGTCTACGGTTGCCCATGATAGACTCTAGCAAGTACCTCAGAAGAATCGCAAACAATGCCAAACTAAGCGAAAGAACATTCAGGCGCGCCCTTGAAATGATGACGCTCGCAAGAGAAAGTCATGTAGCCCAGGGGAAAGACCCTGTGGCATTTTCCGCCGCGGTGCTCTATGCTGCGTGCAATAGCGAAGGTGAAAAAGTAAACCAGACCAGGATCGCCGTCGCTGCAGACGTCAGTATTGTGACTCTGAGGAAGAGATATCGTGATGTCGAAGAAATTCTGCCCACTAACCTGTGCACAATAGCAGTGAGCAACGTACAATGAAGAGCGGCAGCAAGACCGGTTTTAGAGGCAAGAGACGGCAAGTGCGAAAAGCCAGGCCGTCTTCAAGAGCCCGAAAGAAAAGCAATAAGGCAAGTGGCCCAAGTAAGAGGCCACGCAACATTCTGATTGTGAGAAGCAGCGGAAGAAAAGAGAAATTCGACGTCAACAGAATGGCTCAGACAATTAGCCGATCTGGCACTCCTTTCATGATGGCAAGAGATATCTCTAAAAAGGTGTCTCGCAAGCTAAAGGCCTCCAGCTCTCTTAGAACCAAGAAGCGCAGAGGAGTAGCAGAAGTTGAAGGTGAGAAAGTAAGAAGACTCGTTGCAGATGAGCTACGTGAAAGAAATCGTCCTGACATTGCATCGTCATACGCCGGTGAGAAACCGGAAAACACGCGTCAAAATAGACATTCATTGATGAATGAAAACGAGCCTGTTCTCGATAACGTTGCCGCAAACAGATCGAAGCTGCTGTACGATGGCACCAGCTATTTTGCCAAAAGCACACGATCCCGAGCCAGGTAAGCCACCGATCAAAGCTGCTGCTTGGTAAGCAGATGAGCTTGATTACATCATGATAGTTAGGGCATTGTGAGCGACCGCGAACTTTGCAGGCAGAATGCCGATCGTCTCTCCATCAACTGTTACCGTCACATCTCTTTCAGTGGATTTTAGTGATGCCTTTCTAGATTGCCTATAAATGACATTGCCGTCCTTGTCGTAATCACCACTCTTCATGCTGAATAGTTCACCAAGCATCTTTAGGCTTCCCGAGTCTCTAATAATGACAACATCCAGAAGGCCGTCTGACATTTCTGCATTGGGCGCTGTCTTGAAACCACCGGCTAGAAATTTGCCGTTTGCAACTATCGCCATAGTCATCTTGATCTTTCTGCGGTGCCCATTGACAGATACTTCACATTCATTGCTCTGGTAAGATGGCAAAGTGGCTAGTATGCCAGTCGCTGTCGAGACGATCCTATTGCTCAGTACCTTTCTTACCTTCCTTGATCTCTCGGCGATCTCGGCGCCAAGTCCAATTTCTGCCGCATTAAGATAGATTCTAGATATTGACGAGTGATCGTTTGGATTCCTAACTGTAGCCCTGACAACATCCACTTTTCTTGGTCTGCCCAAGGCGAAATTGCGACAGCATTTTACGACGGTTTCAGGCAGACCTAATGATCTAGAGAGAACATTTCTTGTTCCGCACGGAACTATTCCCATGACAGCGTCAGGATTTATCGGTTTCAATGACCCTGATGTTTTCCCGTATATTCCTGACGGCTCTTCGAAGAAGCCATTTGCAACCTCGTTTATCGTTCCGTCACCTCCTATTGCAATTACCTTTCTGAATCCTCTCTTTAGGAACGTTCTAGCGAGGACAGTTCCATCACCCTGTCTCTTGCTAAACACAACCTCCACGTTCTCTCGCAATACTCTTCTTATCCTGGTCTCAAGTGACTCCCAATTCCTGCCTGTCAGTCCGCTGCACGAGTTCGGATTAACTATCAATACCGTGTTGATAGGGGCCGTCAGTTTCTTTGCGCCTCGCACCGGCCTCTTGTTAAGAATACTGGAAAGTCTTACACTTCTGTGAACCATGAAGCCAGCAACTTCTCTGATACGCATCCGTATATATGGTAGTACCCGACGAAGTCTTGTTCGCCGTTCCCTGCAAGGAAAGATTAATTATTAATGTTACACTTCAGAGTTCAATTAGTTTGGTTGCCAGTCTGAACGGCTTGGAAAAAGCATCAAAGAAATATGCCGAGAACAAGCAGGCTGGCAAGAATGCCGAATCAGCAGATCTTGTGGCGAAGATTATTGATTCGATATCTTCTCCCGACTTTGCCTTCAAGGTAAGAGACGAAGCACTAGTCAGCGATGATACAACTACATACGTATACGAGAATAGCGCAACGTATCCATTCCTGTTTGATTTTCTTGCGGAAATCCTGCATGTAAGAATTCCAATTACAGTCGAAGACGCAAAGTTTGGGTCAGGCGAGATACTCGTGGCGCACGGGTTAAAAGAGACAGCGGATGCTAGACTGGCTTCGGCTGTCAAAGAGCTACAAAAGCTTGTTCGAGGTAAGAGGGAGCAGGCATTGTCAAAATTCACGAATGCTCCCACCTGACTAATGCTTGTGGCGTCCTCACGTCCTAGCGGTCAGTTGAACAAGAGGATCGATACTATAGTTGAAGGACAGGAACGCTTGTTCGAATCGATAAAGCCCGACAAAGACCCATAGAAGGGTCGAGTTCAATTTTGGGCGGAGTCTGGTCGGATTCCAAGCTAGGATGCAGATTCACCGAACATCTTCTGCGTGGGAATGAATGTTTCTCAATGCTTCGTGCACTTTATTTCGAAAAAGTGTCAATCCAATCCTTGTGGCGTTAGGTTGTCCCTTCGTTAGCGATTCGGCCAGGTTGCCGATAAACTCCAGGTCTACCTTGGGTGGCATCGGAGGCTCAAATGGGTCAACGTAAGCTTCGATTATGGTTGGCTTGTCTTTGGCAGACATTGCCTCAGAGATAACCGAGTCCACCTCCGCTGGCTCCCTTATTGTGTATCCTTCTCCACCACAAGCTTGCGCGAACTTCGTAAAATCGATAGGAGAGAATTCTACGCCGTATTCCGGATTCCCCAGAAACGCCATCTGCTCCCAGCGAATCATGCCCAGAGTGTCATTCTTGATAATGATCACTTTTATCGGAAGTTTGTATTGCACCGCGGCCGCAAACTCTGCCATCAGCATGCTGAATCCGCCATCGCCAACAAAAGCCACACACTGCCTATCGGGAAACGCCAGCTGCGCTGCTATCGCGTATGGCAGCGCGCATCCCATGCTGGCAAGAGTACCTGATAATGAAAACTTCATTCCCCTTCTGAGCTGGATATACTGAGCCGCCCAGGCAGTATTGGTGCCACTGTCCACCGAAATTATGGCATTCTCTTCGAGCTCCTTTGACACGGCAGCTGCAATCACTTGTGGTTTGATCGGCTTGTCAGTGCGTGTGCTGCGCTCCTTTAGCAGGCCGTCCCAATTCTTCATGGCTTCCTGCTTTGACTTCAAGAATGGCATGTCGTGTCTTTGGTGCAGCAAAGGTAGCAGGGCTGATAGAGTGAGCTTTGAATCGCCAACCAGGCCTATTTCCACTGGAAAACGCAACCCGATCTTTTCGTGCCTGATATCTATCTGAATTCCCCTTGCCTGCCCGGGCTTTGGAAGGTAATCAATATACGGAAATGATGTTCCGATCATAAGAAGGGTGTCACACTCATTCATGGCGTCAGTGGCTGGTTCGGTTCCAAGGAGCCCGATGCCCCCGATACAGTGCTTGTCGTCATCCGGAATTACCGCTTTGCCTAGGAGCGCCTTGACAACCGGTGCGCCGAGTTTTTTCGCTGTCGCAAGCACTTCGTCTCCAGCGTCAAGTGCCCCTTGCCCCACCAGCAAGACAATCTTGCTTCCGGCGTTCAGGATTTCTGCTGCGCTTTTCAGCAGCGCCTGATCGGGGACGATAGCGGATGCGAAAACA
>DADA01000115.1 GCA_002494895.1 Nitrososphaera sp. UBA210
GGAAAGTAGCTAGACTTCAGGCGCGCTGGGCCACATCATCTTGCGCATTTCCTTGCCAACCCTTTCCACTTGATGGCTTTCAATGTCCTTCATGTAGCGCGCAAAGGAATTCTTGCCCTCTTTCTTGTAGATGCTGACCCACTCGTCTGCAAACTCGCCGGACTGAATTTCCTTTAGAACGTCCTTCATCTTTTTCTTGGCGTCCTTGTCTACTACCCGCGGGCCCCTGGTCAGGCCGCCGTACCTGGCAGTCTCACTTACCCTATTGTACATCCCTGTGATGCCATATTTCTGTATCAGGTCAACGATGAGCTTTAGCTCGTGCAGGCATTCAAAGTAGGCAACCTCCGGCTGGTAGCCTGCTTCTACAAGGGTTTCAAACGCATTCATTACCAGCGCCTGCGCACCGCCGCAAAGATCCACCTGCTCGCCAAACCAGTCTGTTTCCACTTCTTCTTTGAAGGTGGTCTGCAATACTCCCGGCCTGGTGCTCCCTATGGCTTTTGCCATTGCAAGCGTTCGCTGGAGCGCCGTGCCAGTGTGATCCTGAAATACCGCTACAAGGGATGGTGTGCCAAAGCCTTCCTGGTATAACTCTCGTACGCGCTGTCCCGGGCCTTTGGGGGCAACCATCACCACATCGACGTTCTTTGGAGGCACTATCCATTTCCAGTGTATCGCGGCGCCATGGGAAAAGCTAAGGGCCTTGCCTTCTGTGACATGATTTGAAATGTCCTTCCTGTACGTGTCGGCCTGCTCCATGTCGGGGATTAGAATGTGGATGATATCGCCGGCCTTGGCCGCATCTGTTACTTCCATGACTTTGTGTCCTTCAGCTTCAGCCTGCTTCCAGGTCTTGCCGCCCCTTCGAAGCCCCACAACAACATCAAGGCCAGAATCTTTCATGTTGGATGCCTGGGCGCGGCCCTGAATGCCGTAACCGATAACTGCTATCGTCTGGTTCTTGACTATGTCCATATCGACTTGATTGTCAAGCCACTTTTTTGCCGGCATGGACTTCAGTCGTTGACGCGTATTATATTATTGTAGCGACATGTGAGAGAACAAATCGGTATCTTAAGTATAGTCGGCTTACATACTCCTCTATTAATTCAAAATTGATCAACCGATGCTGTCTTGAAGAATCAAGCAGCATATTTTCGATGGTCAACTCTGAATAGTTCAATCCCGGACAGCATAAACGAGCAGCTGGTAGGCACCTTTCCCTGTGTAGTGATGGACAATGACAGGCAAAAGGTCTGCGCGTTCTTTGTAAGGGCATCCGACGGCGATCATCTTTCCTTGGATTCTGGCAAGGGGACTCGTAGCTACGTGAGACCGCAACTCGTGAAGACGCCGCAAGGTCCGCTCTTGGTGGTTTACTATGCTACAAGGCTCAACAAAGATCCATCGACTGAACCTTTCATCTCAGAGACTGCAATTTTCCCGCGACTGGATTCGATGCCATCACACAGAGAAATAGCAAGATTGCTTGCCTCTACAAAATACGCCTACTATGTCATCTGCAACGAAAAGGGCGAATGCATACTCAACATCAGGGCAAAAATCTTAAACTCATGGAGGAAGGATTTCGCAGAAAAATCAAAGGCGTTTGATGAGGGGAAGCAGATAACAGATGAAAAGACTGCGATAACGTCTCTTTTCTGGTACCAGGATCGGTACAACCCGACGGCCAAGATATTTGAAGTTAGAGCATCGAAATGATCCAGACGATCTATAGCCACTCGAACTGCACGGTGCTGTAGACCTTTTTCCTCGCGTCATCCAGGCTGCTCCGCTCAATGATAAGCCCCTGGGTCTTTAGCTCTTCAACTGCACTCTGGACTGTTCTTCTGGGAAGGTTCGTCAGGTTCATGAGTTCTACCTGGTCTATCTGAGGCTTGGACTTTATTACGAAGTAGACGAATTTGGCCGCAGGGCTTCCCTCAGGGTTTTTGCTGAGATGAGCCACACTAAAGGCCGCCTTTGTCGGGAAGCCCCGCCGCTGTGACTCGACTGAAGAGACCGCGTCCAGGCGGACCTCGGCTAGGTTTACCCTCTGACCAAATTCTGCTATCAGCGCGGACTGCTGCGATTCAAGCGGGGCTTCAAAGATGAACGTGTTGGGAGGAAACTTGGCTGTCAGTGCCCCGACAAAATTCCATTTGACTCCGCCCTTTTCGTCGTACATCCCGACATGTATTCCCTCGTTAGCTTCCAGAACTATCCTGTCCGAGCCCAGCTTTACTCCTTCCTCTATCTTGGCAAGTGTGGCGTCAAGAGAGAGCTGGTGCCGTGGATCCTTTTTGCCCACCTTCCACTGAAATTCCAGGTTCTTTGACAGGATGCTCTCGGTCACCTTCTTCTTGGAATCAAAACTGAGATCCGCGCTGTTCTCCCCTATCTCGATGATGTCAAAGCCCAGTTTTGCCGACTCGCTGACGAACCTGTCAAACGCGTTCTCAGCGACCATGTATTCGGAAATGGTGCTGCCGGTCGAAACCCTGACATCGTAATCGTGATAGAAGGCGATCTTTTTCTTTAGGGTCTCCTCAGGGATGAAAAGCGGCAGCACCCCATAGATCTTTACTACGTCGACAAAAGGGGCGATTATCTGGAAATTCTCTTTGTCCAGGCCTTCGAGCTTGTCAATGACGTAGGTGCGCCCTTCCTTGCGGGGCTTCTTGACATCAATACGGCTTTTGACGAATTCTTCCAGCAAGTCCGACCCGGTATATGCAGGATTGGCATATATTAAGAATTATGACGTATGCATAACCTGCATCAACCTAGATGCAGACGGATTCCTGCGCATATTGTGCATAATCTGCGTGGTTCGGAGAGGTATTATCGGGTGCTCAGACATACAGTTGCATTATGATCAATAATGGAGTAAAGTTTGGGATTGCTGGAGCGATAATAGCGGCAGTCATCGCTACCTCCATTCCGTCTCTTGGACTCTTGAATAGAGATAACGAAATCATAGCCAGCGAATCGGCATCAAACGTCATCAGGATAGGGTACTTTGCGAACGTAAACCATGCTCAGGCAGTCATCGGGCTAGGCAGGGGCGACTACCATGAAGCCCTCGACGGCATCGAAGTAAGGACTCAGCTGTTCAGTGCCGGCCCGTCCGTGATCGAAGCCTTACTTGCCAGCCAGATCGATGTCGCGTACGTAGGACCCAATCCCGCTATCAATGGATACATAAAGTCGGACGGGAGCGTGCTCCGGGTAATCTCTGGCGCGGCCAGCGGCGGCGCGGTTTTTGTCGTGAGAAACGACGCCGGGATCCAATCCGTCAGCGATTTCACTGGCAAGAAATTCTCTTCACCCCAGCTCGGTAATACCCAGGACGTCGCCCTCCGCAAGTACCTTCTCGAAAACGGTTATGAGACAAAGGAAAAAGGAGGCACAGTCGAGATTCTTCCTGCAAAGACTTCAGACATTGTAACCTTGATGCTGAAAAAAGAGATTGATGGTGCATGGGTTCCTGAACCCTGGGGAGCCAAGCTTGTCAAGGAGACTAATGCTAGGATATTCCTTGACGAGAGGACGCTGTGGCCGGATGGAGAGTTCGTGAGCGCCCACGTAATCGCAAGGACTGCGTATTTGGAGAGCAACCCTGGCACAATCAAGAAATTCATCAGTGCACACATTGAAGGAACAGAATGGATAAACCAGAATCAGGAGGCTGCGATAAAGGCGTTCAATCAAGAGCTCGCAAAGCTCACTGGGAAAACAATACCCGAAGACGAACTTGTCGAGGGGTTATCAAGGATGGAGTTGACATATGATCCGATAAAGGAATCGCTATTCCAGTCAGCCGCAGACGCAAGGGAGATCGGATTTCTTGAAAATGGCGGGCCAGATCTGAAAGACATCTATGACCTGGACATGCTCAATGAAGTCCTGCTGGAAATCGGCGAAGAGACGATAGAATAGGGAATCGAGGCGATCATTTGAAGCCGAGAGATCAGAATATTGCTCTGATTATTCCCTAGCCCGGATTACATTTTCTGCTTTACTTTTCCTGCGCGACTTTTTGCGCACTAATGGTGCTAAAACTGCATAGATAGTGCAGACTCTGCGTCTTTGAAGTAGATTATATCCCATCTGCTCGTTCATAGAGAAGATCTATGGCGCTGATAGAATCAACTGAGCCAAGTGGCCAAAAGAGCGAGCTAGTACTCGAGTTGAGAAATGTCCACAAGGGCTTTGACTATAGCAGAAACGGCAAGGCCACGGTTGACGATCATCATGAAGTTTTGAACGGGATAAATTTGAAAATCAAGAAGGGCGAATTTGTTACTGTGGTCGGCCCGTCTGGCTGCGGCAAGTCCACTCTCCTGAACATCATTTCTGGCCTGGACCAGCCCGATGCCGGCGCCGTCATGATAAACAGAAAAAGCAAGTCCAAGACAAACGGGGTTGTGGTTATTTTCCAGGAAGGAGCGCTCTTTCCGTGGCTCACTGTCCAGGACAATGTTGAATTCGGGCTAAAGATGGACAGCATT
>DADA01000026.1 GCA_002494895.1 Nitrososphaera sp. UBA210
ACCCAGCCGTGTATGTCCTCGTCAATTACTGCTGTGCGCGCCACAATAACGGTTAATCCTGCAACTGCATTTATCTGTCGCCCTACTTTTCCTATTGCTCATGATACTTGCCTTCGGACTGCATCAAAGAAGATATAGAGAAGTACAATTATCTCGAATTTCCCAACGATCATGTTGACTATTAGGATGGACTTTGATGCGAGATCGAGATTTACCGATATCAGCCCCATGGACAGGCCTGTAGTCGTGAGCGCGGATACGGCCTCAAATGTCGCATCCAGCAAAGGTTTGTCATTAAGGTAACTCAGCGCAGATCCGGTAACCATAGCCAGCAACAGGAACAACGCGATCACCAGAAGGGATCCCTTCACAATTTTGCGATCGGAGTATGCCATCGCCTTGTCGTCTTCGGCTTCCAATCGCCTGCTCCTGTAGCGAAGCTCCGCAGTTCGGTTCTTGGAGGATTGAAATGGTGTGAATGCTACCAGTTCGGACAGCTCGTCATCGCGTTTCCTTTGCTTTCTCTTTCTACTGGCCGCGGCCTTTTGCAACAGGACAAGAAATCTTCCGATCTTCATTCCTCCTGCTGCAGAATAAGCGCATCCACCTACGAGCATTACTGCTATCAACAACATCTTGGCTTGAAGTGACAACTCGCCCAGGTCAAGAAATTGAAAGCCGCTGTTAGTCGAGGCGCTTACGGTGTGAAAAGAAGACGTGATCCAGTCGAGTCCTGCTATTGTCATCAGGATGTAAGAACAAGTTCCCAAAAGTACGAAATATACGAGCACTTCAGTTGCCAGCATTCTCGTCCTGAGCGCCTTGCTGTACATGGAATAGTGGAAGGCAAAAGGCAGAGCCGAAATTATCATCCCGAGCATGATCACAAACAGATAATTTGCATTTGAAAGTGATAGTAACGAAGAGATAGGAACGAAACCACCCCCTGTCACCGCCGACATGATAAACGACGCATCGGTGACGAGGTCTCGCTGGCCCAGGACGTAAAAGATGACTGCGAGGATGACGGTATATGTGGTGAATATGATGCTCACTGTAACCATGAGTTGCTTGAATTGGAGCGTGCCACTGCCTAGCACTCCCCGCATCGAGCTCAGCTTTCTCTCCGGATAAAACAAAAGCATCACAAGGTACACGAAGGAAAGCCCTCCCACCCACTGAGTGTAGGCACGGTAAAAGTTGAAGGTCTGGGACAGGTCCTCCGGTGTGACGATGGTCGAGAGCCCGGTGGTCGTAAACCCAGATGCGCTTTCAAAAAGGCTATTTACGAAGAGTGCGATGGGATCGCCTTCGGTTTGAAACGGATTTACGTACATGTACGGGATGCTGCCGAACAGGCTGAGCAGGACAAACCCGGATATCACGATAATGGAGGACTCTTTGAGGCTGAGTGATCCTTTCTCCCCAAAGGCGCTAAAGACAAAGCCGGTGCCAAACAGGCCAACCACGGTCAGGTAGATAGCTGCGACTGGGCCCGTCTCGCCCAATAAAGTCCCCAGGAACGCGGGTGCGACCATCAGGATGCCGGCGAACTGCAGTATGAAGCCGAGGTTTGCAAGGACCGGCTTGTACCGGTCTCTTACGGACGATCTGTACTGTCGAAACGTCCTCTCTATCACCGAGGTCCTTATCGCATCGGCAAGGCTCTTCTGGGTTACAAGCCCTATGATGTTGGCGTCGTTGTCTCTGATGGGAACGCGCTTCACGGCGTTTACCCTCATCAGCTGAAGCGCTTCCCTTACTGGGGTATTTGCGGAAATGGTGACCATGGGTGAGCTCATTACCTTTCTTAGCGGCACGCTGTCAGAGTCTTCTCCCTTGGATACCACTTGATCGAGGATGTCGCTGTCGGTTGCTATCCCCACAGGGGAGCCGTTGTCAAGAACTATTATCACCTCGGCCCGCCTGGCCTGCATCAGCTCGACCGCGCTTGCAACATCGGTTTCTCCGTCGACCAGAACGAATTGCGTGTTCATGAACGACGATGCAGGCCGCTCGAGAGGGTCAACCATTGTGCTCAGACTTTGCTACTGCAAGTCCGGCAAATCATTGTTAATATCCTTTGGGGAATTATTTTTCGCCTCGACTCTGTATCAGGGCAGAACAATGATTATCTTCGTCTTGCTGTCCTGCCCTTCAGATCGGCTACGCTGTGCGGTTCGATAAAAGATATTAGGAATACTAGACGTGCGACTCACGTGAGCAAGAATCCTGAAAAGTATGATTGCTATTCAATTCTCGGCGTAACATACAACGCCGATAGCGATGAGATAAAGCGTGCGTACAGAAGGCTTGTACTTCAATACCACCCCGACAGAAACAAGTCGCCCGACGCAACAGCTATCTTTACAGTGATTCAAATGGCTTACGACACGCTAACAGATGCTGGCAAACGGAAACGATACGACTCAACCATCCCTGCCTTGGGGACAACAAAAGAATCAAAGATCAAAGTAATGTTAGAAGGCGCATTTACGCAGGGTTACGGGCTAGATGACCGCGCCGCCATCAGCCTGATAGGTACGGATGAAGCGGTCGTTTTTGAGAATAGCATAACACTCCCCACTATCTGGCTTCATGGCAATGGCGAGAACAGGCAGTATTCAATATTTACAGATGTGGCATTTGAGCGACTATTCAGAGCTATATACAGGATAATGGACGCGGCTGAAAAGTTGGAAGACCTGGAGGTTGTTGGGACACCGGAACTTCGAGCACATTTTGACGGCCGTTTCTGGAACCGCGGTCAGACGAATGTGTCGCTGTATTGTTACAGCTCCATGAGCTTTACCATCATCAATGGCCTGCCATTTCTCAGCTTGCATGGTGCAAGGTACCACAATATTTCTCAACAGATAACAACAGATTTCTATGCGAAACTAAAGGAAGCGCTCAGCAGTATTATTCAAGCAGAGCTGAAAGGCACCGTAGAGCCACCGGAGGCACGCGAACCTGCCACGATATTTCAGCCCGTCAAGCACGTTACTGAGCTGAGATTGCCCCCGCGTGAAATCTGCGACTCATTTACGATCCTGTGCAGAACAAAGACTGTGCAGGCAGCGGTTGACATGCTGTCAAAGGTATATGGCGTCCAGCCCATGAAAACAGTTTTCCAGCACAGGTTTCCAGTCAATGACATGGTCTGCAAGGATGCCCTGGCCGTCTATTACACCGATGACATGACTGCATATTTCAAGCCAGAAGGGACCAGCATGACTACGATTCTGCATGAATT
>DADA01000086.1 GCA_002494895.1 Nitrososphaera sp. UBA210
CGATCTCGATCATATCGGTTGTGCACTTGACGCGGGCTATTGCAATATCGACTAGGATGCTTTCTCAAACAAGACATTGAGCTCGCGATCCAGCAACTTTGCGCGGGTCATCTTCATCCCAACAGTCGCAACTGGAAGGGGGACAATGTTGACAATTCGCGCAGCCGCAGTCTTGACGCTTATGGTCAGCCTATCGCCGTAGCGATGTATTTCAAAGTCGTCCTTTTCTGTGAATGGCACCTGGACGGTCATGTTGATGGCTGAACCCTCGCTCACAAAGGAATAGGGCTTGCCTCTGTAGAATATCCTGGCAGGGTCCTCGCTTCCGAAAAGCACCTCGCCGTGACTCCGCAGCATCTCCACTCCTCGAAGCTCTGTGCCATAAAGCTGAACCTCCCTTATCGGAAGGGGATAGAAATTTGCCTTGGCTTCCTCCACCTTTGTCTTCTGGAAAGTGGCCCACTTTGCATAATATTCGTCCGACGAGCCAGCCATTATCTTGTTTATCACAGCCATGTCCACGTTGATTCCATAGAGGCTAGCCGACATGAGCGCCCTCTTCGCGTTTTCGATGCTAAAGGTGTCAGGATTTGCGACGAGCCTGATGCTCGTGGCTTCGTTGTTCCTGATAATGTCTGCGAGCAAGTCCAACCTGTCGAGCAGCTCCATTTCGCTCTGAATGACGTCCCTGCTTGGAGCCGGGATCTTGGCCAGCGGCTGCAATACCTTTGCAAAGCCGCTGAACAATCCTGCAAGCCCCGTGAGCTTGCGACCTATGCTCCCGACCAGCTTTGGGAAATAAAGGTACCGCAATGCCTCTCCAGATGCGGGCATGTCAAGAATCACTGCGTCGAATTCCTTTGTGCGCTCTACCTCTTCGATCTTTAAGAGAGAGAAAAGCTGTGTCATCCCCGGCAACATGGCTATCTCGTACGCGAGTGTTTCGTCTATTCCTTTGGCAGAGAATATGGCAGCCATGTACGACAGGATGGTGTCGTACTGTCTGCTCATTTCCGTTACTGGATCTATCTGCAGCGCGGTAAGGTTCTGTTGCACCGACTTTGGTTCGTATCCGATGTCTGGCATCATGAAGGCGTCGCCAAGCGTGTGAGCAGGATCGGCTGAAATGACAAGCGTATTATGGCCAAGCTCTGAGATCTTTAATGCAGTGGCACAGGAAGTCACGGTCTTGCCAGTGCCTCCCTTGCCGGTGTATATTATCAGCCTCAATATGAAAATGAAATTCAAGAGCAAATAAAAGAGTTTAGCAGGAAGGCGAAATGATGCAAGAACCTTTTCTAGTCAGAGGGTTCGCCCAAGTGGTGATCCATCGCGGTGCCACTCTTGCGTTCTCCTTCTATTGACGATACGGTGCGAGTAGTCTTAAGGCCCGGAGTTTTCCTTATCTCGTTTACCACCTGCTCTATGCCGGTGCCAACTGGAACCTCCACCCTGACTATAAGGTCAAAGTCTCCATAAACGCCCTCTACCGATATCACCCCGGGTATGTCGGCTATCTCATCGAGAACCTTTCTTTCCATTCCTGGGAGGGTGTTAATCATTACGTAGGCTCCTGGCATAAAGTTGATCATGTGTCCTCTCTATATATAAGACTGTCACCTTTTTGTGCGAATGTAATTGATGTTCGGCAACCAGGCGCCGGAGCAAACGTGTTCAATATGGGCTACCCAACTTTCTTTTATATCCCGTCATGACTATCTTGCATAGATGCGAGTGAGCAAGGAACAGTATGAAAGGCTGCGAAATAAGCTGACTGAAAACCTTATGCAAGCTCGCTCGATTATTGCGAACACGAATAATAGCACAAAGATAAGGCAAGAAGCGTCAAGACTGGCGGAGAAGCTAGAGATAGACATTCAAGCAATAGATGATATCATGGCCGGAAAGCGGACGGAAAAGAGTTACTGGGAAACCAAGCCCGGGACTCTGACCAGTTTAGGCTCGATCCTTGGGAGACAGTTTGGGGCCAAGAGAAGAAAAAGATGACCGCAGGGGACCCGCTGGCTGACATATTCGTTTCTACAGGCTAATGAGTCGGATCGTACTTCAAATATCATGTCTGCTTGCCTCTTAATTATCCTTGATAACCTAAAAGTCTGCGCGAGTGTGATATCGATTTCATAAGGACCGTATTGGCTGATGATGAATAGAATCACTCAGGGCATGGTCGGCGCGGAAAGCTCTTCTACCTTTCGGATCACCCGCAGCATTACCAACTCATAACCATCAATGCCGAGATACTTTTTCAAGCTGTCTGATATCAGCCCTAGATCGATATGCCTTGGACCGCGCGATTTATCATGATGTGCCCGTGACTCCAGATCCAAGATTACCGCATTTTTCAGGTTCGCCCCGAATATCTCTAGCTCTTGCTCCAATGCCACCCAAACCAGTCTTTCGTTAACTATCGCAATGTTGGACATCGCGGCCGCCTCCAATCCGTCGTTTCAAAATAAATTGAAGAGTCTGTAATTATTTGTTACAAAGGTTCAAGCATGAGAAACTGCACTGAGGCAGCCCATCAAGAGCTGCCTGGGAGGCACGGTAACTTTCTGAGAGCACTGTTCCCAGTGGGAACCATCGGCTACCCAAGTTATCATTCCTGTATAAATTCTAGAAAGTGAAATCTGGCCGGTTTTCAAAACAAACGGGGTACCGCCGTAGGTGTGCACGTTAGAAACGACGGGCCCCGTTCGTAGACGAACAATCAGCGTGTCCGAACCGTTGACAGCATTTCCGCTCATAAGCAATATGACGCCTGAATAGCTGAGCGTGAGTTATTACTCTGAAATTATTGTGCGGTCCTTCAGTGGTGGAGCAGCCAAGCGGACTCGAAACAATCAGGGGTACAAAATAGTTAAACACATATCCGAAATCAGGGCATAATATTGTATGGGCCACAACAAACTGACTCCAGAAGAGGAAAGGGTAATCGTGCACAAGGGGACAGAGCCTCCTTTCACCGGAGAGTATGACAATTTCTACGAAGAGGGAACATACGTTTGCCGGCGGTGCAGTGAGCCACTCTTTTCTTCAAAGAGCAAGTTCGATGCGGGGTGTGGATGGCCGGCTTTTGACGACAGCTATCCCGGGGCGATAAGGCGCGTTCCTGACTCTGATGGAGAAAGAACTGAAATAGAATGCGCAAAATGCGGCGCTCATCTCGGGCATGAATTTGCCGGAGAACGGTTGACATCGAAGAACACCAGGGAATGCGTAAACTCGTTATCAATACGTTTTATTCCAGCGAGGTCGTGATCGGGAACATGGAAACTGCAACGCTTGCTAACGGCTGCTTTTGGTGCTCTGAGGCGGTATTCAGGAGACTGGAAGGCGTCAAATCTGTTCTGCCCGGCTATTCGGGAGGGAAAGTGGAAAACCCATCATATGACGAAGTGTGCACGGGGAGAACCGGCCACGCAGAGGCCGCCCAGATAGAATTCGATCCCGATGTTATTTCTTTTGAAAAGCTGCTTGACGTTTTCTGGCACACACACGACCCGACCACCCTCAACAGGCAGGGAAATGACGTTGGCACGCAGTACAGATCGGCCATATTTTATCACAGTGAAAAACAAAAAGAGAATGCAGAGAAATCAAAGGGCGCACTTGAAAACAAGGGCGTCTACAGAGATCCGATTGTGACAGAGATTGTCCCTTTCATAAAGTTCTACGCTGCAGAGGACTACCATAAAAATTACTATGAACAAAACAAGAACGCGGGATATTGCAGGTTTGTTATTGAACCAAAGATCCAAAAGCTGACAAAACATTACAAGAACGAGCTGAAAGGCGAGTACGCTTAATTGTTGCTTTGATCTGTCCTTATAGTCGTGGCTCCGCAGTCAATGCTTTGCGGAGACGTAGACGACCTGATTTGAGAAGCTGGTGCTGCCCGTGCTTGGATCAGCAAGTCTTCTTGCAGCATCAACAACCTTGCTCCATATTTCCTCCTTCCTTCCGTCTGGCAGCCCGGCCATCATCGCACTAAGCGGAGCGGCTGTGCTCCGGACAAAGTCCATGTATTGCTCAGGTGATGGCAGCTTGAAAGTCATATCTCTTTTCTCAACGTTGATTTCACGAAATCCGGCCTGCTCAAACCGTTGCCGCAGCATGTCAGCGTCCGCAAGGCTGAAAACCCCCGGCGATCCGGGAGGAGGTGTCGGTGCACCGGTTTCCTTCATGACAATTCCAAGGGGCATCGATAATGCGGGAACCTTGTCAGGCGACGACCACACTGCTGCTGCGATACGACCTTCACTGGCCAATGCGTCCCTCATGGTTCTCAGAGCATTCGGAAGGTCAGGCAGAAACATCAGTCCGAATCTGGAAACGATGGCATCAAAGCCTGAATTGGCAAGTCGGAAGGTTTCTGCGTCAGCTTCCTGAAATTCAATGTTTTGCAGGCCCGCTTCCCTTGCCCGTTCTCTTGCTATGGCAAGCATGCCCGGTGAAATGTCAATGGCTGTCACCTTTCCGGAGGGTCCTACTTTTCTTGCTGCCGTCAACGCGGGCTCGCCGATCCCAGTCGCAATATCCAGAACGCGGTTTCCCTGCGAAATCTTGGCAAGCTCTACCAGCGCATCATTAACGACCTGGCCACCTTGTTCAATAACCTTCCACCACTTTTTCCATCCTTCGGCGACGCTATCCCACCCTTGACGTTGTGTAGACTTGAATTTTTGTGGATCAACTGTACTCATGAAATACATTGAGGC
Source organism: Nitrososphaera sp. UBA210 (assembly GCA_002494895.1). Taxonomy (GTDB): domain Archaea; phylum Thermoproteota; class Nitrososphaeria; order Nitrososphaerales; family Nitrososphaeraceae; genus Nitrososphaera. The sequence goes on from DADA01000086.1 coordinate 4,740, forward strand.
ATTCATCGTATAAAAGAATACGGCTTCTGGGCCAAGTAATGCTGGAATAGTGCATTAACCATAATGAAGAGAACCCTCAAAGTAGGATCCGTGTGTCTGCCAAAGCAAATGGCTTCCAAGGTTTGTTGAAGATTTTTCTTGCTTCATTTGAACGGCTTTCAAACGCAGCAAGCGAAAAAATTACTTTCTCTTTTCTTTCTTGTTGTTCTTGCCAAATATCTTGTCGAAGTACTCTGACGGTTCCTGAACGACATCTGTTGCTTCGCCTTCCTTGACATTGGCCAGATTCTTTGCCAGTCTCTTCTTGAATTCGATCTGGCTCTGCCGGGCGATCTGGATCCTCTGTGCCTGCGGCGACCCTGCGCCGTGCATCGACTCTGTGAGATAGCCGACCGCGTTTCGCCCAAGCGTCATGTTCTCTATCAGCCGCAGTATCCTCATCCTGTTCTCGGTAGAGACGCCCTTTCTTCCCCTCAGGTATTTTTCAAGAAGAGGCCCTGTCTCGGGGCTCTTGAATTCCTGTTCCGAAGGCATCGTCACCATCAGCCCTCCGGCGATATCCTGAGCCAGCCGCCCTATTTCATACGGGAACCTTGTGACATTGTGCTTGCAGACATTGGCCAGCATGTCGTCATTCTGCCAGTTTCCAGAAGCTGTCCTGTGCGACCGGTAGGAAGAAGCGATCCCGGTGCCAAAAATCGTTTCGTTTAGGTGAGTCATTTCGACCAGCTTGTCCTTTATGTGTGAGGCATTCGCGACTCCATTATAGTCTGCGATCGCTGCGGCCGCGCCTATCAAGACATCGCCAAGGCCGGTCTTGCACACGTAGCTCCGCCTGTGATAACATGTAAATCGCTCTATCAGCATAGACGCAAATTCGTACTCGCCGTCCATGAATATCAGCTCGTTTGGAATGAATACGTCCTTTAGAATTACCATCGCCTCCTGGCCGGAGAACATTGCATTGCCAGAGTCGATATCGCCTTCCTCCATACTCCGGGTGTCACACGACTGCCTGCCATAGATGTACGTGATTCCCGGCGCGTCAACTGGAATTGCTCCCACTATGGCATAATCCCTGTCCTCCGCCTTGAGCCTCATGGTGGGCATGATGATTATCCAGTGCGAGTTTATGCAGCCGGTCTGGTGTGCCTTGGCACCGGTGACATAGACGCCCTTTGAGTCGCGCCTGGTAACGTGCACAAAGAGATCAGGATCTTCCTGCTGGGTCGGCGTGAGGCTCCTGTCGCCCTTGACATCAGTCATTGCGCCGCCTATAACCAGGTTTTCGCGCTGGACCATCTTGATGAACTCTATCAGGCGCTTGTGGTACTGTTTGCCATGCTTGGCATCAATTTCAAAAGTCGTTGAATACAGGGAGTTCAGCGCGTCCATGCCCACGCATCGCTGAAAGCATGTGCCAGTCAGCTGGCCCAGCTTGCGCTGCATCCTGTTCTGATCGACCAGATCCTGCGTATTTTCTGTGATGTGAAGGAATCTGTTGACCTGGATTCCCGAAAGTGAAGAGTGCGCCCCTGCGAGTTCTGGCTCGTCGACTGCCAGGTCATAGGTCTCTGCGACAGCGTTAATAGAAGGCCGGATCATTGGATGGTCCACCGCCTCCTTTACCTCCTTACCGAAAAGGAAAATCTTTAGCTTCCTGCCCCTGAGGCTCTCGATATACTCTGCCCCATTCTTTATCGGCATTATGAAAGATTTACGTCCCCGTTCTTATTTATATTTTCTTAGCTTTTTTATGTGAAAAAGCATTCAAGTTTCGTGCGGTTTTCTTGCAAATTATTGAGCGATCTGTGTTTACGGGTAAGCCCTTTTTCTTGGCTTTTTCAATTAATTCATTGCGGAAACGATTTACTCTATGCTCACCATGCAACAAGAGCGTTGCATAAAGACTTACCTACCAAACCGTCTAAATGGTACAAAATGTGTGCCAACTATTGCGTCACCTCAGCTTTTTATGCTTCAAAGACCATCCATATTTCAATCTAGCAAATGGCAAGCCACGCTCATCCGCGCGTTGTCAAGTACAACAAACTCAATGGAAAATACCTAAAGGATGCTGATGAGTTGCTCAAGAAAAAGGACTATTCGCAGGCATCCGAGAAGTACTGGGGAGCTGCGGCAGAAGCAACAAAAGCGCATGCAGAATCGGCCGGCAAACATCTAAAGACACATGCTGACCTATGGGATTTTGTAATTGGATTAAACAAAAAAGGGCCTGAGCTCAACCTCCTTCATCTCTTTGCTGATGCAAACCACCTGCATTCCAACTCTTACGAAGACGACTTGAGGCCGGAAGTTGTGGAAGAGCTCGCAAAATCGGTCAAGAAATACATCCATACAATAAAGCATATGTAAGATTGATTCGATGGCAGGCTGCAAAAACTACTCAAGGCTTTTCACTCTGACAATCTTTCTACCGCCTTACATCGCCTAGGGCGAACAAGAATTTTCTGCCTACTGGATGTATGTCTGGTTGGACTTGTCAAAGTTGCTGACCACATGAAAGTCCCGGCTGAACTGGCTCTGCATCAGCGATTTCAGCTCGGGGTAAAGCGTGGAAGGATCTTCCTTTGCAAGCCGCGTCGCCGCGTGATCTTCGCCAAGCATCCAGTTGCACAGCTCAAAAGTCATCTGGCGGACGGCGTTCTCGTCAACAATCCCAAGGCTGTGCAGGTATTCGTGTGCAAGCACCATGAACAGGTACGAGTTGTATTCCTCTTCCGAGCCCGTTATCTTTTTCACAGCAGCCAGGAGGTAGCTGTTCACCACTATGGCGTTTGAGCCAAGCATGTGGTAGGCCCCGAGGTTGCTTGGCATCATCTGCAATATCAGGTTCAAGCCGGCCCTGTGCATCCCGAATTTCTGAAGCACGACTGACTTGACGAGTTCGAACGCCTCGTTAAAGTCCCGTAGCTTTGCTACCTTCTCGCGGAATTGTTTCTGCTGCTCTGTGGGCAACGCGTCTATTGCACGATTCGAATGTATAAAGCATATCGGAACTTCGGACGTCGATCTTCGTAATCTTTTTTACTGCCACGCCCCGGCTTTAGTGGCGTGGGAGCGACCAAGCAGATCGACCTTCGCAGCGTCATAGGCGATTATCCCAATTTCCCAAAGGACGGCATCTTGTTCCGCGACGTAAATCCTGTCTTTCGCAATATCGACGCGCTGAATTACATTGCTGAAGAGTTCCATCACACTTTCGGGAAGGCAAAGATAGACGCGGTTGCCGGCATTGAATCAAGGGGTTTTGTCGTGGCCACTGCTCTTGCCATGAAATTCGGGACGGGGATGATAATGATCCGCAAGGCCGGCAAGCTCCCAGGCAAGACACTAAAGAAATCATACGAAATAGAGTATGGGAGCGCCGTGATGGAGCTTCAGAACGATGCTATAACGGAGGGACAGAACGTGCTTGTGGCCGATGACCTCATTGCTACTGGAGGCACTGCAGTAGCCGCATCGCAGCTCATAGAAGAAGTCGGTGGCAGGGTTGCTGGATTTGCATTTGTCATCGAACTGGGCGGATTAAAGGGCGCGGACAGGCTGCGCAAACTCGGTTACGAAGTACAGTCGCTGGTGGTTTACGATTGACCCAGAGCGCGGATATCGGGATTATTGGCGGCACAGGCGTCTACGATCCGGGGCTTTTTGCCGACAAACGGGAAGTAAAGGTGCACACGCCTTATGGCGAGCCGTCAGACCTCGTAACAGTGGGCGAATATTCCGGCGTACGCGTTGCGTTCATCCCGCGCCATGGAAGGGGGCATCGGATCCCTCCTCATATGATAAACAGCCGCGCAAACATCTGGGCACTCAAGCAGCTCGGCGTCAAGCGAATAATCGCGCCCTCAGCGGTGGGCAGCCTGCAGGAGGCCCTCCGGCCAGGCGACATCGCGATTCCCGATCAGTTCATCGACTTTACGAAGAAAAGGGAATACACCTTCTACGATGGCGGACAGGTCTGCCATGTTTCTGTCGCAGACCCGTTCTGCCCCGAGCTGCGCCAAATCGCTATAGGGAAAATAAAAGATCTGGATTTTCCGCTCCACGACAGGGCCACGTACATTTGCATTGAAGGTCCGCGATTTTCCACAAGGGCGGAGTCAAAGTTCTACCGCGACGCCATGAGGGGTGAGATAATTGGAATGACGCTGGTCCCCGAGGTGACGCTTGCAAGGGAGGCCGAGATCTGCTACCTTTCGATCGCGACGATTACTGACTATGACGTGTGGGCCGACAAGCCCGTGAGTTCTTCAGAGATCATTGAGACGCTTGCCAGAAATGTCGAAAAAACAAAAAAGCTGATAGCAGACATCATTCCTGCGATACCTCAGAAAAGAGGGAAATGCACGTGTGGAACCGCGCTCGAAGGCGCTATTTTATGACGGCGGCCTGATCCCTTCTGGCAGCACCACATCGCCCTCTATGAGCTTGCGCTGTATCGTAAGCTGCAGCTGCTCCGGGTCGACTCCCATTTTCGCTACCTTGTCAAGCGTGCTCTTTGGTATCTTGACGCTTGCATTGTGGCCTCCTATCCTGCCAAAAGCGATTGCAGAAAACCTGAACTCTTTGCCCTTCAGGACGAAATAGCCTGAAAGCTTGCTTGCTACCATGCTTCCCTTCGCGCTTTTCACAAAGACCGTGACAGGAACGCTGCCGTCGCCATCGTCGCGCATCATTTCTTTGGCTCGACTCCGATTTCGACATTGCGGTTCACGTTTTCCTCGACCAGAAAGCTCCACCATTCAGGATCCTTTATCTGAAAATCCTTGACCTCCACTTCAATTGCCTTGTCGTCTGCGTCTGTAAACTTGAATGCTCCATTCTGCACCAGCTTGACGAGCCGCCATCGGAGGTGTCCCTTTCTGTTTCTGCTGACGGCTACTGCCCATTTCTTGTCCTTGTCAATTCTTGGCATGCCGATATAGTCCACTATCTCTAATATCCCCAGCCGCTTTTCTTCGCAGAACAGCTCTTTTGTCAGGAGGCTGCGCCAAATGTCCACCGACCCGACCGTCCTGCTGTTCTCGTTGACGTTTATCACGCCAAAGTAGACTACCTTGTCTCCTCCGGTAGGATCCGAAGTCGTCATTAGCCCCTCATGCTGCGATGCAACGCCTATTTAGCCCTTGCATCATCGTACGGCCGCTCGAGCAGGATGCCAATGTTGTCGACCTTTAGGTTTTTCTTGAAGGGAATCCCGTCT
>DADA01000064.1 GCA_002494895.1 Nitrososphaera sp. UBA210
TTTTGGAAATCAGCGTCTGTTCTGAATTTGAATTAAATTCGGTAATCCCCGCCATCCCGCACTATACAAAAAGCTACTTCTACTTATACATTTTATTCCAAATCTTGGATGCAATTTATTAGCGAAAGTGAACCTGCCGATATTAAAGCAAGAGAAAGCTGGAATCTGAATCCAACAATGTAATAATTCCAAAAAACAAAAAGAAAATTCCGTCAAATGCATCTGGCAAAGTTTGCGCAAAAACTTGATCGCTTGTCAGTTCATCATATCATCGGAAAATAATGATGATGCGGCGGGACAAGCCGCAGAGCAGCTATTACAAATACACCGGCAGCCTGTTAGGGGACTTGCACGATTCGCACCTTTCTGCAGTAGCTCTTGATTTCTTGCCGCACGAAGCGCAAACGGCCAGCCTGATTCGCGGGCGGAAGAAAGGCAGTGCTGCGGCAGCTTCGAGAGCGGTCCTTGTTTCGGCGGGCGTCAGGTCTGTAATATCCACTCCGGCGGCAAAACCGCCGTTGAGAAGCCTGTCTATCGTGGAGCAGTCCTTAATTTCCGCCTCACCACCAGAAAGGAGTTCCCTACCGTCTAGTGTCATTCCTTGGCTATATCTGGCAGTATTTGCCTCTTGTAGGAGCGAGACCTTGCCATACTTCTCCGAATCGAGGGCAGCAAACCTTGAGCCGCTGTCATCAGCAACCATTGTTATCCCGGCAATGGCGTCCTCACCCAGCTGCCTTCCATGCGCGGCAGAAACCTCCGCTGCAGTCTTTAGCACCTTTGACATCACTTCTGCACCGGCCGAGCCTTCGTGGCCCAAAATAGTGTAGACAGCCTCCCTAGTGCCTGCCAGGTTGATCATTATGCTAGACGCGCCCCGGTGCCATGACTGGGTGCTGCTTGCTAGCGCAGGGGTCAGCCCGCGCTTTACATAATCTACTATTGTCTTCTTGCGCATGGACATTGCCGTGAGCGACGGCTTTATCAGAAGAGCGAGTTTTGCGCGGAAATAAGTTTCGTCTTTGTTGGATTCGTACGCAAGCCTCGGCAGATTTAACGACAGAGAATGGAAAGCCATTGTTGCAGCTGCAGATCCCTTGCCCGCAGCTGCCGGGCTTTTAATGCCGTTGCTGGCACGCAGCTGCCCATTGCCAACGGAAATGATGCCGCCGCTGCGAACAGCTGCCGCCACGTGATCGAGGCTTTCCCTAGATGCAGATTTGCCACTACCATAGATAAGTGCCAGGCCTATGCGAGGAACCGGAGTTGCATCGGCGTACTTTTTGTATCCGTCCAGGAGAGAATTGATTTGCCTGGCGTCATGTCCGTCAGCTGGAACAGCGATCGTAGCTATCGGAAGACCTGCAGAATATGAAGGAGCTCCTGACGCCGCGACGAGAGACCGGGCAAATCTTGACGACAGCTCTTCAAGATCTTTTGTGTTCTTTAGCAATGCGGGCACTATGCCTTCAATCACCACTTCTGAAGATGCTTCCCTGCTGAGCAGTGAAATGAGCAGTGGAAGAGCCGCCAGCGCGTCATCTGAATTCTTGATCGCAGGAATCCTCGCCACATTCAGGAAATGCCCCCGGAGGTCAAGCCCTTCTTCAAGCTCGGCAAGGTTCAGAAATATCGTGTCGGGCAAGAGTCCCCACAAAGAGCTTGAGGATATGTTGATCTCGCCTGCGAGGTGCATGTCGGCAATGTCCTTTGGCATGGTGTTGAACACAAGGTACTCCGAGAAAACCGAGCCCGCAGCCTTTGCCATCACGCCTTCAATGCCGTTCCTGGTGTCCTCCTCGCTTGAGAGAATCCCGACAATGTCTGACGAAGGAAGGCCCAGCCTTGCCAGCTTGTTCCTGTATTCCTCGTGGCCGTGCTCTATTAGGACAGAGTTTACTGTTTCCCGAATAAGAGATGAAGTCAGATACGCCGTCTGGAACTTGTAGATCTTGTTCTCGACTTCCTCGGTTATCTTGTGTGCTTGCTCCAGAGGCAGGTTCGCCTCTCTCACAAGGGACTGGATTATCTTGTGCGAATTGAATTCCTCAATTGTGTGCCTGCTAGTCCTCACGTACATCTTGCCGCTCTCGATTATCGAGCGCTCCTCTATCTGCCGGGCAAGGCTCAGAACCAGCTTGCCAAGGTTGGTGATGGTATACCGGCGCTCGGACTTGTTGAGGGCGACGAGCAGCTGCCTCAAAAGTTTTCTCAGGTGGTATGCGAACTTGCCTGACTCTTTCTTTGACTTGAAGCCCGCGAGTGCCTTTAGCTCCGAATATGTAAGGGGGCCCTTTGTGTTCAGAATGCGCAGGATGTCGATCCTGTTAGGGCTGGCCATGACGGAGAAAATCATCCGGACGCGTCTTGACGCGGATTCAAGCACGCCACCTTTTCTGAGATCACTGGTTGATTGAGAATCGAGACTCACTTGTTCCATTGCACCCCGTTATCAGGGTAAATGATTAAAACTACTTTGTAAAATATCTTTCACTAAGAGTGCGATCCACCCTACTCGGGCCAATTGACCTTTTGGTCAATTATTTCTCTAGGTTTCTACAAGCATGCCCTGTGCCTGCGCTTTTGCTGCCGGAGTGGCAGAGGGGATGTCCGTCGGAACCTCCGGAAGCTTTGCCTTTGCCTCGTACTCGAGAGCCCCTTCGATCTCGCTCAGTATCGAGAGTGCGTCGGCATCCACCGGAGTCGATACCCTGACGTCTCCCGCAAAGTTTGCGTTGATGAGAACTTCTGACGTTACAGAAGTTACATCGGAGAACGCCTGGGTCGCGGCTGGGATGGCCTTTGTTAACTCTGTCTGGATGCCCTTTATCATCTCGACCGTGGGATCGATGGTGTCAAGTATTGCGGCAAACTCGCTTATCGTGCTGAACCTAATCACGAGTGCCTCAAGTGCAAGGCCTGTGTGCTGCGTCGTCCTGCGGATCCGCCTCACGTTTGACAGTTCGGTTGCGACTATCTTGGCGCGGGTATTGTTTCCTGTCTTGATGCTGCCGGTTATCTGCTCCATATAGTACGCCTCCATCGTGGCGAACCTCTGGTCAAGGATCCTGAGTCTTCCAAGCTGGTTGTATACGACAGTTCTTGCGTTGGTGATCTGGCTAACGAACCGCTGGCGCTTATCCGCTCCCCCTGCCATCTTACATTACAACGGGCTGCAAAAGTTGGAAAAGACCCGATGTTGAAGGATCTGCACCCGGAGCTGTCATAAAGCTAAGCTACGCCGGAATTGGTATTGTTTAATATGCGTCAGAGTATTTCCCCATTGAGAATGGATAGGGCCGGCGAGAAAGACCACGGCGGGCACTCAAAGCGCGACCACATCAGGATGCAGCTTGGGGCTCGCAAGATAGAGTTCATCTCTACCGCACTCGTGTGCGTGATATTCGCGGCGAGCTTCGCCCACCTCGAGTACTATTACATCAAGGACCCGGCGCTCCAGATCTCAAACGGCGAGGTAGTAGTCAGCGACAGCAACTTTGACAGGAGCAGGGAGACGGAGCCGATAATCGGCAACATGTACCAGTACCACCTGTTCCCGATGCTGTTTATCTTTGTGCTAATCAGCTTTGCCGCGCTCTGGGACGACATGCTCTTCAAGCTGCTCGGCAGGCACAAGAGAATAAAGGCAGCCTCCCTTGGCGTCGCCAACCTGATCACTGCGATACTTGTCGAGGATTTTGCATGGTTTGCGAACAGGCTGGCCGTGCCGCTCGAGAGCGATCCAAAGGGAAGGCTGCTCATGCAGGCCTCTGACTGGACCTCGATGCACCTTGGATACATCGATCTCGGGAGCTTTGTCCTTCCCGGATGGTACGTGCTAGCTCTGGGCCTGGCAGCGCTGGCATACTATGGCGCGTTTCGAAGGCACGACAAGCCCTAGCGCTTGTTCAGCGAAACGGAAAAATCAGCGGGGTTGAGCGCCGCGCCGCAAACAGGGCAGCGGGAGTTTGTTCCGCGCAAGGCGTCTTTCACAGACTTTAACATCCGCATCTGGTAGATAACAGAGCCGCACTTGCCGCAAATTACATCCGCTGACAGCATGTATGCTAACAGCCTGCAACTGCAATAAGAAAAGTTTCCTTGACAGTTTTTAACAAAACGCGCAGCTGCTGCTACGCAGTGAATCAGATCGGCGCCTGTCTGTCCCTGTTTATTCTTGGCGAAGACTGTTCGCGCGATGCCCAGTCCGATACCTTAAAGTCGGAATGTCCCGTTCGCTTCTTGTGCTCGTCCGCGTCGAGCTCGAAGAAAAAGAACTCTTGGCACGAATTGCACTTCCATACCTTTGACTCGAACATGTGCGCGAAATAAAGTTTGCAGCGCGCGGATATAAGAAAAAGGCTGTTTGCGGGACTACATACATCTGCTACTTTGACAGCATAAGGCCATGCTTTGCGTCAAAGCCAGTCACTCTCACCCTCGTGCCAATCGGAAGGTCCTGAGGGGTATGGATTCCTGGCAGAAATCCCGAGGCTCTCAGCTGGGCGTTTTCTACCTTGAAGACGACCCAGGCGTACGAGCCGGCGTCCTCAAAGCCTTCTGGAGCCACCGCCTGAATGGTGTACGTGACCACGGTGCCTGAGCCCTCGAGTTCGGCATCTTCGAACTTGCCTCCCGAACATTTTTCGCAATAGAGAACTGTTTCAAGCATGAGGTGGCCACAATTGACGCACTTGTTTGCGGATATCTTTTGCCTGTTTGCCGCCGAGATGAACTTTTCTCGAGTTCCTGACTGTTGTGACAACTCCATCATCCTACTTTCTGTCAACCTTTCGGAATATGTGGACTGCAGCGCTGGCGCCGGTGGCTCCAAAGTTGTGCGTGAGCGCTATCTCTGCGTTCTGGACGGTCCTCTCTCCCGCCCTGCCTGTGAACTGGTCGAATACCTCAACAACCTGTCCGACTCCTGTGGCGCCTATCGGGTGGCCCTTTGATTTCAGCCCGCCAGACGGGTTCACCGGGATCTCGCCTCTAAGGCGAGTCGCGCCGTCCCTGACGGCATGCGCCGCCTTGCCCTTGGGGAAGAACCCGAGGTCCTCAATGTCGATGATTTCTGCAATTGTAAAGCAGTCGTGGACTTCGGCAAAGTCGATGTCTTTTGGCGCAAGGCCGGCCATCTTGTATGCCTGCCTTGCCGCTGCGACGGTGCTTGGGATAGTCGTGATGTCCTCTCTTCCCTGCACCGCAGCCGGAGATGCTCCTCTGCCCGAGCCTATGACCTCGACATAGGGCCTTCCACTTTTCTTGGCAAACTCTTCGCTGCAAAGGATCGTAGCCGAAGCGCCGTCGGAGAACGGGCAGCAGTCAAGCAGCTTTAGCGGCGACGCAACCACCGGAGACTTCATCACGTCATCAACCGTAATTTTTTTCCGGACGTGGGCCTTTGGGTTAAGCACGCCATTTTCATGGTTCTTGACCGCAACATTGGCAAGATCTTCTTCGGTCGCTTTGTGAGTCGTCAGGTATGCCCTCGCAATCGAAGCGAAAAGTCCGGGGAAAGACGCGCCGTTGCCGCCCTCATAGAAAAAGTCAGAGCAGTACGAAAATAGCGTGGTGCTGTGAGCTGTCCCGGTGTGAGTCACCTTTTCGACGCCCAGCGCAAGTACGCAGTCGTAAAATCCTGCCGCCACGTTGGCAAAGGCTTCGCGAAACATTACAGAGCCGGAACCACATGCAGACTCGATCGTGAGCCCGGGAACATGAGATATGCCAAGGTTGCTCATGATGACAGGCGCCATGTGCACCTGCTTGTCAGCCACTCCAAAGACGTTGGAAATATAGCCGGCCTGGATATCCTTGGGAGTAATACCAGCCGATTCTATTGCGTCCTTCGCCGCGCCAAGGGCGATCTCGATGATACTTTCGTTGAGCTTTCCATACTTTGTGCTGCCGGCGCCAAGAACGCAGACCTTCTCAGTCATACCTTAAAAAGAGCATCTTCTGAATATAAATAGCTTAGACACTGCTGATACGTAACAATAACTGCCGATGTTTATTCCGTGCGGATCATGAGTATAGGTGTCGCCTGTCAAGTTTTGGCACCCTATTCGTGCTCCAGTCTGGTACTTTACAATTGTAAAATGGATGTACACATAGGGAACGTCATAAAGTAACTCTAATCCGTATGTGGTATACCTTAGGAATGTTGCAATTTTTACAATATTCTGTCAATCAACGGTAAAACGGGTGAGCCAGCAATAGTAAAGATATAGCGACAGTAAATCAACTGGCTCGGCATTGAATAATCCGATCCTTTACAACAGCTTTCATAACGACGAGCACAAATCGGTCAGGAGTCCTCAACGCCTGCTCGACCTTTGGTTGTTCCACGGCCAGACTTGGACGCTCTAAAAAAGCAGTTACTAGAGGATTTGGTAAAAGAGCAACGTAGATTGACAACCGAACCAACTCTAAGGGAAGAAAAGGCATGATTGCAACTTGATTTGGGCAGTTTGAGAACAAATAATATGTATCAAACTATGCTGACAAGAATGGACGCCTTTCAAGATGGCGTCTGTTGGTATTTTAGACAACCCCTTAATGGTGAATCACATATTGTATCAAAGAGAAATCGGAGCCGCGGCAATACCACGAAATATTATCATGAACCATGCGCCAGAGTAGTAAAGGTCTTGTAAGATGTCGTACCCCGGAGCCTCATAATAAGGTAAATAAAATCGAGTAGACACCTTCAGGACAGACCAAAGTTATGGCACGTCCGATCACACCTGATTCTAAGGTTGCAGTCCTCATTGATGCAGATAATACTCCATCCTCTGAAATTCAGTTCATACTGGATAGCGCAAAGGGATATGGAAGAGTCACTATTAAGCGTGCTTACGGGGATTGGTCTAAAGGGAACCTTCGAGACTGGCTTGAGGCATGTAATGAACATGCAGTTAAGTCCATTCAACTAAATCGATATGCAAAGGGCAAGAACGCCACTGACCTGGGAATGTTCGTTGACGCTATGGATATGTTGCATAGGAAGGATGTAGATGTTTTTGTACTTGTGACGAGTGATAGCGATTTTACCACCCTTGCGCAGAGAATCAACGAGGCAAGTCTTCAGGTGATTGGGATTGGACAGAAGAAGACTCCCCGTCCTTTCATCAATAGTTGCGATCAATTCGTTTATCTTAATTCAGAAATGGAACTGCCTGAAGAGATCAATAAATCGAGCCAGATTGATAAACCGAAGAAACAACCCCCCGCAATCTCTGTGGAACTAAAAAATGCCGGAAGAGAAGTTCTACTGAGAGCCGTGAAACAAGCTGCTGACGAATCGGGTTTAGTAAGTGGAGCATACTTATCAGACATACTTAGGAGGATTGAACCTTCGTTCAACCTAAGCACATATGGGGTTGCAAGATTATCATCCTTCTCAGCACTATTTCCTGATATCATAAAACCAACGGGAACTAAATCGGGCATGGATCCCCTGTATCAGGTAGAAGAGAAGGCGTTGAAATAATTTACAATGTGACATTGAGGTTCGTTCTTTTTTTGCGGATGGTTGTTCAGTTGCCATCAAACGAAAAATCTTAACTTGTCTACATAACGTCGAGTGAAGCATGAGCCACATTCTGACTAATCGTTTATCAGTAGCCTCATTCCATGGAAAATTGTTGCCTGTCATTCCATATAGCAAAGAGCAGCTTATGAAGTACATCGATCAAATAGACATGTACCAATTAAGAAAAAGTGGAAGCGGCGCCGTCACCGTCAATTATTCGCTTGAAGTATCAGAAGATGGCTACCCATTGTATTCCGTCGAATACCCAAAGCTCATAATAACGACAGAAGCCCGAGAACGAGACGTTGTTGAAGTATTCGATAGATCTGGTATTTACGATCTTCAGGCAGAGTTCTTACCTTCTGAAACACACCTCCATGTAGAGTATCCGTACCTAAGAACAAACAATCCTGAAACCAAGATACCGGTAAATACAAGAACTCGTCAAGGTTTTGAAGGATGGTTCAAGCAAATAATGGATGCGCTAGGTGGTTCGATTGTACTCATTCCCGATACCAATTTTCTCATGAGGCATTACTTTTCAAATCACTTCAAAAATATTGTTCCGAATACCAACGGACCATCTTTCAGATTTGCTTTATCGCGCTTAACCATTATTGAAGTTGAAAATAAATACAACAGGGCGTCAGAAGATGCAAAGACAAGAGAGGCCAAACTTGAGGACACAAAAATTCCAAAAGACAAAAAACAGGATATTGAGTTCTCCGTGCGTGCGGCGAGAAAGGAAGTACGAGTCGCATTCCATACTGCCAAGGAAATATTCACCATGAGGAGAAATGGCGCTGAACCTTTGCAGCATATCAGCCTAGACTTACTCAAATCATTCAGCGCACAATCAGGAAAAGGGTTTGCCGATCCATGGATTAGAAGGGAAATACTTGATGCTAAATCCAAAAGCAATGAAAGATTAGTTCTACTAACGAGTGACATGATGAATGCATTAGTCGCGGTTTCAGAGAATATCAATGTGATATTTCTATCAAGAATCGAGAAAGATTATTTCCACGTAGATACGGTACCACTGGCAGACATAATTTTCAACACCGCGATCCACTTTGGAGAATGTGATTGCAAGCTAACTGCTGCCGGTGATGTCAAAGAATTCAAAATAATCGGGATGTGGCATGGGAAGACTATCAATGATTGGTTAAATGGTAAGGTTCTTCGAGATGGTGATGAGTCTAGTTGGCTAGGTTGACATGTTATTGCTATCAACAATTCTATGAAGGTGTAGTTGATTTTTAGAATCAATGAACAACATTGTCATTTACAAAACATCTTTCTGTTGCCAGAGCTAAAATGCTCCGTAACCCTTGAATGCCTTTCTGAGGCTTGCCTGCTCCTTTGTAATTTCAGCATGACATTTCTTATGTAGACCAATCATATTTGCGTAATTTGAACCGCCACCAAAGGCGTGCTGATAGAAGTGGTGTACCTCCATGCCTCCCTTTGTTATAGGGCCTTGACACTTTGCGCAGGGTCCGCCTTGCATTTTCCAGATCATTTCTCTTTGCTCAGGTGATGCAATCCGTCTTGGGTCTTTGCCAATCAGGTCTTTAATGGTCATCACTTTGAGTTCAAGGTTCGTTAATAAAAGGAAGAATATGATAACCTTTTAACAGACAGCAAATTACATTCTTGTTCTCTTTAGGAAACTGATAAATGATTGCACGTTGAGCCTCCTTTGTTGAAGCATAAAAGCAGAAAGGTTTTGGCTCGCACCATAGACTCGTTCATAGATCATTACATGAAGACCAGAAGAACAAAGAGGTTTCCCGATAAGCGCCTTTTGGAACCCATAGTTAAATTCCTATTTGGTGACTATAGACATTTGGGCAGAGGATGGTACAAGAATGTTTACTATGTCACTTCAAGGAACGGCAAACGAGAACTTGTCCTGAAAATGGGCCATCCAAAAGACATCGTAAGAGACTTTACAATATCAAGGAGGCTTTCAAATAGATACTTCGCCAAAGTCTACTGGCGTACAAAATACTGTCTTTTACAAAAATATGGAAGCAATGAAAGAGTCCCATCGGACGTGCTTGAAAGATTGAAGAGAAAAGCTGGGACGGTGGGACTAGTTGACATAAAGCCTGCTAACGTACGGCGGGTTGAAGGAAGATTCAAAATCGTTGATGCAAGTATCAGCAAAGGGGGCAAGTCTAAGTCAATTTAGGCTACCTGAACAACAAAGCTATATTGTTCAGGCGGGTATTGCAATTCAAATGATCGTTCTGGCGATTTGGATGGTCTAGTGACCTTTTACGTGAGACGAGAGGCAATATAGACTCGCTATGTGAAGATACACTTTACAATTGTAAAGTCCTTATGCTATATAGGAGAAAATCCAAGGGATACGCATGGCTACAGACCCGGTATGCGGCATGTTTGTCGAAGAAAAACCCGAGTCCATTCAGCATGCTGTGGACGGTAGAAAATACTATTTTTGCGCCACCCAGTGTCTCAACGAATTCACACAACCCGAAAGGGAGATGAAGAAACTAAAGAGGCATGTCGCGATCAGTATAGCCCTTACCATTCCAATATTGATACTGACACTTCCGCACATGTTTCCCTCGCAGCTCGAGGACTTTATGCTGCTTCCAATGGAGCTTGGCAGCTATGTGATGCTCGTGCTGGCAACTCCAGTGCAGTTCTGGATAGGTTGGCGGTTCTACAAGGGGACGTGGGACGGAATAAGAGCTAGAGCCTCGAACATGGACACGCTGATAGCTCTCGGGACAACCGCGGCCTATCTATACAGCGCGGCAGTCACCATGGCGCCCAGCTACTTTCCATTCGCATCGGTGTATTTTGAAACTGCCGCGATCATTATCACTTTGATCCTAGTCGGAAGGCTGCTTGAGACAAGGACAAAAGAAAAGGCGTCTAGCGCGGTACGAAAACTGATGGACCTTCAGCCTAGAGTTGCGAAGGTGATAAGGGAACAAGAGGAAATAGAGATCCCTGTCGAGTAGGTTCAGGAGGGCGACCTGCTAGTAGTCAGGCCGGGCGAGCGCGTGCCCGCGGATGGAATCGTAGTCGACGGAGCATCATCAGTGGACGAGTCGGCTGTCACCGGCGAAAGCATACCCGTAGACAAATCAAGGGATAGCGAAGTCATCGGTGCGACGATAAACCAAAGCGGTCTGCTCAAAGTCAGAGCCACCAAGGTGGGTCAGGATACAGTCCTGTCGCAGATCATCGCACTTGTTGAGGACGCAAGGATGAGTAAGGCCCCGATGCAGAGAATGGTCGACCAGGTGGCAAAGTATTTCGTTCCGGCGGTGATCGCTGTTGCGGTAGGCGTGGCTATGGGATGGTATATTGCAGGAGGCGCGGGACTGACCTATTCGGTCCTTGCGTTCGTGTCAGTGATAATCATCGCGTGCCCCTGCGCGCTTGGAATCGCGACACCAGCCGCACTGATGATGGGAGCTGGCAAGGGAGCGGAGAACGGCATTCTGTTCAAGGGAGGGGAGCATCTTGAAATGGCAAGAAGGGTGAATACTGTAGTTTTCGACAAGACCGGCACGCTGACAGAAGGCAAGCCTTCGGTCACGGACATAGTCGATTTGTCGGGACTGGGAGATAACGAGCTGCTGAGGCTGGCGGCAATCGCAGAGTCAGGCTCAGAGCACCCACTCGGCCAGGCCGTAGTCAGGAAAGCTAGGGAGCAGGGAATCCCGATCTCCAATCCCGATTCATTTGAGGCGGTATCGGGTCACGGACTAAGAGCGAATGTTGGAAGCCACGAAGTCATGATAGGAAACAGAAAGCTGACGCGCGAAAACGGGATCACCGTCACAGGAGAGGTGGATGCGACCCTTCAGAATATGGAGCAGACAGGCAAGACGGCCACGCTCGTTTCAATCGATGGAAAACTATCAGGGATAATTGCAATGGCAGACACTGTGAAGGAACGCGCGAAGGAGGCGATCGACGCGCTCAACCGCTTGCATATCGAAGTAGCGATGCTGACAGGCGACAACGAAAGGACCGCGAACGCGATAGCGTCAAAGCTTGGAATCAGGCGCGTAATAGCACAGGTTCTGCCGCAGGAGAAGGAGCAGGTCATTGCAAAGCTGAAGGACGAAGGAAGAGTGGTGGCAATGGTCGGCGATGGGATCAACGACGCTCCTGCGCTTGCCCGTGCCGATCTTGGGATAGCAATAGGCTCTGGCACCGACGTGGCAAAAGAGACGGGCGGAATCATACTGATAAAGAACGATGTAAGGGACGTAGTAATTGCGCTTGAGCTAGGCAAAAAGACCGTATCTAAGATAAAGCAGAACCTGTTCTGGGCGTTTGCGTACAACACTGGGTTGATACCTGTGGCAGGAGGCGCGCTCGTGCCGTTCCTCGGGCTGGAAGTGTTCGGCTGGCTGCCTATACTTGCAGGAGCGGCAATGGCACTGAGCTCGGTGACGGTGGTCGGGAACTCGCTTCTGCTCGGCAGATACGTGCCAAGATTCGCGTCAGCGAGAACAAAAAGAGAACAGCCTTACTCGCAAGTGAATGTGAATGAGACATATTTCTCTGCCGAGACTAGCGCGTAGGAGAAAATACTCTAGAGAACTTGTAGCCCGAAGCCTCTAGCTTTTTCTTTATCTCGGTGACAGTAATAAGCGAAGAGTCGTATTCTACTATGACGCTATCAGTCATGACGTCGATAGCTACTCTCTTTATCGCATGCTCGCCCCTAAGCTGGCTTTCAACTATAGGCTTACAACTAGTGCAATACATTCCTACTACTTTGAACAAAACTCTCTTACAGGAGATCATTTCGCTATATTCCGATACTGATGTCAACACACCGTGGCTCTGTTATGTTCGATTTGTTCCTACCAGTTGCCAGCCATCTCCATTCAAAGACGAGCTCCTAAACACCTCTTGAAAACCCTGAGGCGCAGCAAATCCGGCGACGTATATTATCTTGTTCTGAGAATCAACAGATATCGAGGTAGCGGTAAGGCTATTCGGAGGACGACTGATGCTTTCAAATGTCTTGCCAAGGTCAGATGATCTTGCCAGACCAAATGTCTCGGTTGAAGCGTACAGATTTCCGTCATCATCAAATGCTAATGCCATAACTGCTATTCCCGAATATTGGTTAGTCTGGGTCCAGCTTGCTGCTCCGTCATTTGACATGAAGATGCCATCATTTGTTGCTGCAAGTATGGTATTTGAATCGCTTGGAGAAATCGCGAGCGCTGTCACGTACTGCCCGGGATAATCAAATCTGTTCCACGTCTTTCCTGCATCGGCAGTCTTGAAAATTCCTCGTCCACCACTGTCGAATCCTATAATGGTGTTAGGGTCGCTCTTGCTAACCGCCATCGCGTGAAAATCTACTGGAGGATCGAGGACCGTTGCTACAACTTCCCACGTCTGACCTCCATCAGTACTCATTATCAGGCCAGTATTCCCACCAGTAGAGGGGTGACCGCTGGAATAAAGTGGAGTCCCAGGAGTCTGAGGAGCGTTAAATGCCATGTAATCTGCTCTTTGCTTGTCCACCTTGACTGGCGTGCCACCATCTACGCTCTTGTAAAAGTCACCGTGCGTGGCAATGTACAATATGCCGCGGTCAGAAGGATCGATTCCTAGTCCGTGCACGTGAATCCAAGAAACAGTCCTCGACAAAGAGGTTTCAGAGTTTGGACTTGGTAGGTTTCCGCTGCTCAATGCCATTCCTATACCGACAGCAATAGCAACAGCAATTCCAACACCAACAGCCATGAATTTACCTTTACTTTTGCCTGACTTTGTTCCTCTTTTTTCCTGCCTACCTAATTTGAAACGCCACTACCCTATCACTCAATTAAAATGCATAAAGAGCTTTTTCCAGATTCATGGCAGAACGCCTTGTACTAGTATCCGTACTTTTTCGGATTCGAGTCGAACTGGGTCTTGCACGCAGCTGAGCAGAGATACACCTTCTTGTCGCCGGCATTGGACACGAACTTTGCAGTTTTTTCGTCAACCATCATCCTGCATACAGGGTCTTTGAACATGTCATTTATGAGCATGGCTGCATAGATAAGGATCATAGTTTACAATTGTAAAGTGGCTAACCCTTTCGACGAAGATGGCCTTCTTTTCCCACTTTTAAGAATCCTTCACAAAACGCAGCGCTTGGAGTTCCATGGGATCGCATTAATATCCACACCCTGACACACTGATGTAGCTTGTATACTCTTGTAGTATGCGAAAAGCCAGACGCAGCCAGAAGGATAGCCGAGGCTCTGGGGACTTCTCGCGAATCAAGACATGCAGGAATGCCGGTCTTTGAGGTGAAGCGAAAAGATCATCATTACATGGTCTGCTCGGCCATTGGGCACCTCTACGGACTGACCGATTCGACTGCGAACAGAAGCGTGTTTCCTGTCCTTGACCTCGAGTGGACGGCCGCTGAAAAAAACGCGCGTGCATGCAGGGCGATCAAGGTCATTTCAGATCTTGCAAGGAATGCATCATCCTTTGTCCACGCATGCGACTATGATCAGGAAGGGGAAGTGATCGGGTACAGCATTCTAGAGTATGCGTGCGGCCACCAATATTCTAAATCGCTTCGGGCAAAATTCTCTACGCTGACGGATGAAGAAATAAGAATTTCATTTACGAATCTCCTAGAGCCGGACGGCCGGCTTGCAGATGCCGGCCGGTCACGCCATATGCTGGACTTTCTCTACGGCGTGAACCTTTCAAGGGCTCTTGCACAATCATTCAAGAGCGCAGTCGGCGGCTATCGGAATTTATCGATTGGAAGGGTGCAGGGGCCAACCCTTGCATTCGCAGTAGAGAGAGAGTTAGAGATCCGGCTCCACGTTCCAGATCCCTATTGGACTGTAGCCGCGGAATTTCGCAAGAGCGGACAACATTTTACGGCGCACTATTTCAAGCCAAAGGTCGAAACACTCGCGCTTGCCCAAGAGATTGTTGAAAAGTGCACGGGCGTGCAAGGTACTGTAGCCGATGTATCAAGTAGCAAGGTTGTTTTGAGGCCGCCAACTCCGTTCAACACCGGCGACCTGCAGCGCGAAGCGTACAGGCTATTTCGGATTTCTCCCGGGTACACCCTTGTGATAGCAGAAAAGCTGTACCTTTCGGCCCTGATCTCCTACCCTCGCACTTCAAGCCAAAAGCTCCCAAGCTCGATAGGATATTCCAAGATAATTGCAGCATTGGCAAATATCGGAAGCTATGGGAAGTTTGCCTCCATCTTGCTTTCTAAAGAAAGGCTTGTTCCAAATGAGGGGCGCATGAGTGACCCGGCACATCCAGCTATCTATCCGACAGGCGTAGTGCCTAAGCGGAGGCTTGGAGGGCTAGAGTTCAAGGTCTATGACCTCATAGTCAAGAGGTTCCTTGCTACCTTTGGCGATCCTGCGACAAGCCAGCGCACCAAAGTTTCAATCGACGTTGGGGGGCACGAGTTCAGAGCTGAGGCGAGTGTTCCGCTCTATGAGGGCTGGATGCTGTTTTACAAGCCATACATCAAGCTCGAGCAGCATGAGCTGCCAGAACTGCACAACGGCGATTCGCTGGAAAATCTCGGCACAAGTATGGAAGAAAAATTCACGCAGCCACCGGCTCGTTACAATCAATCCAGCCTGCTTGCCAAGATGGAGCAGGAGCAGATTGGCACA
This sequence comes from Nitrososphaera sp. UBA210, assembly GCA_002494895.1. Classification (GTDB taxonomy): domain Archaea; phylum Thermoproteota; class Nitrososphaeria; order Nitrososphaerales; family Nitrososphaeraceae; genus Nitrososphaera. Next base: position 15,214 of record DADA01000064.1, read on the forward strand.
AAGGCTACGCGCGCTGACATTATCGCCACGCTGTTCAAGAGGAATTATGTCGCAACCACGCGGGGCGGGATTGAAGTAACGGATCTTGGACTTGCAATAATTGAATCAATGAGGGTGCACGCGCCCGCGATAATTTCGACAGAATTGACAAGGCTGATGGAGGAAAAACTAGACAAAGTGGAGCAGGGGACTTTAGACAGCACTTCTGCCATAGGGAGCGCTGTTGAGATGCTGATCGATTCGCTCTCGACCTTCATGGAGAAAAAAAATGAAATCGGCTCGAGCATAGGCGATGCAGCCACATCAGACCACGCCCAAGCTGCAACGATCGGCCCCTGTCCAATCTGCGGCAAGGGCCAGCTGCGGATCATAAGGTCCAGAGCATCAAAGAAGCGCTTTGTCGGCTGCTCGAATTACGCTGAAGGCGGGTGCAAGACAACCGCGCCGCTGCCGCAAAGAGGTGGAATCAGAGTCACGGGAAAAGCATGCCAGCAATGCGGCTGGCCTATTGTCGGCGTGGTATTTGCTCGGCGGGCAAAGCAATGGCGAATCTGCGTCAACGCAAGATGCCCGTCCAAGAAAAAGTCATGACCGAAAGTGCAAGCGGGTAGGCGACCACCGTCCGCCCGGTGCCGTCGAACTAGCTCCAAAGTCCAGAGGTACGAAGAGCCTTGGTTGGCATCACGGAAGGGGTTAACCCGGACTCTTTCCCGCCCAATCGCCTATGCCATCTGCATGCTCTCAATCCCGATCATGATTCATATACTTCTGTCAGTCTGTTGCCCTACCTAGTTTTCCAGTCCGGAGTTCATCTACAGAGTGGACTGGACCAATATCGGGCTCGGGAACAAATGTCCGACAAGACTATAGAAAATGCCTCTCCACCATGCCCGCACAAAGGTTATACGACATGGTACTCGCTCGGGATAAGACATGGCTATGCGACAAATTCTTGGAACTTATGGCATGCATCCAGATCGTAGAAAATACCTGGACCCAGAATACAGCGATAAAGAAGTTGAAGGCATGATGAATTACTTTCGGCTCGAAACCTACGACAAGCTGCTGTCACTCCTACGTGGAATCGGCGTCAGGTCAGCTCGAATAGATATCTAGCAGATTGCAAAAGGTGGCATAGTAGGCTGCTTACGAAATCGAAAGACTCCGAGCAACTCGCTGCAAGTAAGGATTGCAAACACGCGAGGCGCAATAAAGGATAAGGGATTGCCTGTATCCATGCCAGCAAGAATGTTGAGGGGCATCGAATGGGAGTCTTCTTGGCAAGGCCGGAAAGCAACACTTGCCAGCGTGCTATGCCCTCGATGCGACCACGTATCGAACATCAGAACCAAGCGCAAGATTTTGCATTGTGCCAACTGTGATGCGCGGCTCAGAAGACCAAGGTCATCACGTAGAAATCGGACAAGGTCGAAACCCAAGTCGCCACGCAGAGCCCCAAGCAGGGTTCGGCACATTCGTAAAGCAGTACGAAAAATCACCCGGATACGATTTCCTGGTTTTGGCAGAAAATAGGCAATCTGCTGGCGTCCCAGTGACACCCGCTGCTGGAGCGGAAGGTGGTACATAATGAGTTCCATAACAACTCATTACTCGTTACCTACCGGGAAATACATCGGCTTATTATTTTTCTTCAGCAGGACAATCCTGTGCCCAAGGTATCGCGGCGCGAATTCCTAAAGCTTATTGCTGCTTCTGGAATTGTCGTGCTGGGAGGCCTCGCTGGCTTTCGCAGCTCCTTGCCAGGTAGCCAGGCTGTTGCCCTTGGAGCGGGATCATGGGCAGCAGGACCCAAGGTCCTCAACCATCCTGTGCATCTGGCAATGCTGCCTTCAGGCAAGGTTCTGTATGTCGCCGGCTCGGGCTTTCACAAGCCAAGTGCCGACGGTCCGTTCAGGGCGGGGATATGGGATCCGGCTGAAGACAGCCAAAAAAAGTATACAGTGGAAAAGGACATCTGGTGCTCGGGACACGCGCTTTTATCCAACGGAAACGTACTGTTTGTCGGAGGGACCATAAAGTATACCCACCAGTCCCCGAACCACCGCTGGTGGGGACTGGACGCAGCCTATGAATTTGATTTCCAGTCCGAATCATTCCATGAGCGGCCTCCCATGGCTCACGGCAGGTGGTATCCCACTGCTGTTTCGCTAGACAGCGGGAAGGTCCAGGTCGTCGAGGGGTACGACGAATTTGGCTATTCCAACCTGCTGACCGAGATCTACGATCCTGACACTCAGAGCTGGAACATAATGTACGATCCTGAATCAAATAGGAAGTATTGTGTCGGCTGCGATGCAAAAGGCTGCGCAAATCTTCCGGGAGCGGGATCATCGTGCTACGGGGGACCGGGAGAAGGCGTCAACCCGTCGCTTGCACCTTACCCCCGGATGCACCTGATGCCGAGCGGCCTGGTCGCCTGCGTGGGCCAGAATCCTAACCGGTACCTCTGGGACCCAGCAACAGGTATCTGGCATCTCGCGGGCAACGGCGTCAAGAGAAGCTTCGGAACGTCGGTGCTCCTTCCGCTTCAGAACAATGTGAATGAAAAAGGTAAGGTACTCATATGCGGCGGGTCCAGGACTCCAAAGTACCCGGCGATAGCCAAAAAGTCCGCCCAGATCCTTGAACAAAGCGGCCTGCAGATGGCTTCGAGATACATCCAGTCGATGACCTACGCAAGAAGGTATTGCAATCCGGTCATTCTCCCGACGGGAAAGATCATCATTTTTGGAGGCACCAGGGAGAACAATGACAAGACGCTGGCAGTCTACAATCCTGAAATGTTTGACCCTGTCACAGAGAAATGGGCTGTACTTCCTCCGCATTCGATACCGAGAATCTACCACTCGGGTGCATTGCTTTTGACAGACGGCCGGGTATGGGTGGCCGGAACATCCTACAGCATATACAGCTACGAGCTCCGCACCGAAATATTCAGCCCTGCTTACGTGTCCGAAGATAGGCCAACGATTTCCAGCGCCCCGCCCAGCCTGCCCTACGGAGGAGATTTCGAGATCGCTACCCCTGACGCATCGGATATCACGGACGTATCCCTGGTGGCATTGTCCAGCACGACGCATCACTACAACACGGATCAGAGGCTTCTCTGGATGCAGATCCTCAGTCGGACATCTAACAAAATCACAGTGTCTGCTCCTATCAATCGCAGGCTGGCCCCACCGGGGTACTATATGCTGCATGTTCTGAACAGCGGCGTGCCATCAAAGGCAGCGATAGTGCAGCTCTCATGAATACGAATCAATTTCAACATCTCGCTGCCATTTCCATTTAATGAGAATAACCGCGTCGAGGCGTCACTAGCATGATGACGGCAATAATCTATAGGGATCCTCTGTAAAGTCTCTGCATTATCTTCTTAAGAAATGATTCGGCAGATCTGATGATGGAAAGTGACCATTCACACCTCTGCGAATATTGCAGCGAGAGGTTCTCATGCCCGCTCGAGAAGCATCATTGCAGGATCGAGTGGAAGACTTCCCACAACGATCACTTTCTTGCTCTGACCTGCTAATAAGATAACTGATAGATATCCGTCCGGCGATTTTTCAAGAGCGGGAGTTTTTTCCTCACCTGATGCACCCGCGACCTGTCTATCTCTACTGTTTCTATGCCCTCGCGCTGGCCCATGTCTGCGAGAACGATCCCGTACGGATCAACAACCATGCTCCTGCCGCAGTAAATGTTGCCAACCTGATCAGGCGCAACCAGGTACGATCCGTTTTCTATGGCCCTGGCCTTTATCATCGTCTGCCAGTGCTCTTCCTTCATTTCGCCCTGCACCCACGCGGAAGGAGCGACGATCACAAAAGCGCCCTTATCCGTCAATATTCTCGAAAGCTCTGGAAAACGAAGGTCATAGCAGATCAACAGCCCAACGCGTCCGGCCCTTGTCACCACTGGGTCCCTGATCGTCTTGCCCCGCGTCATCTTTGCGGATTCTTTGAAGCCAAGCGCGTCGAAAAGATGCAGCTTGCGGTAAACTGATGTCAGTGCGCCTTTTGGAGACAGTGCTATCGCGGTGTCATATACTCGTCGGCCGGTCGATTTTTCATATATCGTGGCTATGACCCCGATCCTGTTCTTCTTGGCTGCCTTGCCAAGAGCCGTAGCAAACTCGCCTTTGACCGTTTCGGCAACTCCGGCCAGCTGCCTGGCTGTCTGGCTGGCGGGAGAATAGGCCATCTGGAATTCTGGAAAGCAAACGAGCTCAGCCCTGCTGGATGCGGCTTCACTGATAAACTCGATTGACTTGAGCAGGTTTTCCTGCTTGTCCTCAGACGAGCGCATCTGCACAATTGCAACCTTTGTCAAGCGGAGCTGGGAAGCTGGTCAAAATAATAATAGTTTTGCCCGCTTGCCCTTATAGCGGCCTGCCGGATTGGAACCAGTTTTCCTTTGATTTCTCGTCAAATACTACTATGACGTGCTCGGCCTTTGTCTTTAGTATCTGGACGGCCGAATCCGTCACGGCCTTTGCGAACTCGTTTTTCTGCTCCGCGGACCTGCCCGGGTACATCGAGACTACAATCAGGGGCATGCAAGGCATTTGCTATGCCTGATTTATATGTGCATCAGCGACCGGCGGCGCGGCCAGCAGCTGCGATATTTCAACGTGGCTGGGGCTGCCAGCAAGCTCGTAGAGCGCAACGAGGTACCGCCTGATAAAATTCACGCCCGGTGATGGCCTGCGGCCCTTTTCATAATCGCTCAGAACTGATGGAGTTATGCTCATCTTCCGAGCCAGATCAGCTTGCTTTATTTCGAATTTTTTTCTCCAGTACTTTAGCTGGTGAGCCGGACTTTCACTCATTACCACAGAGCCGGCGATCATTGCGAGCTCATCGCCGCCAGAATTATTCCCGGTACTGGACAAACGTAAAACGAACGCGTTATCGGGTGATAAAAAGATTACCGAATAATAATAAAGACCGGCCATCGATGCTTCAAATTACGCGCAAGTCACAAGATGCAGTCGTCGAGTTTTCCGATGATCCAGTAGCCTCGATGGGTCGTGGGCGAAGAAGCGAGTCCATGGCCACTATAGCGAACTATAAATACTTATGACAACCTATAGGTGATGTGGGGACAACGATACAGCTTGACAAGAAGACGCGCGATCGGTTAAAGGCACTCAAGATGCATCCTCGAGAATCATACAACAAAGTGGTCGAGAGGTTGCTGGTATTGAGAACTGACGAGGGAGAGCTCAGCGAGGAAACGATAAGGGGCATAGAGCGAAGCCTGGAGGATGTCAAAGCTGGCAGGACATCGTCGATGCAGGAAGTCAAGCGAAGACTGAAGATAGAATGAATTTTGAAGTACGGTGGACTGAATCAGCAATTAAGAGGCTTCAAAAGCTTGACCGTTTGGCACAAAGAAGAATCACAGACAAGCTAGAGGAGGCAGCTGTCGATCCATTTGCTTTTGCGAAAAAACTAAGTGGTGTGGATCTTTACTCAATTAGGGTTGGAGATTACAGGATAATAGTAAGCATCGAAAGAAGCAAGATGGTTGTCTTAGTTATCGATCTCGGCCACAGGAGCAAGATCTACAGGAAATTGTAAGAGCTCAGCTTAACTCAGCATATCTAATACTCTCAAAATTGCCATCAGTCGCTAGGGCCCCTTCAGGGGATTCCTGTCTGTTCACGGATTTATCCCCATGGTCTGGTCTGGCTTGGAAACGCTCGGTGCCTATCAAATCTTTTATAATACCTCTTGGCGCATGATATCCCTGTATAGGTATGCAGGGATTGAGCAGGGGGAATAATGTTGACAGCGCTCTTCTCGAGCATTTCGAGCGAGAGATATGGGGCAAGGTCCCGCACCTGGAAGAAAATTCAGGACAGGTCAAGGTTGTCAACCCAACGCCCCTGATCGACATTACCAGGGATCTGAAGGAATGTGCAAAACGTGAGTACGGCCTCGATCTCACAGACAATGATCTTAGGGTTTTTGGCAAGTTTGATTCCGACCTTCTGGCAGGCTCGATAAAGGCAAGGCCTGCGGTCCACATAGTCCATGATGCCATTGCAACTGGAAAGCTGGCCCACGGGCAGACAATAATCGAGGCGACCTCGGGTAATTTTGGCATAGCCCTGGGGCAAATAGGCAGGCTCGGCTTGGCCGTCATTACTCTTGTCTCTCGAAAGCTCCAGGAGGGAGTTTTCGAGGAGTTAAAGAACGAGAAAATACAAATCATGAACCTTGACATGGACATCTGCCCGGCCCCTGGAATGATGGGCAACCCCAATCTTTTGGTCGCCAAGGCAACCGCCGAAAACGTCCGCTCACAGCTTTCAGATTTCGGCTTCGACACCACCATTTTCGATAAATCACGTGCAGAGATAGAAGCAGTCCTGGCGAAACAGGATATTATCAACCTGGCAAAACTTCTCGCAAAAATATATGGCTGCTTTTGCCCGGAGCAGTACGACAACGAGCTGAATATTGATGTCCACAGGACCGTGACAGGTCCTGAGATCGACCAGCAATTGCAAGAGCAAGGCAATTCGCTGGCGGAATTTAGGATCGTCTGCACATTTGGGACAGGGGGCACATCGGGCGGCCTGAGCAGGTACCTGATGGAAAAGCACGGGAAAAAGTCGCTTCATGTGGTCTTTCCGCTGGGCGATCAGGATGTTGCCGGAATAAGGACGAAAGGCAAGGCGACAGGATTAAAGTTCTACGAGCCAGAACTATACGGTGGACAGCATGAAGTGGATTTTGGGCAGGCAAAGCGTCTCTTAAAGTTCTTTGTGGATAAGGGCTACGACATGGGAGAAAGCAGTGCCCTTGCACTTTACGCGGTGATGCAGATGGCCAACTATGGTGGCGGTGGTGGCAAATTTGTCGTAATGATTGCCGATGGAATCCAAAAGTACAGAAAGAACCTTGCGACGATGGAAAAGAAGGGCCGCCTCGAAGTTCCGCTGCAAGAAGCTGTCTCAAACATCGGGGAATACGACAGAATCGTCTGGATTCACACAATGTATACCCCGCGCAAGGAAGGAATAGAGCTGATGGCAAAGTCACTTGGCGTCGATGAAAGCAAGATCTTTGTCCCAAAGGCTAGGGAGGTAGAACGGCTTCTCACAACCCAGCAGATCCCAAAGGAACTGGATGATGCACTGGGAAAAGCCGACGGCAAGACATTGCTAGTTTGCATGATGGGAAACACTTCATTGATGGTGGCCAAGGTGCTGGCAGGGAAAGGCAGAACTTCTGAAAGTCTGACAGGCGGGATATCCGCGCTCTCTCAGGGGAAAGGCAGGCAAATTTCTGAATTGGTCCGAATGGCAACAGAGTGACAGGTAATTGTGGAGCCTAAAGCGATGACTGCGCATCCCGCTGAACTGCAACGGATCACTATAACATGCATATCGGATAATGATGGATTTGCCAGAGAGGTTTACGATTATCTGTATTCAAAACTGGAGAAACAAAAGCAGTTCGAGGACAGCAAGGACATACAGGTTTCCAAAGAGCTGATAACCTTTCTAGAAGACACTAAAGAGATCCATATTGAACACAACACCCTCATACCAATGGGAATGATAAAGTGGGTTCTGCAATCATTTCTAGAGTCAGACCCCGCGAGATTCAAAGGCCATGATGTAATAGAACTCGGAGATTCGTTCACAATAGGGCGGGTCCTTGATCCATCAAGAATGGAAATGTACACCTGTGAAATATGCGGATTCTTTTATCCCCACGAAGAAGAGCTATACACCCATAGAACGACCCATTTCGGAATATAGATCCGAAAGAGCGTGTTCCTTTATAATGCGGCACACCCAGTATCCATGTTTCAGATCAGATGGGCAGCGAGCAAGAAGTACTGACTGTTAGCGAACTGACAAAACGCTACGGAGATTTCGTGGCTCTTGACAATCTGAGTTTTTCCCTTAAAGAAGGTCAGTGCATGGGATACTTGGGCCCGAACGGCTCGGGAAAAACAACGACGATAAAGATCCTGACCGGACTTTGCAGGCCAACATCGGGTCGGGCTTTTATTTTTGGAAAGGAAATAGGAAAGGAAACGAGGAGAGCACTCCTGAACGTCGGCTCTGTAGTTGAAACCCCGGTATTTCCGCCATTTCTGACTCCAGTCGAAGTATTGTCTTATTATGGGAAGCTAAGAGGCATGTCGCTGCAGCAGATTTCTGACCGAACTAGGCAGGTCCTGGAAACTGTAAAGCTGCATGAATGGAGCGAAAAGAAGATCGGCTCGTTCTCAAAGGGCATGACTCAGCGAGTGGCTCTGGCTTCATCGCTATTGCACGATCCTGACTTATTGATTCTAGACGAGCCTACTTCCGGGCTAGATCCGCGAGGAAGAGTAGAAGTTCGCGAGATTATCGGCTCGCTTAAAAAGGCCGGCAAGACTATCCTGATGAGCACACATCTGCTTTCAGAAGCCCAGGAGGTCTGTGGCGTGATAGCCATGCTTGACAAGGGAAAATTGGTCAGGTCTGACACGGTTCACAGTATCATGCGTTCAATGGTTGGTGGCAAAGTAAAGGTTGAGCTTCTGCAACGGCCGACTGACGCACAAATTCTATTGATCGGAAAGATCGATGGAGTTGTGGGAATCGAACAGCCCGATCCATACGGTACAGAGATTATCGTCGAGCACGCGGGAGGAATGGATGATCGGGCGCAGCTCTTGCAGAAACTTAGTGCAGCTGGTTTACAGATAGTTTCCTTCAGGCCGGCACAAAATACTCTCGAGTCATTCTACCTGAACACAATGTCGGAGTCATTAGATTAGTATGAAGACAATGGTGGAAAAAAAGCTGCCAAGCCAGGCGACCCAGGTTGGGGTCATATGCAGGCACGAGCTCCAAAAATTCCTGCGATCAAAAAGGGTTATTGGAGTTATGGCAGTCGCGGTTCTGGCTTCAACTGCGGTTGTTTATTTTATTTCAAACAGCTTTGACCCGGAAGCGATAACTGGGCTTCTTGGATACTCTTTGTTTCTGGCACCCGCGCTATTGATTATTACGGCAGCGCTTGTGGGGAGCGATGCGCTGCTGGTCGAATTTCATGAAAAAACTGGGTATTCGCTATTTGCCAATCCAGTCAGCAGGACAGCCATATGGTTTGGAAAATTCTTTGCTGCTGAAATCATCATCTTTATCGTGATAGGCATCTATTTTGGGGTAATATCGGCTGCTGCGCTGATCAAGTTTGGCGACGTACCTTCTTCGATATTACTTGCACCGATGTTGTTTTCCTTGGTCCTAGGGACGCTGGTCATGAGCCTCGCTTTTCTGTGGAGCGCTGTCTTCAAGGGACCGCTAGCCTCGACCATAACCGTGCTTTTCTCGCTAGTAGCCCTACCAATAGTAGATATTATTTTGGCAGGTCAGCAAATTGAAACCTGGTTCATGCCATATTCAGCCGTTAATAACGTGATGCAGGTGTTGGCTTTACTCGATAGAGACTTGCTAGTCGGAGATAGCGACCTGATTGTCGTTCCTGTGACAACTAGCTTGCTAGTTGTCGTTGCGTACATTGTCGGGTTTTCGGCGATCTCAATTTATCTATTCAAGCGAAGGGACATGTAAGATCTAAGGCACATTGTTGCGTTACCCTCACCTTTAGGCGTGGAACCGATGAAGAACCTAAATGGTTTAAGTATCCTTAGCGCGTATGTTATTCAATGGCAGAAAGGAAGGCAGTAGACCGACCACGAATGGCAATAACGAAATGGATTCCATATAGCGCTGCGGGCGCCGCAATTTCGTTTTTGGTGGGATTCATATTCAGTCTTCCGCCCCCGCAGGTTATAGTAGCGGCCGCAACGACAGCAACGCTGATTTTCAGCGGACTGGCCATGCAGTCATACGGCAGGGAAAAAGAAGCATCAAAGATTCCCAGATAGACGGTTCGTAGAGTTGATGGCAATAAGGTAAATAGCAAGTGTAGCGCCTAATATTGCAGCATGAGTGACTTTGCATTCATACGGTTTCTGAGCCATGGTCTACTGTCAGAAGAAGAGAAGCAGGACAAGGAAACCATCATCATGCTCACTGAAGAAGTCCTGCACGCAAAAGGGATGGAATGCGACGCTTCGATTGCAAAGATTTCCGAGAAAGAACTGGAAGAGATTCTTGAAAGAGTTAGGCAGCTTCGAAAACGCAGGAAAGAGGCAAGAGCTGCGTCAGCCGAGGTAATGCAGGCCCACTATGGATAGTGCCACCGGAAGGATGGGTGCATAAGATGGATTTTACAAGTCGGTGGCTCTGGATGGTCCTTATCGCTTCAGCGCTCTTTGCCATTTCCTTGTTTGTGTTCCGCCTCAATATCAGAACGCTTGCATTGATTTTTGGAATTGGCGTCTCTGCTGCAACCCTGTGGTTGTATCTTGATACGAGATATCTTTCGCAGCCAAAGCGGACTTTTTCTCCGGCGCAACCATGCGTATGCGCCGTCTGCAAGCACGAACATACGGCGATGTGTCTGGAGAACAAATGCATGTGCTGCCTGGTCACAAAAAACGAGAAAGTAATAGGACATTCGAACAACCCGCTGCAGTAATCAGGATTCTACGCCATAGAACGGAATCATCCTCTAGAAGTTACCTTCATCAATATTATAGCATTTGACTTATTAGAGATGTCAGTTCGGGATGAACGGATCTGATCATCGCGCTCTTTTTACAATCAAGCGAAGGGAAGAGCTAAAGCGTGAAATCCTAAAGTCGCTCAATGAGCATAAACGCGGTGCCACTATCAATCAATTGCATCACGTCGCCAAAAACCGCTCGCTGAGGCCAATACTTATGGAACTAGTTCGCTCTGGAAAAGTTAGAAAAACTAGAAGTCTCGGACCTCAAGGAATAGTTCGCTTCCTCTATGTTCTGAACAAGTCCAGTGAAACAGCATAGATGCCAGCTGCGCTGTGCACTAGCAAGATGAGGCAAGGCTTTCGGTTTCATTCTGAAAAGCGAAGAATATAGCTAGCGCCCCTTCACAAGTTTTCAAATCATAGCTCAACTCAGCAATAGTCGGTCTACAATCTTGACTGTATGTTGCGAACGTTACACAAATTTTCTTAAGTCGGATGGAGTTTGGCTCTCTTGAGGTATTATAGTATTATGTGCTTGAGGAATTAACACACACATTTCTCTTTACCAAATGCATCCGCCATTTTTTCGATGACTGAGAACCTGAGGAGGCGGACCTTTTTCGGCTTCTGAACGTACGTCAAGACCAATTCTCAGGAATTGGCGTTCACTCTAAAGACAGGACAGCGACCTGTCGTTCTGATAAGCGCGATTCGGTACATGTCATTAGAATAGGAAGCATAGCGGGAAAAAGTGCACCCGGTTCCGGCAGATATTCCCGGCGGGCCGTCCTGCCATCTGCGGTTGTTCCCGCGATAGCTGCAGTTCTGCTTGCTGGTGTGTATATGACGATTGTTCTAGCCGCGTTGAATAGCCAATGGGGTACGGCCGACCCGCTTGGCAACGCTTCCGAACCGAGCCAGAGCGTCCAGCCCCCATCGAAACCCGACCACAGCCCTCCTGCTGGCCAGGTTTCAGATAGCTCCCAAGATTCACCCGTAACAACTGTGCCCCCTCCCAAAGCACCTGCTGGCCAGGACTCCCCAGAACCTCCAAACCCACCTCCCGTTGCTGCTGGATCAGGAGGTGGTGGAGGAAACGGTGGTTCAGAGCCAGAACAGCCCGATCCAGCTTCTGGAAAGGGATCGAGCTCGGGATCCGATTCGACTCCTCCGAGCATTGTCCTACCAGAGAATGTCGTATTTGAGGCGACAGGCACTCTTAGCGTGCTAGATCTTGGCGCGCCAAAAGTTATCGATCTAGCAGATTCAAGTCCAAAAATTACCAATAATGCACCCAGAGGCGGTTTTCCCTTGGGCACAACCTTGGTGACGTGGACCGCCACAGATAGTGCGGGCAATTCGCATACTGAGTCGCAAACCGTAAGGGTGCTCGATACAAAGCCGCCGGTCATCACCGCGCCGGCAGATATCCTGCTGTCCGTGAAGGAAGGAACAAAGCTGACTGTCGTGCAGATGGGAACTCCGCGTGTGCGCGACATAGCTGACTCAAGGCCCGTGATCACAAGTAATGCGCCTGAAGGCGGCTTTCCCATCGGTTCCACAAAGGTAAAGTGGACAGCTCGCGACGCATCAGGCAATATCGCGACGTACACCCAGGAGGTCACGATCGAAATCAAAGTCAACAACCCGGGGCCGACTGATTCAAATTGGAAAGGCCTGCATGGCGTCAACTTTATCGATCCGGTTCTCAGCAAGAAGGAACGACAGGATGATGTCGCCCCCAACCCGGCCTATGTCACCAAATACATGGCATTTGCCAAGAAATACGACTTTAACATAATACGAGTTCCCATCTACTGGGAAGCATATGTGGGAAATGAGGAAAACTTTATCGCTGAAACAGAGCTGATAGCAAAGGAGGCACAGAAGCACGGCATCAAGGTGATCTACGACAATCATCACTTTTTCGCCACTTCGCATTGGGGTGCCGACATACGCCGCGGTGGAATCGGCTTTCCATCGATGCTTACTGACCAGTACAATCCTGTAGGGGACGGCAATACTCAAACGGACAATTACGGCCATGCCGAGGTGAGAGCGTTCTGGGATGACTTTTTCAACAACAAAGTAAGGAAGGTTCCTGACGCATGGTCGCTGCAAGCGAACTACATGAAGGCCGTGATCGAAAAGGTTGACAAATACGACAATGTCCTGGGCTACGAAATCCTGAACGAGCCACACCTGTGGAAGAAAGAGCACTACACCGACCTTGGAGAATACCATACAGCGATAGTAAAGAAGCTGAGGCAGGTAACAGACAAGACAATAATCTTTACGCGAGAAACGACACATGGCAGCTACAACAGAGATCCCGACTACGAGAAACTAATTTTGCCTTTAGACCCGGATAAGAACGTGATGTACTGGCCTCATACCTACCAGCCGCCGTCGAGGGATGCCGGGCAGCTACAGGTCAAACAGTTCAAGAGGTACCAGAGCGAGTGGGCTGCTATGGGCTATGATGTAAAGATAGGCATCGGTGAATGGGGCACCCAGAGCAACCAGATAACCGGGCTACCGGGAATGGACGAAGTGGAGGGCCAAGCATTAATGAATTCGTTCGTGAACACCTGGGCCAAAGAGGACTGGCCCGTCACCTACTGGGCTTTTGGATGCTTCTCCTGCGGTGAAGGCAACAAAATAATCGAATCAGATGGCTCACTGACGAAATATGGGAAGCGCTATGTCAAGGCAATCGAGACTTACTATGACTGACGATCCTCGCTTTGAATAGACACGATGGCCGGAGATTTGTCGTAGTCTTAAGGGAAGGAAAAGATCCCGCACTTATCACCAGTTTGGTGGAACTTACTTACTAAGTATGGATTTGCTACCAGCGTTAAATACCCGGCCATGCATATATTTTGCGTGATCAAAACCACCAGCAACAGTTCAGCAGGAAGTAATATCGGAACAGGATCAAAAGTCCGCTCAGCTTCCAGAATTATCAACAGCGTCAAAACGATAGAGGGAGGAGGTTTCGTGGTGAATCGGTCGTTTCCAACCCGGTCGCTCTCTGACCTCGATCCATTTCAGCTCCTTGATGAAATGGGCCCAATGGATGTTGCCCCTGGAGAAGCCAAGGGAGCTCCAGACCACCCCCATAGAGGTTTCGAGACGGTAACATACATGCTTGAAGGCATCTTCGAACACAAGGATTCTCAGGGCCATTCCGGAAGGCTCAATCCTGGCGACGTACAGTGGATGACGGCCGGCTCTGGCGTAATACATTCAGAAATGCCGGACAAGGATTTTGTGCGCACTGGTGGAAGAATGCACGGATTTCAGCTGTGGGTCAACCTTCCAAAGCGGGACAAGATGATAAAACCACATTATCAAGAAATTCCCAGCTCCAGAATTCCGGTTGGCAGATCTGCCGATGGCAAGGTCACGGTAAAAGTAATCGCGGGTGAGGCACTCGGCGCCAAAGCGGCGATTGAAACAAGAACGCCTATAATGTATCTTCATTATGCACTTCAGCCAGGAGCAGAGGCAATCCAGCCTGTTCCAGCTACTTTCAATGCTTTCGCCTATGTAGTCAAGGGAGAAGGAATTTTTGGAAAGAACAGGAACTCGGCCCGAAGAGGCCAGGTAGTCGAGTTCCTAAAGGATGGCGATTCGATATCTATAAGCAATCCATCTCGAGCAGGTTCACCGCTCGAACTCTTGCTGATAGCCGGCGTTCCGCTGAACGAGCCAGTAGCGCGCTACGGACCGTTTGTAATGAATACTCCGGAAGAGATCGATCAAGCGCTCGAGGACTATCGGAACGGCAGGATGGGTCAGATCAGTTCCTAGGCAGGACCGAAGTGATACCTCTAAAGATAAGGCAATACAATTAGGATCTCGTACGACAGCAAATGACCATGCCTGAGAACAAGAACCATGGCGATGCAGGCGCTAACGGCCCGGTTACAGTTATTGTAACCAGAAAAGCGAAAAAGGAAAGGATAAAGGAATTTGAAGAATGGATGGATGGCGTAGTCCACGAAGCGATGAAGTTCGAGGGGCACATGGGTGTGAACATCATCCGACCCTCTGATCCGTCGGCAAATCCGGAATACGTCATTATCTTCCGCTTCAACTCCTATGAGAATCTTGCAAAATGGGAACACTCGGAGATACGAAACCAGTGGCTCAAGAAAAGCAAGGATCTTACTGAAGGCGAGCCTCTGGTGGAAAAACAGACCGGCCTTGAATTCTGGTTCACTCCACGTTCCGGCGGCCCAACGCCGCTCTCTGCGCCGCCGCGATACAAGATGGCTATCGTCATAACCGCAATCATTTTCGTACTGATAAACACCTTGATTCCGCTGATACGACAGGCAACGGCGGAATTACCTATCTTGGTAAGTACTCTTGTCGGAACCGCAATAATGGTTCTACTCATGACCTACGTGGTCATGCCATCCGTCACAAGGGTGTTAAGACCGTGGCTCTCAAAAAAGGGATTGCTCTAGAAAAATACTGTGGATGGCTTCTACCTTCTTGCGATCCAGCGCGAGTGGAAAAACTAACGACATGGCTCTACATCTCGCCTCATCGGAGGATTAATTTTTTTACCTTTTCGTAGTGTTTGATTATCGAATTCTCATAATACCTCCCGGCGTCTTCCAGGGCACCGCCTTTCTTCACCAGAACGTTGCCTTCGCCGCAGGAGAAGCATCCAAAGGCCCAATACGTGTGCATGTAACCCTCCCTACTCCACACTTTTACAAACTCGTCCATGTTCTTTTGTGTCACGGCCTTGCCCTTGGGCAGCTGCGGCGGTTGAGTGGACCATTCGCCCACTGCAATCTCCACATCATACCCAATGGAGGCCCATTTTTTCTGGACTGCCTTCCAGGTAGCCACCTGCTTTTCAATGTCGTTCAGGCCGTAGAGATGGGGCGCGTATATGACGTTCTTGGCAGGATCTTTCGGAAGGATCTTGTGCTCGAGTTCGACCTTTCTGGTGTACTTTGATCCGTCAGGCTCTAGGCCGTGAGTAGTCTCCCTTGTAAAGATCAGTGGTTTGTCCGTTGACTTTCTCAGCTTCTTGGCGAGCTCTGTGTGCATGATGCCAAGGTTTTCATAATCCGCATCCTTCCACAGATGTGGTTCGTTAAGAAGTTCGTAGCCGAGCACATTGGGATAGTTATCGACTTCATTTATCATGTCCTTCATAAAGTCTGCCTGATGAGTCCAGACATCCAGAGTTCGCTTGCAAGAGTTACCGCTGTCGCGCACTTTGTTCAGATAGTAGTCGTTCCAAAACGCGCGCACTTCGGGGTCGCGCTCGTAGCTCTTGGTTGGCTTGTAGCAGGATACAACGAATTTCGGAAATCCATCACCTTTCGCTACCTTTGAACCCCAATTCGACGTGGCATAGAAATGGTGAAAGTCAATCCAGACAAAGATGTCATTCTCGTTTGCTGTCTTTACGAGATA
>DADA01000048.1 GCA_002494895.1 Nitrososphaera sp. UBA210
CCTCGTCCGAGGAGGCGAGGGAGGCGGCGCTGACCGCAACAGAGTCGGCTTCCGAGCTAAAGTTTGCGGCTGACAGGGCCTACCTCTTTGGGATGGTAGGCGTCGGGGTGGGCATCGCGGGAATTGTGATCGGAGTGGTTGCCCTATCCCGAAGCAAAGACAAGAACTAGAATAACTTGTACCTGCGCGTCGCCACTATGGCGGCACCGACCAAAGCTGACGCCGCGCCAATCATTCCAGCTGGAAATTCGGGGGTCACCTGTATTGGAAATGTAGCGGTTTCAGGATTTATGGGGATCGGCGGAAAACCGAGACCGAGGACCCTAACTTCCACCGTATAGTCCCCGTTCTGCGAGAAATTGAACGGAATTTTGATAGTTCCGTTCTGATTGTGGATGAGTGGTTGATTAAGCTGCTTCGCGGCGCTGAATATTTCGGCTTCTCCTTGCCTAATGATGAAATCATAGTCTTGGTGCTCGTGTACCACGGTCGAGTTAGGATTTAGAAACGCCACCCTAAAGGTTACATTATTAGATTCACTGGAGATCGGTTCCAGCATGATATCCAGCGAGCCGCCGCTAAGTGGCTTTGTCATGCTTGCCCCAGATTCCTGTGAATAGGCTGACGGCAAAATGCCGGCAATAATAATAGCTAACAATGATGCAACCAAATAATGACTGGCGCTGCTCATGGCTGTTGGTTGGACTAGAACCTAAATAAATTGTTGCTATTCCGACGGCCAAGGATTGCGATGGCACCCATCACTCCTGCTACTACCCCAAGGATCCCAGCTGGAAATTCTGGTGTTACCTGTATTGGAAAGGAGGCGCCCTCACCGAGGCCATCTATGTCATCTATCCTGATGGTGTACGAGCCAGGCTCTTCAAAGCTGAATCGCTGCTCGCTAGCAGTCTGATCTACTCTCCTGAGTTGTTGGCTGCCACTTTCTTCGTAGACAATGACGTTGTATTCCATGTCTTCCATTTCCGTACTTGTCTCCGGCTCGATGAATCTGATTGAAAACGTATTATCGCGGCCAATGTCGTCGGTGATCCATATCATTCTAACTATGAATGTTCCCTGGTCGCTCAGGGCTTCAAGGGTGATCTGCTGCTGAGCAACCACTTGCCCTATTGAAAGAGTGGATATCAGAGCGCTAGTTGTGATAAAGCTTATCGATGCGCGCAGCAGAAATCGCGGAGACATAGCGCGTCGTGTCAGGAATCAGCGAAAAAAGAAAGGAAAGAGTTCGTTAGACTCTTCCGAAGAACCCGGTGGTGCTGCTTTTTGCGAACCTTGTGTATCCTATGATTGCGGCGATGGATGCTCCGAGTATCAGTGCCACTACGACCGGGAATTCAGGAATCACCATCGTTCCCATTATATCGATTTCTCTCTCGCTCACTGGCACTGTGAACTTTATCGTTGTTGCTGTGTCGTTCTCACTAACTTTCTCAAACGTTACCTGCTCGTCTCCGGCCATTACCGCATTGATGCCGCTTATCATTGTCTTTGGCAATGTCAGCTCTACTTCTCCAGTTGTGTCAAAGATCACCGTCACTGCTTCGCCAGCGTCTATTTCAGCTGAGGTAGCCTTAACTGTCTCGGATTTTCCGGTTATCACGTATTCATTACCATCAAGAGATGCTGTAGTGGAGAATCCTGTCGGTCCGGGGCTTCCTTCTGCCACCATCACTGTACCCACCATGGCCGGGTGTAGTGTGCAATAGTATGGGAATTCGCCTGCTTCAGTAAAGGTGTGACTAAAAGTTGCTCGTGGTGCAATGATTACTGAAAATGGTGCTTCAGCGGTACCGCCAAACTTGCCGTCTGGCCCTGCCGATGGAGTTCCGGATGTTGCCGTATGTGTGTTCGGTGGGTCGTTATTTGTCCATATCACAGTGTCACCAACGTTTACATTAACTGGATTAGGACTGTATGCATCGGTGGTTTTCGTACTAGCGCCTGTTGGCATGTCGACGTTAACGTCTGCAGCAAAGGCCGGAGTGGGTGTAGATATCGGTATTAGCATTGCAGCAAAAATTGCCGCCATACCGACAGCGACTGCAATCTTCATGTTCATTGGTTAGGAACGATATTTTAAGCCATAAAAAGCTTGTTTTTGGCCGGCCATTGTACCAGAACGATCCTGCATAATTGAGACATTAGGAGAATAAGAAGTAGATTGCTCTTCTGCGTAACAATGAGACAATCCTCTAAGTTTTTATGCATTGCGCATTCAGAAAGCTCGTGCGCATCGTGTCTTTTCTTCCAAGCGCGACCGAAACCCTGTACGAGCTTGGCGCTGGCAGTCAGGTTGTAGGAGTGACTCATGAATGCAAGTATCCACCACAGGCGAAAAAAAAGACGCAGGTAATCCGGCCGGCCTTTAATCCCAGCAAGATGACTGGAAGAGAAATTGATACTGTCGTAGTCGAGCTGTTGCGATCGGGTGGCGACATATACATTGTAGACGACAAGGCGCTAAGAAAAGCCAATCCGGATCTCATTGTCGCACAGGGATTGTGCGAGGTATGTTCTCCGCATACCAAGGAGATAAACCGGGCAGTTGAAATCCTGAGCGGCAAGCCAGAAGTTCTGGTTCTTGACCCCCATGATCTGGACGATATACTTGTCAGCATCATGGATGTGGCTGAAAAGATCGGCAAGGTCGCAGAAGGGAGAAAGCTTGTCGCTTCCCTTCAAAAGAGAATCGACGCGATAAGACGACTAGGCGCAGCGTCCAAACCAAGAGTCCTTTGTCTAGAGTGGCTCGATCCCCTGTTTACGGCCGGTCACTGGGTTCCCCAGATGGTCGAATATGCTGGCGGAGCAAACGGCGCGAGCATTGCAGGCGAGGCGTCACGCAGAATGGATATCGACGAAGCAGTCAGGTTCGATCCGGACATCATCGTCCTGATGCCGTGCGGCTTTGACATCGAAAGGACCAGAAAAGAGCTGCCTGCGCTGGCAAAGAACGAAAAATGGAAATCCCTGCGAGCAGTAAAGAATCGGAATGTCTATGCTGTTGACGCCGGCTCTTATTTCAGCAAGCCCGGTCCTCGAACCATTACCGGGCTTGAAATAATGGCAAGGATTCTACACCCCGGTGTCTCGAGGCGAATCACGGTTCCAAAAGGATCGTACAGAAGGTTATTGCGTTAGCGAGACTTCGATGTAAACATCGTCGGGGATCTTCAGGCGCATCAGCTGCCTGATGGCCCTGTCGTCCGCGCCCACGTCTATCACCCTTCTATGGATGCGCATCTCGTACTTGTCGTAGGTGTTTGTACCCTGGCCGCAGGGAGACTTCCTCGTTACTACCTTGAGTTTCTTGGTTGGAAGCGGATGAGGGCCGCGCAGCTTTATTCCGGATTTTTCTCCGATCCCCTTTATCTCGCTGCAAACGCCTTCAAGTGTTGAAAGGTTTGTGCTGGTGAGTTTTATTCTTGCTGCCTGCGGCATCCACTATTCACTTACTTTTTGTTCGGGTCGTACTTTTCGGTGATGCTCAGCACGACTCCTGCGCCAATGGTTGTGCCCATGTCACGCAGAGCGAACCGTCCAATCTCGGGAAAGTCCTTGAAGGTCTCAATTGGCAGTGGCCTTACTGGCTTTATCCTAACGATCGCTGCATCGCCTGTCTTGAGGAATTTTGGATTCTGTTCTGTAGTTGCACCAGTCCTTGCGTCAATCTTTGAAACAAAGGCCGAAATGGTCGCCGCGACCTGCGCAGTGTGCGCGTGCAGTACTGGAGTGTAACCCGGGGCAATTGCGGTCGGATGGTGGATTACTATCAGGCGGGCTTCGAACTCTTTTGCCACCATTGGGGGGTCGCTTGCCGAGCCTATCATGTCGCCGCGCTTTATCTGCTTCCTGTCCACACCTCTGAGGTTAAAGCCAACGTTGTCACCAGCCTCTGCTGACTCCATCTGGGTATGATGAGTCTCTATCGACTTTATGTCGCCGACTGCGCCTGATGGCATGACGATTACCTTGTCGTTTGGCCTCATCTTGCCTGTCTCGACTCTCCCTACTGGCACGGTGCCGACGCCGGTGATAGAGTAGACATCCTGTACTGGAATACGGAGGGGCTTGCCTATTGGCTTCTCTGGCGGGTCAAACATGTCGAGTGCTTCAGCCAGAGTCGGTCCCTTGTACCAGGGCATGTTCTCTGACTTTTTGATCAGGTTGTCGCCCTTCCATCCGGAAATCGGGATAAACTGGATCTTGGCAGTGTTGTATCCTACTAGCTTTAACATCTTGTCCACCGCTTCCTTGGCTTCCTTGTAGCGTGCCTCTTGGTAGTTGGCGTCGTCCATCTTGTTCAGTGCGACAACTATCTGGCTGACACCAAGGGTCCTTGCAAGGAAAGCGTGCTCTCTTCCCTGTCCTCCAGGCTCGATGGCTGCTTCCATCTCACCAGCCTTTACGGAAATCACGAGTATGGCTGCGTCAGCCTCTGACGCTCCAGTGATCATGTTCTTGATAAAGTCCCTGTGACCTGGCGCGTCTATCAAAGTATAGAAATACTTTGGCGTTTCAAACTTTTGAAAAGCGAGATCGATAGTGATACCTCTTTCGCGTTCGTCCTTGATGCTATCCAGCACCCACGCGTACTTGAAAGTGTCGCCCTTTCCTGTTGCTTCTGATTCTTTTGCGTACGCATCTATGGTTCTCTGGTCGATGGCACCCAGATCAACCAGAAAATGACCTACGGTAGTTGATTTGCCATTATCGACATGACCGACAACCACCAAGTTCAGGTGTGGCTTCTTGCTAGCGCTCATACAGCAACAACACTTCATGGGCTTTATTTGTATTTCGCCCATGTTTGTTGCAAGATCCGTTATGGTCCGGGCTGGTTTTACATTGCCTCAAAACAGCGTCATCGCGTCGCGCACCAGACCTTGGATGTGAAGACATCGGAAAAGTTTTAAACCGAAAATCATGAGCTTCAATCATGCGAATTACACTAAGTGCCATCAAGGCGGACATCGGAGGGATTGGAGGACACACGAGGCCAAGCGACGAGCTCGTCGATACTGTTCGGAATTTTGTTTCCAGAAACGCAAAGGGGCTGCTGGTAGACTATTACGTTGGATACACAGGCGACGACATTCACATCATAATGACACACACTCACGGCGTTGACAATGAAAAAATACACAAGCTGGCCTGGGACGCATTTACGGAAGGTACCAGAGTCGCAAAGGAACAGGGACTCTACGGTGCGGGTCAGGACCTTCTCAAGGATTCCTTCTCTGGCAACGTGAAGGGCATGGGGCCGGGAGTCGCAGAAATCGAAATGGAAGAGCGACCAAGTGAAGTATACTGCATCTTTGCGGCTGACAAAACTGAGCCCGGCGCTTTCAATTTTCCTTTATGGCGCATGTTCGTCGACGCCAGAAGCAATACGGGCCTCCTCATCAATGAGCATTTGGCGGAAGGAGTGATATTTAGGATAATGGATGTCATGGAAGGCAAGATTGCGGAGCTAAAGATGTGGGAAGACAAGGCAGAGCTCGAGGCGGCTCTGATGTACCCGGGAAGGTATGTAGTCCACTCGGTTATTTCTGCAGACAGGTCTGATCAAATAGTTTCTGCCTCAACAGACAGATTACACAACATTGCAGGAACCTATGTTGGCAAGGACGACCCGATTGCGATTGTCAGGACCCAAAAGAACTTTCCGGCGACTGAGGAAGCGGGAAGCGCGTTTAACGATCCTCACTACGTCGCAGGCAATACAAGGGGCAGTCATCACATGCCGCTGATGCCGGTAAAGCTCAATTCTGCCGCGTCACTGAACTATTCAATTCCGATCGTTTCATGCCTCCTCTTCAGCATGCACAATGGCAAGCTCACCGGTCCGCACGACGGTTTTGGAACCGCCGACTGGGAGCTGCAGCGCATGAGGGCTTCAGAGCGTGCCATGACGATGCGCAACCAGGGATTCATACACCCCGCTACGCTGGTTCCGGACGAACTGGAGTACAACAAGGGATACGAAGCCCGGATGGCGAAGCTGCGAACCAAATTCAAAGACATTGACGAGATCATCAAAAGCAAGAGCAAGAAATCCGCGACCGCAGCCAAATCCAGAGCCGGCGGCAAGCGTTGAAGCGGCCCCTGATCATTAACTTCAAGAATTATGAGGAAGCTTCTGCAGCGGGCACTGTCAAGCTTGCCAGAGCCGCCCAGAAAGTCGCTGAAAAAATGAAAGCGGAAATCGTGGTCGCGCCGCCGCAGCCGGCGTTGGCCCTTGTCGCTAAAAGCGTAAGGATCCCAGTCATATGCCAACACGTTGACTCTGAAAAACAAGGTTCGACGACCGGCTTTTTTCTCCCCGAGGTGGCCAAGTCCTATGGCGCTGTAGGATCGCTAATCAACCACAGCGAGCGCAGGATCGAGATGAAGACCATTGCCGCAATCGTGGAGCGGATGAAAAAGCTGAGAATGACTTCCATAGTCTGCGCCCGCGCGCCACACGAAGTGATGGAGATTTCGGTTTTTCAGCCTGACTTTATCGCTATAGAACCTCCTGAACTGATAGGCAGCGGCAGGGCGGTTTCGAAAGAAAATCCGGCGATAATAACCAGATCAATCGATGCCGCCGGTTCGCGCTCCAAAGTGATCTGCGGAGCAGGCATCACCGACAAGGGTGATGTCAAGGCAGCAATAAAGCTCGGATCCCGTGGAATCCTTGTCGCCAGTAGCATCGTCAAAGCGGACTCTTGGCAGGACAAGATAGCCGAGCTCGCGTCCGGAATAAAGTAAGGCAGCGCGGAGTTCAGGTCCTGGGCCTTGCCAGGTTCCAGTTGTATTTCATTGCCAGCATCCTCATGGCCGTCACGGCTACGATGCTTGGAATAGCAGCAATATTCAGTTCTACGCCTGTTGCGAGCAGCGCAGAAAATATCACGACGCCCACAAAGCTCGCCGACGCATAGAGTTCTTTCACAAATACGATCGGAACTTCGTTGACAAACACGTCCCGCAAGATACCGCCACCCACCGCGGTCAGCAGGCCAGCAAACGCCATGGCGAGAAAGTTCAGGCCAAGAAGGTTGTAGGCGATGGTAGCGCCGATTATCGTGAATACCCCAAGACCAATGGCGTCAAACTTTAAGAGCAGATTCCAGTGCTTTCTTAGCGAACGGTGGAGAAAAAACATCGCAATTCCTGTCGCGGTAGTTATCACAAGATAGAGCGGATTCATGACGGAAAGCGGCGGAATCTGGCCAAAGACAAGGTCTCGCAGGACTCCTCCCGCTACTCCGGTTATCGTTGCAAGAATGATTATTCCGACGATATCTGATTTGTGTTCTATTGCCTTGAACGCACCCGTGACTGCAAACGCCATTGTGCCAAACAGGTCGAGTGCCTGAATAAGAAGCGAGCCGACATCAGCCGACATCAGTAACACCTAATTGCCCCAGCTGACCACGCCCCCGATCTAGCAACGGCTGCAAAGATTTGAAATTATCGGTGGGACACACACAACATTTTAAGCCTTGCCGGGAATTGATCTCCATCCAGCCATGTCTGAGGAAGGCAACTATGGTAGGGCCGCGCCGTCGCCCAGGCCGATATACTTTTTCGACGAGGCCGACGGAAGGAACAGAGCACTCCTTGGAGGAAAGGGCGCGGGTCTTTCAGAGATGACAATGCTCGGGCTTCCCATTCCATCAGGTTTTACGATTACAACAGAGATCTGCGAAAAGTTCTACGAGGCCGGGAAACGGCTCCCTGATGGACTCATGGACGAGGTCCGCAATTCGATACGCAAGTTGGAGAACATGACAGGGCGAAAGTTTGGCGATCCCGCCAACCCCCTGCTGGTTTCCGTGCGGTCGGGCTCTGCAGTGTCCATGCCTGGAATGCTGGATACCATTCTGAACCTTGGGCTAAATGAAGAGACCACGGAAGGGCTAGCTAGGAAGAGCAGCGACAAGAGGTTCGCCTGGGATGCCTACCGGCGGTTCATACAGATGTTTGGCAAGATCGTTTTCGGAATTGACGACAGGAAATTCGACTCGATCATGGCAGGAAGGGATCTTTCCAGTCCGAAGGTTCTACATGAAGTCGTGGACTTGTTCGAGCAGCTTTGCGAATCTTCGGGAAGAAAGTTTCCGTCCGATCCCTACAAGCAGCTGGAGCTCGCCATAGATGCGGTATTTAGGTCGTGGATGGGCAGGCGCGCGGTTGAATATAGGAGGCAATACAACATCACCCCCGACAGGGCCAATGGAACGGCGGTGACTGTTGTCGCCATGGTGTTTGGCAATATGGGCCACGACAGCTGCACAGGAGTTGTCTTTACACGGGATCCCGACACGGGAGAAAAGAGGCTATATGGCGACTACCTGACCAACGCCCAGGGTGAGGATGTTGTATCCGGCAAGTCGACTCCGGAACACATTGATTCGCTAATCAGCGAAATGCCTGAAGTCTACAGGGAGTTGCAGCAGGTATGCGAGAAATTAGAGAGTTATTTCAAGGAGCCGCAGGAAGTCGAGTTCACTGTAGAGAGGAGCAAACTGTATGTCCTGCAGACCAGGGCCGCGAAGATGAACGCGGTGGCCGAGGTGAAGACGTCGGTTGACCTCTTTCACGAAGGGCTGATAGGCAAGACGGCGGCACTTGAGAGAATTGATCCGGAAGGCCTGGAACAGGTGCTTTACAGGAGGATCGACCCTAACGCCAAGCAAAAGGCGATCGCAACCGGAGTCGGCGCATCGCCGGGGGCCGCGAGCGGCGTAGCCATCTTTGATGTCGCGCAGGCCGAGGCGCTGGGCAAGAAAGGCGAAAAGGTGATCCTGGTGCGTGAGGACACCAAGCCCGACGACGTCCCGGCATTCTTCCAGTCGGCCGGCATTCTGACAAGCAGGGGCGGCAAGACCTCGCACGCCGCTGTAGTCGCCCGGGGCATGGGCAAGCCCTGCGTAGTCGGCTGCGCCCAGATAGAGATCGATCATGAAGACAGGAGTTTTGCCGTGGGCGGCAAGACGATAAGCGGGGGTCAAAAGATAACGATCGATGGCTCTACGGGCAGGGTGTTCATGGGTGAAATTCAGACAGTTGAGCCGGAAATTTCTTCAGAGTTCAAGGAGCTGTTGCAGTGGGCCTCTGAGATGAAGGGAATCAAGATAAGGGCCAATGCCGACACGAAGGAAAGCGCCGCGCTCGCTCGCAGGTACGGAGCTGAAGGAATTGGGCTCTGCAGGACGGAGAGGATTTTCAACCAGCATGACAGGATAATGCAATTTGTCAGCATGATAATGGCTGAAAACGAATCGGAACGCCGCAAGTCCCTAGTAGAAATGGAGCCACTTCAGCGATCGGACTTTAAGGCGATACTCAAGGAAATGCGGGGTCTCCCCGTGACAATCAGGCTGCTGGATCCGCCCTTGCACGAATTTCTTCCAGATGAAGAGGATCTGATGCAGCAACTGTTCGAGCTGAAATCATCCGGTGCCAAGCAATCCGAAAAAACCCACGTCGAGAAGATCCTGCGGCGAGTGCATGAGCTGTCAGAAGTGAACCCCATGCTCGGCCACAGGGGAGTGAGGTTGGGAATTTCGTTCCCAGAGATCTATGAAACCCAGATCAGAGCGATATGCGAAGCCGCTGCCGAGCTGACAAGGGAAGGAGTTGCTGTGGAGCCGCAGATAATGGTGCCACAGGTTGGCCTCGTCGAGGAGCTGGCAGCCGTCAGGCAGATTTTTGAGTCCATAAAGCACGAAGTAGAACACAGGCACAAGGCAAAGCTCAGGATAAAATTTGGCAGCATGATCGAAGTCGTGCGGGCATGCCTTGTGGCAGATGAAATTGCGCACCTTGTAGACTTCATCAGCTTTGGCACCAACGACCTGACCCAGGGGACGTTTAGCTTCAGCAGGGAAGACGCCGAAGGCAAGTTTCTTCCGTTCTATATGGAGAAAGGAATAGTCAGGGTTAACCCGTTTCAGAGCCTTGACACAAAGGGCGTGGGCAGGCTCATGGAGATGGCAATTGACCTGGCGCGGGGCGTAAAGAAGGACATCGAGATAGGGATCTGCGGCGAGCACGGCGGAGATCCGCGGTCTATTGAATTTTTTAGCGGCATCGGGCTCGACTATGTTAGTGCATCGTCTCATCGCATACCGATTGCATTCCTGTCGGCTGCGCAATCTGCGATAAAGCAGAGCAAGAAACTGCAACAGCATCCCACTATAGCTTAATATGGGCAGAAGCATGGGATGGTTCTGATGGCAAGCCCGAATGCTGGCGGCGCTGTCACGTACGAATGCATGCGCTGTGGAACCCCCGTCACCGTCGAAGAACTTTCAAAGTTGCCAGAGATTAAATGCATTTGTGGATTTAGGGTATTCCGAAAATCGCGCCCGCCAATAGTAAAGCAGCTAAAGGCAGTCTAGCCTTTCCTTTCTTTCATTTTATTGTACGAGTGAAATTTTTTCGCATGGTCGCGCATCTGTTCCATCCCCCAGAATCCTTCGTTGCATTCGTTGCACATGTACATGCGCTGCTCATGGGAAACCTGCTGATGCTGCATCAATTCTTCTATCTTGCGAAATTTTCTGCCGCAGGTCTCGCACTCGTGCATCTTGAACAGCTCAGTGCACGCCCCTGCCGTTCTGCTCGTCCCAACACTTTCGGCACAAATTGCCTTCAATCTTCCACTCCGTCTTGGGATGATAGTAAAACATGCCAAGCTTTGAATTGCACGACGAGCAAAAATTCATTTTCTTGCTGTGGTCAGTATCCTTTTTCTGGTAGCATTCTCTGCAGACAAGCGAGCCCGATTCCATGTCCCATTGCCATCTAGGCTTGTTCCTATCCTCGTCTGATTTTATTTCCCTGCGGCAGATAGCGCACAGTTCAGGAGCTGACTCTTCTTGCTGTTGCAGCAGCATGAATTCCTTTGTCTTCTCTATGTGACAATCAGCGCACAGTACACCTTCCATTTTCCATTCTTTGGCTGGACGGTATTTGTGCCGTGCCAGTTCCTTATTGCACACGGTGCAATGCAATATCTCTTTCTTGCCGAAAATATTGTGCAAGCGTCATCTTATACGTTGGTCAAACCAATACTAAAACGTACTTTAAAAACACCGTCGAGCTTTCGAAGCGACCGCTAAGGCGATCTTCGTGGTTGTCCCCGAACCTTTCAAGTCCTACATTTTTCAGCTGAGAATAAGAACCAGCACATTATGTTAATTTGTTTCAAAATTTTTCATTAGTTCTGGCAAGAATTTGCGTTTTGTGCGAAATACAAAATATTTTAATAAAGGGGCTACCTAGCTGACAAGAATCACATCATGAAGAGAATTGAAGCGGTTATTCCTTCTGCGAGACTTGACAAGGCGTTTGCCGCACTTAAAGATCTGAATTTGGGCGGCCTTACATACTACGACACGAAGGGCCAAGGTCAGATTCCAAGACCGGAGATCCATTCCGGAAGGGGCACGGGCACTTATAGACCAGAATTCAATGTCAACGCGACCGTCGTTATCGTCACAAAGGACTCGATGGTCACGAAGGTGATAGAAAAAATCCTCGAGAGCACGAGCACCGGGCTGGCAGGCGAAGGAAAAATTTTCGTCTCCGACATGGACGAAGTAGTAGATATCGGCACGAAACAGCGCGGCGAACAGGCGCTATAGAATCTATTCGGTTAGATGTTCGATCGCTTGGCTTGCGTCGAGCATGCCTCTTTTCTTTGCATACTCTTCAACTAGCTTCAACTGTTCTGGCGAAAGGCAGACTGGCATTGTTCTTTCTTTCATAGTGGGAGTAAGCCTTTCGCAAGATTATAACTCTTTCTGCCAAAAACCAGAGGTTAGCATCCTACTTCGAAATTTCTGTCTCTGAATAGTTCAAGGATCCTTGCTATTGCTTCGCAGATACCCCGCCATCGACCATGATGACCGTCCCAGTGACCCAGCGTGCGTCTTCAGAGCAAAGGTATACCACTGCGCCAGCTATGTCTTCCGGATCGCCTATTCTCCGAAGTGGAAAAATAGACTCGAGAATTTTCTTTGCATCTTCGTCCTGCAGGTATGGCTCGATTATAGAGCTCCTGATAGTTGAAGGGCAAACACAGTTTGAACGAATTCCATGCTGGCCGTATTCGACAGCTATGCTCTTTGTGAACATTATGACGCCTGCCTTGGTCACTCCATACACGGACAGTGGTACCTTTGGTATCGATCTCATGCCGAGAACGGATGAAATGTTAACGATGTTACCACCTCCATTTTTCATCATTATCGGAATAACGGCCTTTGTCATCCTGAATGTTCCGATCAAGTTAGTATCGATTAGCTCATTCCAATGATCATCTGATGATTCATGAAAGGGCGCGGGGTCCGTGATTGTGCCCGCATTGTTGACCAGGATGTCTATCCTGTCAAACGATGAAATCGTCTGTTCTGCGGCGCTGAGGACTTCGGCTTCCTTGGTGATGTCCGTCGCAACGGTCAGTACATTTTTCTTGTCGCCAATCTCTGATCCAACCTTTGCAAGCTTGTCCCTGTTTCTACCGATAAGAACTACCTTGCATCCCTCAGAAGCAAGTCTCTTTGAAATGGCCCTGCCGACGCCTCCTCCAGCTCCGGTAATCATGGCAACTTTTCCTTTCATCCCACCCATGTCTTGTTCACTCCCCTATTCAACGAGTATTCTTTTAAAGTATTTGACGGTAACTAGCGTTCACTGTTTATTGACCCCAAGCGCCTTTTCGACAGCCGCTTCAAGCTCTGCTATCACTATTGTGCCGCTGCTCGGGTCGCTCTTGAATACGGCGCCGGCTGCATAGTCGTGCCCGCCGCCCTCTGGTAGATTCAGGGCTACCTCGCGGCACGATATCGAATCGTTGTTGCGTCGAATGCTGACTTTGCCCTTGGAGCTGTAAAACATGACGAGATCGGCGCCGGTCTTTTCAAAAACCTCTTCAGAAAACAGGCTGTTCTGCAGGTATGGTGACGACTGTACATATGCGACGTTAATGTTACCCACCTTTCTGACCTGCGTGGTCGCAAAGACCTGCTCCTTTGCTTCGTCTCGCAGCCTGGAGTAATTGCTGTAGTCGGATTGCATTTCTACGTCCCAGAGGATCCCTCTTGCAGACTTGCGGGCAAGCTCTTGCATACGGTCATAAAAGTCAGGGAAGGTCTGGTAGTATCTTATCAATTCCGATATCGGAGTAAGGTACTGATCCTTGGTGAAAAAGTCGCTCGTATGAGCCATGCCGGCAAGCTTTTCGGCCAGCAAGTTACCCGGAACAAGTTTCTCGAACATGAGGTCCGACGCACACTTTTTGCCCGAGCTGTCAAGCACCAGCTCTGCGAGCTGGCTCACAGAGTCGATTGCCTGTTGTGACCACGGGTGATGGTCCACCCACATTAACTTCCACCCGTTTTTCGATGCCTCGGAAAAGATCGACTTGCAAGCATCAATTAGGTCATCGTTTAGACCAAGGTCGGCTACGATGACAAGGCCGCGCTCATTCGAAAAATGAGTTGCCGTATGAATGAAGTTGCCGATCTTGCCAAAGTTTTCGGCTCCGTAACCAAGAAACACTGTCATCGCCTGCGGGTATCGGATCAGCGCTATGGCCGCCGAATACAACCCATCAAGGTCCGACTCGTGCGAGAAGACGAGGACCTTCATTCGCACATTCCTCGTAGTATTTCTGATAAGGAAGATGTTCTTTCGAAAATCCTGCCGTCCTGATTAGCGGGCCCAAAGTCTTCCCTTCTCAAGGGGGTGTTATTTAGGACGATGAAGCATTCGATCCCAGCGTTTTCTGCGGCTTGTACCCCTAGCGGCGCGTTCTCCACCACAACGGCATCTGATGGCCCAATCTCCATCATGCTCAATGCCGCAAGGAGGGCCGAAGGATCCGGCTTGCCGTTCTTCACGTCATCTGCGGAAACTATAGCCGAGAATTTTTCCCCGCCAAAGCCTTCCTTAATTATCGCTTCGACATCAGTCCTTGACGATCCGCTTACTACCGCTTTGGCACATTCGAGCTCGTCAATCATCTCCGGAACACCTTCGAATGGCTTCGAGCTACGGATGGATTTGAAGATTCTGTTTTTTCTTTCATGAACTCTGAAGGCAAGCGAGCCATCTGTCACGCCCCCCTGCTCAAAAATCTTTGTTATGAGCTCCGTCCCCCGCATGCCTTCCATGAGGTAGATGTCGCGCTCTGTCACGGTGATGCCAGCAATTTCTGCAAACGCAGATTTCCAGGTTTGGACATGAGTTGGCATGGAATCCACGAGCACTCCATCCATGTCAAATATGATCCCCTTCACATGCCCTGTTCTAAATGATCGCTATAAATTTCAGCGCAGCTTTTCAAGCTCGCTCTCGTCGCGATATGCCTCGGGATTGAGCCTGAATCCTCTTGGCAGCGTACGTGGAACATCGATCAGCTTTAGGTAGTACTTCAGCTTTGTCTTTTTCAATTGCTTGTTGAGCCACAGGACAAACCGCTGCTCGAGATCGTTTCCTTCCTGCTTCTGTATTTCCGGAAAGACGTCAATTAACTCCTCGACAAACTCGGGTTGAAAGTAGATGTGGAAAAACTCCCACCCAAGAGCCTTGCCGCCTGAAGAGCATTCGCACCGAGTTTTTGTGTGCACGGCCCATTCCAGTAAGCCAATGAATTCCACTATCTTTGGCCTTTCCTTGTTAAAGTCCGCACATGATCCCTGGACGATTATCATCGGCCGCGTGTTTGCGAACTTGCGATTCAAGCTCTGCGATAATTTGGTTGTATTTGCTATATAAGCGGATTGCTAGGACAGGTATCTGTTAAGTGCCATTTGTTAAGCTAAGAAATTTGGATACAAAGTTACGATTCGCCGAGATGGTCATTATTCTTTTCTTGAACTCAAGATAGTAACTGTTCAATCAGGGTCCCTTATATGCCACTTTGGCATAGAAAGCACTCTTTCCTGAATCATCAAAGTTAAGGTAAGGTGTAGATATTTTCATTATCTTCGATTTGCATGCATCCGCCAATTTGAAGATGAATCCTTTTGGCAGTTGTATCTTTGTGTCTTGCTCCTCCCCGGTAACAGGATTCTTGAAGGCTTCAACCTGGACATCTAGTACGCCGGCGACTGAAAAACTACTCTTTTTGCCATCGATCTTTTTCTTGATGTCTACAAACTGAGGATCTAGGATATACTTGCATGTAGGAGCAAATATTGCAAAGGGACCTTCGCCCTTTGCCTGACCTAAAAATATTTTGATTACAGCATCTCTTTGGGCTTCAGAAGTATGTTTTGAAATGAATAATTGACAAGTGCCATTTCCTTCATGAATGGCCTTTGGCCATGAAGCAGCCCAGACAACGTCAACGCCGCCCAGGTCTACGCTTCCATAGTTCCCCTTGGTGATATGATAGAGCATAATATCCCTGCAGAATCCATAGGTGGGAAAGCCGCTAAAGTTGCAAGGACAGCCATAGTCGCAATTGCAGGTCTCCACATATTCTGCCGTAATGTTCCATTTTGGGATTTGCTCGGTCTTCGATGCCATGTGGCTTTTGCTTACCGAAATGAAGGATATAACATTTTTACAACTTGATTAAAGAAGGTCGTTGTTTCATAGAACCGATCTTCATTGTCCTATGTCGGATGGTTATTTTCAGATAGTGATCAGAATCGAAACTGAGATTCTATTCATATATAATCGCCACGATTGCCAAGTCCATCGGCTGTTAAAAAAGTCATTCTCAAGAACGACTTATTTAACAAAGCTGCTAGTACAGGTATCTCTTGAGCACAATGATAACCCTGTCGATTCCAAGATCAAGAAAATAGTTGCCAATCCTTGGACCCTTTTGGGTATTGAGAAACATCCTGTAGAGCAGCGTAAAGAATTCTTTTGGATCCATGCTATTGCCCCTCGCGATGTCAAAAACCTTTGATTGGAGGCTCTTGGCGCTGTCCGGTGTGTTTGACAGTCCAGAGAAAGGCTTCACCACTTCGATTAATTCGTTGACTGCTTTTCTCTGGTTTTCCGAGAGCTGCACGTCATATTTTTCATCCTGACCGCCGCCACCACTGTCGTCCGACCAGTTTGATGCAAGGATAATTTTCTGCCTGACGGTGTCCGTCTTTTCCTTGACTATGCCGTAGTTTTCGAGCCGGCCAAGAATCTTGTCGTAGCGGTCGTCTCCTGCAGGAAATATTGCAGCCTGCTGAGCTATGAGGCGATACGATATGTGGGGCAGCGGCTTGCTGGGCGGCCGGAGCTTGTGGACGTATTCGTACAATCCCTTTGTCTTTACAAGCTTGGCGCGGTTTTCTTCTGTGGTCTTGCCAAAATATAGATCTTCGATTTCATCGTATTCGCTCATCAGCGTCGGCACATCATCAAGGCCTACGCTCCGGGTGCCCGTTACCCTCTTGAATAGCAGCAGCAACAGTGATTCGGGTGTTCCGTACCGCATCCACATCTGCGGCGTCAACACGTTGCCGGCTGATTTGCTTATCTTTTTGCCGGACTTGTCGAGGAACATTTCATACTTTAAGTGGAGAGGATGAGAATAGCCGAGGATTTCGTCGGCGACCCAGTCGTTAACCCGCACAGAGTCCATGATATCCTTCCCATAAGCCTCGAACCTTATGTCCAGCGCCTGCCACCGGGCTGCAAACTCTACTTTCCAGGCCAGTTTTCCATGGCCCTTGGCGATATCCGCATCGCCTTTGTGTCCGCAGCCCTGGACATCCGCTTTGCCGATCCGGCTGTCGATACAAGAATAAGCTACCTTCTTTTCATCCGGGAGGTAGTTCTGCGCTACCGCGGTGTAGAGCCGGCCACAATTCTCACATACAGGAAAATACGGGAGTACTTCGGTGTATTTTTCCTGTCCGACAAATTCCGCAATTTTCTGGCCAAGCCTTTGCCTGCTCTGCAAGATCTTGTCGATCTGCGGAACGAGTAGTCCCGATTCGTACGCCTGCCTCCCGCTCTGGAACCCGTACTTTATCCCCGCCTTGTCAAGTCCGTCCAATAGCAGGCTACTCATGTGGGTTCCGTAAGAGGCGTGGCAGTCACCGAAGGGATCCGGAATGGAGGAGACTGGCTTGGCGATATGATCTTTCAGCCAGTCGGGAAGGCCCGCCGGTATCTTGCGCAGCCCGTCCATGTCGTCCGAGTACGCAATTAGCTCCGACTTGAAGCCCAGGTTTTGCAGGGCTAGCGAGATTCCATACGCGCGCACCGCGTCGCCCATGCTCCCGATATGGGGTATCCCTGATGCTCCTAGGCCGCTCTCAACCTTGATGTTCCCAAGGTTTCTACCCAGCTTTTTTTCTCGCCTTACCAGGGCATCGGCGACTTTGTCTATCCAGGTTCCCTTGCCTATAATGACCTGTTCTTCTTCCACCTAGAACACCTTTGACACATACGGTCCGTCCTGAACATAGCCCAATTTCTTGTAATACTGCCTTGTGCCCACCGCGGAAATGACCGCTATTTTTCCGACGCAAAGCTCGTCCGCCGCGATCCTTTCGGCTTCCCTGAGCAGCTTTGACCCGTAGCCCCTGTGTTGCGAGCTGGCGTCCACTTCTCCCTTGCCGACTCCGACTGCCTGGCCATAGACATGCAGCTCTCGGACCACAGCGCTTCCCGCGAGTTCCGACCGATGTGGGGTCGCCACCTGCCTCAGACGCAGGAAGCCAAGTATGATTTCGCCATCCCTGCTTTCGTATGAGAGGAATATTTCGCGTCCGCCCGAAGCCGGATAGTCGGATCTTTTCAGGACGACATCTTTGGGATATCTTTTGCGAAGTCCTGTTTCCCTGCACCGAATGCACCTGCACTTGATGCCTTCACGTCTCAACCTGTCGAGGACCACCTGACGGAGGTTGCCGGCCTTCGGTCCTGCGATAATATCCCGGGATTCTATTTCACGCTGGACGCGCATTATCCGCACCCAATGCGGGATCATTTTCTTGGCCTCGACGATTACGCGGACAAGATCTTCGTCAGAATAGGCCTTGTAACTTCCGCGTTCATGCATGCTGGACAGGCCGGTGTGACCCAGGACAAGGGTCGGGTAAATCTTTAACATGTCGGGCTTGAAAGCATCGTCCTCAAATAACCTCCTGAAATCCTCGATGTCTTTCTCGGGCGAGCTTCCCGGGAGGCCTGGCATCATGTGCGCCACTATCTTGTAGCCTGAATCCCGGGCCGCGCTGAACGCGCTGACTACGTCATCAAGTGTGTGTCCACGATTCACGATCCTGTAGACTTCCTCCCGGAGGGACTGGACCCCTATTTCGACCCTGGTTACGCCGAACTCCAGCATCAGATCAATATGCTGCTGCTTGCAGTAGTCTGGCTTGGTCTCCACGGTAATTCCTACGCAGCGGTTGGCAGCGATTTCGTTGGCAGAAATTGCTTCCTGAAGGTCGGCTGAGGCGAAACCATTCAACGCGTCAAAACACGACTTTACAAATCCTTTCTGGTAGGAAGCAGGCATGAAGGGAAAAGTCCCTCCAACAATGACAATTTCCGTCTTGCCAGTGTCATGCCCTCTCGCCTGAAGCTGTTCCATCTTGCTGCTGACCTGTTTGTAGGGATCATAGCCAAATCTCTGCGCGGCCTTTGTGGCCGGCTCTGTTCCGGTGTAACTGAGGGGAGTGTTGAACTCGACTCCCCCAGGACAGTAAATGCATCTACCATGAGGACACCCGTATGGCATGGGCATGACTGCTACTACAGCCACGCCCGATGCGGTCTTGGCCGGGCGCACGAGAAGCTTACTTCTGGCGCTGGCATTGTGAAGGTACCGCATGATATGCTCGTTTCTTGGCATTGTATCCAGATGATTTGCCGACGAAATTTCTCTGATGATAGTTATGATTTGCCCGGCTGTTATGGCGCTGCCGTGCATTTCGATTCTTTCTGCAATCGTTTGGCAGGCACGCTGATAATTGTCGGCATCCAGCGCAAGCAATGTCTTTGAAAAAATGTCGTGCAGTGAATATTAATTTTTGTATATCAGAGAACTTGTCTTTTTCCCCCAATATTGGCGACGACTTCGCCGCTGCCCTTCTCCACCCTGCCTATAATCGTGCCGTGCATCCTGTACTTTGAGAAGATCCGGCGCGCTGCATCGGCAGAGCTCGCCGGGCATATCAGGCAAAGGCCGATTCCCATGTTAAATGTGCGGTACATCTCTATTGTCTCAATTCCGCCATCGGCCTGTATCTGTTTGAATATCCCGGTCGGAGATGGCAGCTGGTCAAGTTCGTACCTGACCCTATGGTTCAGCCGACGCAATTTTTTGAACGCGCCTCCCGTGACGTGTCCGATACCATGAACATTAATTTTCTTCTTCAATATTTCCATCACAGGCTTTACGTAGATTCTTGTGGGAACAAGCAATTCCTCGCCTACCGTCTGGACCAGGTGTTCCGCATTGTCGTCGACCGAGTATCGCGACAGCAAAACCCTGCGGGCAAGTGTATAGCCATTTGAATGAAGGCCGCTGCTTTCAACTCCAAGGATCAGGTCCCCTGGCCGAATTGAGTCGCCAAGAAGCGGTTTGCCCCTTACGCTGCCCATCACCATTCCCGCCAGATCAAATGCGTTATCATCGCCGGCTATGAGATCGGGCAGGATAGCTGTCTCGCCGCCTACTATGGCCGTTTCAGATTGCCTTGCCCCTTCCACCAGACCCCTAGCGATCTCTTGTAACAGCTGTTCGTTTGGCTGCCTGAGCGCGATGTAATCCATAAAGCCAATTGGCCTAGCGCCCACGCAAATGACATCGTTTACGTTCATCGCAACGCAATCGATGCCAATGGTATCAAAGCGATTCATCAGCTGAGCCACGATGACCTTCGTGCCGACTCCGTCTGAATGCAGCGCAATAGTAGTCCCTCGCAGCTTTATGAGGCCGGCATAGTGCCCAAAGCCCGAAACGACCTTCCCTTCAGAAATAAATTTGTGGGTTGAAGAAATAATCGCGCCAATCAACTTTTGCGCGGTGCGAATCTTTGCGACGTCGACACCGGCGTCCCGGTACGTCATGGCTCTTTTCAAGCGCTGCAGAGGATTGCTTTGGGCGGTATAATTACTATGACTTTTTTCCAAAAGAGTATCTAGAGTTGCTACATTACCTTAAAATACAAAATGGGACCAAGGATAATAGTCAAACACTACATGGACGCACGCAACATCGGCCTTCGCAATATCGAGGTGGCCGACACCAAAATATGCTCAATTGACGGCGAGAATGGCAAGTTAATTTACAGAGGGTATGACATCCTTGACCTAGTCAAGCATTCGACTTATGAAGAAACGGCTTACCTCTTGCTTTTCGGAGATCTGCCGACTGAACAGCAGTTCAGGGATTTCAAGCGGAGACTTGAAGAAGCGCGAGGAATCCCGGAGCCCCTCATAAAAAACCTGAAAAACAAGCCCCGGCGTTCCCAGCCGATGGACGTCTTGCAGTCCTGCATATCGGAACTGAGCGACTACGATCTGAATATCGAGGATACCTCAAAGGATGCGCACATTCGGCGCGCAATAATTCTCATGGCGAAAATCCCTGCAATCGTCGCCGCATGGAACAGGATCAGAAGCGGCCAGCATGTAGTCGACCCCATAGAGGAAAGGGAAGCTTCGCACGCTGCGAATTTTCTCTACGCGCTCAGGGGAGTTGAACCTTCGCCTGATGAAGCAAGGGTCATGGACGTTTGTCTGATTCTTCACGCAGAGCACAGCTTCAACGCTTCAACGTTTGCTGCGAGAGAGATCGCGTCAACGAGAGCTCACATGTACGCCTGCATCTGTGGTGCTGCTGGCGCGCTGTCCGGCGAGCTGCACGGCGGCGCAAATGTCCAGGTGATGAAGATGCTCCTCGAAATTCAGGATCCCGCCGATGTAGAAAAATGGGTTGAAACCCGCCTAAAGTCTGGAGGCAGAGTGATGGGCATGGGGCACGCGGTCTATCGCACGACAGACCCGAGGGCAGATGTGCTTGCAAGGCTTTCGACAAGGATCTCAAAGGAAAAGAACAACAAGTGGTACGACATCACAAAGAGGATAGAGGAGACCACAAAGAGCTGGATGCTGGAAAACAAGCGCCAGGCGATATATCCTAACGTAGACCTTTACAGCGCCTCGGTATACTACAGCATGGGGATTCCAATGGACCTCAATACTCCCATTTTCGCAATTTCAAGAATAGCAGGCTGGGCCGCGCATGTCATCGAGGAAAAGTTTGCCGAAGCCGCTCCAAAGCCCGCTCTTTACCGGCCAAAGGCTGTCTATGTCGGCAAGTACTGCGGCCCAATGGGGTGCGAGTACATTCCTCTTTCTAGCAGACACGCAGCACCGGCGTCCGGCAGCACACTTGATAAATAGGATCATTTGAAGGACTGAAGAGAGGGTGCACCTAGGCATCTAATGGAGACTTTTGCAAAGGACAGGCCTGCCGAAAAGAAACCGGCTGGCGGAAAACGCGCACTTGGCCAGGAAGCCCTTGAGCTTCATAGGAAGGCAAAGGGCAAGATCGAAATAAAGGGCAAAGTCTCGGTCAGGACACCCAGGGAAATTAGTATTGCATACACCCCCGGCGTGGCCGAAGTTTGCCTACAGATAGCTGCGGACAAGGAAAAAGCCTACGAGTACACTTCCAAATGGAACAATGTAGCCATCGTTACGGACGGGACCAGAACGCTTGGCCTTGGATCCCTGGGCCCGCAGGCCGCGCTTCCAGTGATGGAAGGAAAGGCTCTCCTCTACAAGCAGTACGGAAACGTTGACGCTTTTCCTATATGCCTTCAGACTACTGACAGCGAGGAAATAATCAGAACCGTGAAGCACATCTCGCCCGTATTCGGAGCGATAAACATTGAAGACATCGAGACGCCAAAGGCTCTAGAGATAACCGAGAGGCTCACCGATGAGCTCGACATCCCTGTCTTCCACGATGACCAGCACGGCACGGCTGTCGTCACCCTGGCGGCGCTCCTGAACGCCCTCAGGTTCACAAACAGAACGCTTGAGGAAACAAGCGTAGTTGTTGCAGGGGCGGGCTCCGCGGGCTATGGCATCGTCAGGATACTGCGTGCCGTGGGCATAACCGATATAGTTGTGACCGACTCGGCGGGAGTTCTCTCAAAGTCAAGGCCGGCAAGCACCATGAACAAATACAAGAACGAGCTGGCTTCAGTCACGAAAGTAAGTGATGGAGCTGTCACTCTTGCTGACTCGATGAAGGGCAAGGACGTCTTTATCGGAGTCTCTGGCATCAAGAACCTTTTGACCTCCTCGATGGCAAGATCCATGAACAAGGATTCGATAATTCTCCCCCTGACAAACCCCGACCCCGAGATTCATCCAAAAGACGCGGCCGACGCAGGGGCTCGCGTGATCGCGACAGGAAGTTACAAGTTTGAAAACCGGGCGAATAACGCGTTGGTATTTCCTTTCACCATGAGGGCGATCCTGGATAACAGGATACGCAAGATAAGCCAGCAGCTCCTGGTCAATGTCGCATATGCACTGGCTGACATTATTCCAAAGGATCAGCTAAAGCCATTCAATATAGTTCCAAACGTAACTGATCGGAAAATTCAGGACGCCGTGAACAAGGCAGTCCGTTCTTTTATTGCGAACTGAGTTTATTATTAAGCCACTCTTTGGCCTTTCTCTCTGCCATGTGCTTCCTCAATATTATCATGGCCATCTCGTAAAAGGTAACCCCTTGCTTGCGCGACTGGTTATCTATCCATCTCAGGCCCTCTGCAAGCTCTGAATCATGCTCTGACATTACCACAAGGTCGTCTATTATCCCCATGAACTGGTCGTCCACGGTATCGTTTTCCCTTCCCCCGCCGCTGCCACCTAGCATTGACTCGTGTTGCGAGGTTGTGATTTTACATGGTGATTTAGCCACTCTTGACAGTTTGAGTATAATATATTGACAAGGTCCTTCTGACGAGGGCGCGAATTTTCATCTTCAGCGCGCTCAAGATTAAAATATATCCTCTATTTGATAAAGTCAAATGAATAATAACTACCTCTTTCTCTCGTTCTTAGGAGGATTGTTGTTTTGAAAAGAGTGAAGTTTGGTTTTACGCAGGGGCTCAATGTTGCAAGGCTTGGACTCGATGAAAACCAGATAATGACAGGCTGTCAGATGGCCGACAGGCTGGACTATGATTCCGTCTGGGCCATGGATCATTCCAACGTTCCCCAGTGGAAAAAGGCAGTAGTCAACGACGCGTGGATTCTGCTGGCGGCAATAGGGGCGATCACAAAGAACGTCGAGCTTGGAACGTGTGTCACGGACGCCATCAGGAGACACCCGTCTGCTATCGCACTGTCTGCCATAACGCTTGACAGAATCACCCATGGCAGGGGGATTCTTGGCATAGGAGCCGGAGAGGCCCAGAACGTCGTGGATTTTGGGATCGAATTTAGCAAGCCCGTAACAAAGTTCAAGGAGCAACTTGAAGTTATTGAGCGGCTGTTCAAGTCCGATCCGGATAACACTGTGAATTACAATGGCGAATATTACAAACTGATTAACGCCTGCCTTCAGGCAAAGAGCATCAGAAAGCCAAGGCCGCCCGTCTACATCGCCGCAGGTGCCCCAAAGACGCTGGAGCTCTGCGCGACTTATGGCGATGGCTGGATTCCCATTGGCTACACTCCCGAGCTCTTCAAGGCGCATGCAAACGTGATCAAGGATCATGCAAAGAAGGCTGGCAGGCAGCTTGACGATTTCCAGTTCGCAAACGACGTCGACATTTATTTCACCGACGACGGCGAGGAGGCGTGGAACAAGATGAAAAATGCAGTGAAGGTCAGCCTCTTCAAGCCTGAATTACTAAAAGTCCATGACATCCCTCAGGATTCCGAGTTTGACTTTCGCAGGTACTTTACGGAATATGCGATGAACAAGCCGGAGCTCATGGAGCAGATGAAGCGCGCAGCCCTAAAGATACCTGACAGTGTGGCAAGGACGGCGATAGGCGTGGGCAAGCCTGATGACGTGATACAGATGCTGGACCGGTTCATCAAGGCGGGTACGAATCACTTTATCATAAGATTCTGGGGAGATGGCTACTTCAAGAACATCGAGATGTTCGGAACCAAGGTAATTCCGTACTTCCGTGAACAGGATCGCAAGTAAGTCTCTGGCGCCGTCTTATCGGAATGAGTCGAGCGAAAGCGATTTCTTTTCTTTCATGCTGCCTTTGCTGACAGGCTCGGCGTCGTAGCCCATTTCGACGAGCGACCTCGCAAATTCCCCTGCAAAGCCATGGAAGGTATAGACTTTATCCGGCCGGCATTGCTTCACCGCGTCCACAAGCTCCGCGTAGTCGCAGTGGTCAGAAAGTGGTATGACATAATCAAGGCCGGCCATGTACTTGTAGCCGGCGCCAACAGCCCAGCCTGTAAATCCGATAGTTACAGCGCCATACCTGTCCTTCATTTCCCTGACAAAAGAGTTTCGGGCATTCATCAGCGGCGCCACCATTATCCAGGGCTTGTTTGAAAGCAGCCCGAGGTCCTCTGCCTCTGAATAAGGCATCGCACTTTTGAGCTCTACTCCCAGATCGGAATAGACAGAGTTCATTCTTGCCACCGAATCATGTACGTATATCGGATCCCAGTGGCCAAACAACCTGGTCAGCAGCTGGGCTTTACCCAGTGTGTATCCCATAAGGATGACAGGGATGCCAAGGTCGTACATTTCAGAAATTATCTGATTTGTTCTGTGCGTCACTTCTGAAAGCGCAGGAAAAACGTATTCGGGACGCCCAAAAGTCGATTCTATTATCAGAGTCTTGGCATGTGGTAGTCTTGCAGGCTTCATGAACGCGCGCTCTCGAATCGAGATATCGCCGGTGTAGAATAGCTGGTCTTCTATCAAGAGACCGCGAGAGCCCAGAATGTGGCCCGTATCTACAAGACGGAAGCCATTTTGCTCTTGCAAAGAATCAGGGATGTCATATCCTCTGGCCTTGGCTATAGTGGCAGTCTCTTTTGACGCAAGTATCTGCGTTCCGTCCTTGTTTTTCCTGCCGCGCCGATGGAGATGGTCCACATGGGCGTGTGAAACAAAAGCAAAGTCACATTCTCCCAAACTCGATGGGTCCAGCAGGATTTTGGTACCGTCGTATCTAACAGATATTCCTGACTGACCCACTGAAACGAGCGCTGCCATCCCGAGCTGTCAGACCTAGATTGCAGTACGTATTTTAACATTTAGCCAGTCCCGGATTCTACTGATAATCGGGAAACAATGTGATAAATTTGATTGAGCGCGGTCTAGCGACATTTATGAATAGGAGTAGACAATGCTTGTCTGTCGTGCTGAACCTTGGCATCCTGATTTCTGGAAGAGGCAGCAACATGGATGCTATCCTAACAGCCATCAAATCAGAAAAGATAAGAAATGTAAAGCCGTGTGTTGTGATTTCAAGCAAGCCTGAAGCCGCCGGCCTAAAGGTGGCTTCCGAAAAGCATGGCGTCCCGACCGAGGTAATTCCCGGACAGGGCCTGAAGGGGTGGGACTATGACCAGAAACTGGTTGCTGCCCTAAAACGGCACGGTGTTGTTCCGGACTCTGGCCTTGTCTGCCTTGCCGGCTTTATGAGGATAATAAGCCCCGAATTCGTCAGGGCATTCAGGATGCGGATATTGAACATTCATCCGGCCCTGCTCCCGTCGTTCCCGGGGCTTCATGCTCAAAAGCAGGCACTCGAATACGGCGTCAAGGTCTCGGGCTGCACCGTTCATTTCGTAGATGAAGGAGTTGATTCGGGTCCCGTGATTCTGCAGAAGGCAGTGCCCGTACTGGAGACTGACACCGAAGAGACGTTGTCAGAGAGAATTCTACAGCAAGAACACGAGCTCTATCCTGAGGCTGTCAGACTGTTCGCCGAAGGGCGAATCAGAATAGAGGGACGCGCAGCCTCTGTGCGCTAATCTATTTCCTCTTGAAGAGCGCTATGGTACCTGACAGCGCGCTGCCAATGAGAAACAGGGCCAGGTAGGGAACGTTCGACCCGAAAGCATCCGACGAGAGTCCGACGGCTATTGGCCCCGCGGTCCATCCGACTCCAAAAAGCGTTTCGTAGACGCCCAACTTTTGGCCCACCTGTCCGGGGGGCGTGTTCCGAGTTACCAGATTAAACGTGACAGGGTAGAAAATGCTGGTAGCAAGACCTATCATAGCCAGTGCTATGGCAAAGGATAGGAATGAAGTGGAGGCAAACGAAATGAGCATCCCTACTGCCGTTGACGCAACTGCCAGAGCAAGCGCAAGCGTTGCAAATCTTGAAATCTTTTGCACAAAGTAAAGCGTTGCAAATCTTGACAACCCGAATACGAAAAACAGGATCTCGATGTCCTGGTTCGACAGCGATGCCTCTCTCATGTATGCCGGAAATATCGCAAGCACAACTCCGAACGTGACTGCATAGTACAGTAGAACGGTGGTCAGGGTTGGATATG
This sequence comes from Nitrososphaera sp. UBA210, assembly GCA_002494895.1. Classification (GTDB taxonomy): domain Archaea; phylum Thermoproteota; class Nitrososphaeria; order Nitrososphaerales; family Nitrososphaeraceae; genus Nitrososphaera. Next base: position 26,518 of record DADA01000048.1, read on the forward strand.
ACGACATTTCCCTGGCAACTTGGAGAATCGACCCCGCCTGGATTCTCGATTCTGGCTGCTGCACAACCGGCCGTCCATGCCCTCTCAGCAAAAGGGCAGGCACGAGCCCTGCGGCAACTGCAATCGCGGAAAACTGAAACAGCATCCTGTAGTCGAACGCATCGAGTACCAGCTTGCCTATCAAGGGACCTATCATAAAGCCAAAAACCCAGGCGGCCGTGAAGGTCGCGATTCCTTTTATTCGCGTCTCGGGGTTGGAGTTGGTCGAAATCAGGACTTCCGCCGACGGCCAGAATAGAGCATGCGCGACTCCGGCAAGGGTGCGAAACAGCATGACTTCTGGAACCGACTGCGCAGTTGACAGCATGAAAATGGCAAATGTGTTAAGCGTAATCCCGGCCGCAAGAATGTATGACTTGTTTATTCTGTCAAGCATCAGCCCGACAAAGAGTGGTGCGAACATGTAAGGGAGATAATTCACCGTTCCTATGAGGCCGACCTGCGAGTAGTCTGCCGCAAGCTCGTCCCTTGAGAAGACTGGCACGATGGGCGAATGCATCCCGTAGGAAATGCCAACCATCACGGCGCAGATGGAGACGAGCAGGACGGCGCGATTCATTGTGATCTACTTGTATGCGGCGATAATGACGGCGCCGCCCATCATTCCTTTTTCAAATTCCACTTTTGAAAACTTTTCCTTTAGCATTGCGTCAAGCTCTGAATTCTTGGGCCAGCGCAAGTATGTTCCGTAAAGCGTCCTGAACTTCAAGCCCGCCTTTCCGGCAACAAGGTATGCGAAAACGCCCAGAAAGTATTTCAAATATACGGATACCAGTTTTCGCTGAACCGAACCGTCAGGCTTGCCCAGGTCCACTATCACCAGCCTTCCACCTCCCCTTAGTACCCTGTGCATTTCTGCTATCGCCTGCCTCAGCTGTATTGCGTCGCGCAGCGAGTAGCCGCACATTACCGCATCGAAAATACCGTCACGGAAGGGCATGAACTCAAAGACTCCCGATGAAAGCGCCGCGTCAGTCCTAGGAAAGTAATTCTTTACGTTTGCGAGCATTTCTGGAATTGGGTCGTACATTACTATGTGGACATCAGCAGCAGAGATCGCGACGCGTGACATATTGCCATAGCCGGACCCTGCGTCAAGTACGATATTACCTGGGAGTATGCGCCCTCGGATGCCCCGCTGCCTGTATGCTTCATCTTTTCCGAGAGAAATTACCCTGTTGACCTTGTCATAGACGGGTATAATGGAACGCAATACATCAATGACTTCGGCCCAGTAGCGATTCCCGAGTCCGCCAGACGACAACCGTTGGCAGGTGATGCTATGCCATTATTATAGATAAGCAGCAAGGCCGTTTATTCGTCTTCCAGCATTTTCTTCCAAAGAGCGATTTCATGGTCAAAGCCATGAAGCTGCATCTCAAAGTCTTCATCAGTCATCCCGTCTGGCCTCACGAACGTCCACGAGGTCGTCGATCCGCCTCTATTGGGCACTATTCGGACGTACACGCGCCAGTCCAGCCCTGCACCAACAAAGCGATGATCCAGAACTCCGGTATTGCGATCTGGCGTGTGTTTCAACTTTGCCTCGCCGCCGCTGACGTGGTCAAAAGTCCACCAGCCGTCCTCGCCCTTGGTCACGGATTTCGCCGCGCCTCCCGCCTCCATGCTCAATTTCACGTTCTCGAAAAAGTTGAAAACGTCGCTTGCATTCCTGCTGACTGTCATCGTCTTGGTGATCACCTTGCGCGGAGGGTCGTCCTGCATTTGCGCGGCCATTTAGTCCTCTTGCCCCCTTAAATTCTAACAACCGAACCAACTCAATATGGTTCAGTCTGTAAATCGCGCTGGAACATGACAAGCATTTTATTGTGAAAATGCACAGCAAGGATCCACGGTGGCCAACAAATATCGCTGCCCCAGGTGTTCATTGCTACACGCGGTTGGCGTCGACAAGATCTTTGACGGCAGGCTGATATTTCGTTGTTCAAAGTGCGGACTGTGCTCGATAGTACCACAGGCTTCCAGCATGGATGATGCATACTTGGATTTCCTTGACCATTTCGACGGCGGAAAGGGAGTAGCCGACTCGGGCGATTTGAAACTGCTTATGGAACATGAGAAGATAATACGATCGCCTGCCGAGATAGATTCCTTTCTTTCTTCCGGTGAGGCGACTGGCGATTCACTCCTTCAGGATGTCCTGCACTCGCAGCAGGACTATGTGGTTGATTTCAGGGTAATAGAGGAGCCGCCGCCGGATCCGGGTTCAAGAGTTGAAGAACTGCCAGTTGACGGGGCCATCATTGGAGTCCTGCAGAAGAAAAAATTTGGCCGGCTCTATCTGTTCCAGGAAGAAGCGATAAAAAAGATCTTGCAGGGAGCCGACGTTGTCATCACTGCCCCAACGGCGTCGGGCAAGACAGAAGCCTTCTGCATTCCCATATTGCAAAGAATCGCCGAACAGGTTCCCCGGTTTGGCTCGCTGCGACCGGGGCAGGGTGGCAAGATATCTGCCATCTTTGTCTATCCTACCAAGGCACTCGCAAGAGACCAGCTTCCGAAAATTAGAGAGCTGGCAGAACCTCTTGGGATACTGGCATCGGTGCTTGACGGAGACACTCCAGAGAAGGACAGAAATTCAATCATGCTTTCTCCCCCGGACATCATTGTCACAAATCTTGATGTATTGCACTACCACTTGATGCATCGGACAGGATTTTCGCGCCTGTTGAAGACTGCGAAATTCCTGGTGGTAGACGAGGCCCATGTCTATACGGGCGTCTTTGGTGCCAATGCCCACTATGTTATTCGGAGGCTCGAGAGGTTCACGGGAAGGCTCCAGATAGTCGCTGCCTCGGCCACTCTACCCAATGCCGGAGATTTTTGCCGGACACTTTTTGGCAGGGAGATTCAGGTAATAGAGGGCAGGGGAAGGCGAGGGAAGGTTAATCTGGCAATAATATTCCCTTCCCTCCGTTCCTTTAGATCGCTTACGCTTGACCTGCTAAGACAGACAACAAAAAGGGATCACAGGACAATTGCCTTTGCAAGCTCGCACCTGGGCTCCGAGCTGACGGCCTTTTACGCATCGCGGCAAGGAGTAAGCATCAGGGTACACAGGGCAGGGCTGGCGCCGGCTATCAGGAAGGAAGTGGAACAGCAGTTCAAGTCAGGGAGGCTCTCCGCTATTTCCGCCACTCCCACGCTCGAGCTTGGAATAGACATTGGCGACGTGGACGCGATAATATCAAACATTGTGCCCGTCAACCGGCTCGTTCAAAGAGTTGGAAGGGCTGCCAGGAGAGGTCAAAAGGGCTATGCATTTCTTGCCCTTGGCAACGATCCCATAAGCCAGTATTACAAGATGCATCCATCGGACTATCTTGCCGACCACGAATATGCCTATACCGATCCCTCGAATCCATTCGTCCGCGAGTACCAGGTTCTCGCCATGATCTGTGACAGGCCGCTCGCAGTTGGCGAATCAAAGCCGTTCTGGGATACTATTCAGGTTCTGATTTCAAAGGGGCTTGTCAGATCGGTCAAGGAACGGTTCGTTCCGGATCTAAAGGAGGCGATGAGCGTCCTGAAACAATACAGCATACGTGGAATCGGAACCCGGGTTGACATCAAATTCAATAACAAGGTAGTCGGGGACCGGGCTCTGCCCCAGGCTCTTGAAGAGCTGCACCCATCTGCCATATACTTTCTTGCGGGCAGGCGGTACAAGGTGCGCGAGCTCCACTTTGAGCGGAACGGCCAGCCTTATGCCGAGCTGGCGCTGATACCCTCCGACTATCCCTACTACACAAAAGCACTGACCGATGAGTGGCCATCGATACTCGAGACTTTCGAGAAAAAGACCGTATTTGGAATAGAGGTGGCATACTGCTCGCTCAAGATCAAAAAGCAGGTGCTCGGCTTTGCAAACATCGAGATCGGACAGGAAGTCTCGCAGGGCAAGAAGGTGATGCTCGAAACGCCGCTTGAATTCGAGTTTCTTACAAAGGGATTTGTTTTCAGGGCTCCTCGGCCTGCCGACATTATTTCAAAAGCGGAGGACGAGCAGTACGTGGAAATGAGCGCGTTCCACGCGTCCGAGCATGTCGTGATAGAAGGAAGCGCCATGATCACCGGCGGCGCATCGCAGGACCTTGGCGGGATCTCCCTTGGATCGTCAGGCCTGATATTTGTCTATGACGGGAGCATCGGCGGAAACGGTGCGAGCAGGGCACTGTATGACAGGCTTGACAAGGCCTTTGGCAGGGCGCTGCGAATACTTTCAGAGTGTCCGTGTACGAGCGAGAGCGGCTGCCCGCGCTGTACCTACTCGTACCGCTGCGGCAACAACAACGAGTATCTTCACAAAGCCGCGGCAGTCGAAGTCATGAATAGAATCGCTGATGGCGAGCGAACTGAAATAGGAGATCAGATATGGGGCGACAGGGCTCTGGTTTGAGCGGTAAGGTTTAAGAGTAGTTCCAGACGGTTTTGATTCAAATAAAATTGGAGAAAGCGGTTACAGCCGCGGCGGCGACAGGTCGCGAGAGATGGAAAACACTAGAGCACAAAGGCGTCGCTTTTCCACCAGAGTACCAGCCAAGGGGAATTATTGTTACAATCAAAGGCGAAAAGCTGGCTCTGAATAGAGATCAGGAAGAGCTGATTTACGCCTGGGCAAAAAAGAAAGACACACACTATGTCCAGGATCCTGTGTTTCAGGAAAATTTCATGCGCGATCTCCGCAAGCTCTTGCCTGAGAAGTACAAGGGCATCAAGATAACAGACATTGATTTTTCGAGCGCAAACCGCCTCGCTGACGAAGAAAAAAAGATGAAAGAGCAGGACAAGGAAAGAATCCGCAACCTGCCAAAGGAAGAAAAAAAGAAACTTTCACTTGCCAAGAAAGCTGAAAAAGAACGCCTGAAGGCCATGTATGGCAAGGCAATGCTCGATGGGACAGAAGTGGATATCGCCAACTGGCTCGTGGAGCCACCGGGCCTGTTCATGGGCAGGGGCCAGCACCCGATGCGCGGCAAGTGGAAACCTCGCGTCAAGCCACAGGACGTTACGCTAAACATGGGAGAAAATGCCAATGTGCCGGAAGGCGCATGGCATGCGATAGTCCATGATCATTCCTCGACGTGGCTTGCCACCTGGATGGAGAATCTAACAGGCAAGCGCAAGTACGTCTGGCTCCACGATTCGTCTGCGCTGCGCCAGGACAACGACAAGGCAAAGTATGACAAGGCACAGAAACTATCTCTGCAGTTCGATAAGGTCCAGCGGGAGATAATCAGGCAAATGATGAAAGGATCGGACAAGACAGCCGCTGTTGCGTATCTCATTTTCCGGCTAGCAATGAGAGTGGGAGACGAGAAGGACCCGGACGAGGCGGACACCGTTGGCGCCAGCACGCTTCGCGTCGAGCACATAAAGTTTCCACAGGCAAACGGCAGGCAACAGATGGAGTTTAATTTTCTCGGCAAGGACAGCGTGCCATGGCAGAAGACCTTGGAGATAAATTCCGACGATACCAGGGCGCTCTACGAAAACATGAAGAAATTCATGCAGGGCAAGAAACCTGGCGATCAGATATTTGACAGCATGAATTCCCGCAAGGTCAACGCATTTCTCCAGACCATAATGCCGGGGCTTACTGCCAAGGTATTCAGGACCTATATCGCAACCAAGGATGTGCAGGAGGCCCTTTCGACTGCAAAAATAGAGAGCGGCTCTTCTGAAGCACAAAAAGTCTACGTTGCCAGGATGGCCAACCTAAAGGCAGCGATCACTTGCAACCACAAGAAAGGCGTGGATCCAAGGAACCCCGCGGCAAAGAAGGCGATTGAAAAATTCGAAGAGTCCATAACTAAAAAGAAGGAGGCGATCGCCAAAGTCAAAGCAGATATAGCTGCCAGAAAGTGGAAAACTGAACTCCAGGAAAAGCGGCTGAAAGAGCGTTCGGAAAAGCTCGAAGTGCAGCTGAAGCTGCAGCAGGAAACGCGCGACTATAGTCTCGGAACGTCGCTGCGCAACTACATCGACCCGCGTGTGATGAAGGCATGGCTCAATTTCGTGGACCTCGACTGGACCAAGGTATATACCGCAACTCTCCAGCGCAAATTCAAGTGGGTTGAAGATTACAGGGACAAGAACTTTAGGACTTTCTACCCTGAAATAAAGAACTAGATCCTTCAGAAGACTTATAATATTTCTACATGGTCTTTTGACATTGGAACAGTCATATTCATGGTATCTACATTTCCTTGGAGGTCGGGTACCAGATTTTGCATTTTGGGGATATTCATTTCCCTCACCATCGCGTCTGCATTGCCTTCATACTCTCAGGTCGAAGATGGCTATGATTCGGAATCTCTCTTTATCGCACTTTTCTCAGACGGCGACGCGCTTGTGGAATATGACATCAGCTTTGAAGATCCGGTTGCAGAAGAGATCAGGGTGAGGCTCCACGCAGAAAACAGCACGAGCAACCTCATCGTCGTTGACAATGATGACAACCTCATAGAATATGATCCGGGGACGGCTCCAAACGAGATCATAATAAGAACTCCGGGCGTTTCCAACGCAAGGATCAGCTATTCGACGCAGGATCTTGTCGACAAGTTGCAGGGGAGGTGGATCTTTTCACTCAACTCCAGTTCCGTAGGAATGGCAGTCAGGCTTCCGCCGGACAGCGTGCTAATCAATCCGGGAGAGAACTTTCCCACAATAAGGCAGGTTGGAGATCTTCAACTCTTGACCTTCAATCCGGGCAATGTCAGGTTTGTCTATGTGATCGGAGTCCTTGGGACCGAAGAGCAGGCAAACATTGTGATCAGACTTGCAGAGACGACGATAAAGGAAATAGGAGAAAGATATCCGGGGATAATATTGACAGAGGCCAACAACCTCTTGCAGAATGCGACTGCTGCCCGGGATGACGAGAGATTTCCGGACGCCGAGAGTCTGGCTGGCGACGCAAACGATGCGGCGCTGGCTGCTGGGAACGACTACGATGCAGCCCAGAAGGCGATCAGCGCAGCCGACAGCAGCATCAGGCAGGCTGGCAGCGAAGGGCGCGATACGGCGGCTGCATCGCAACTGCT
>DADA01000076.1 GCA_002494895.1 Nitrososphaera sp. UBA210
GGATCTTCCGACGAAATGGTTGTAGTATCTTGCAACAGTCGCTTTCTACTTTCGATCATATTCCTAATTTCGTATTCATCCCGCGGAGCAGTTCGCAATATTCTGATCGCAGCCTTGTAACCTCTCGCAACGGCTGCGGTTGGTCGCTTGCCCTTAAGAAATCTGGCTAGGTGTCCAACGCGTCTTTCGATTACCTTTTCAAGATAATTTGTGCAATCGAGATCATGCATCCTTCGTAAGATGCCTATGGTGAACAATTCGCCAATGTTGGTCAGAGAGTAGTCATCAAGGTCATCGTTCGAAGATAGGAAACCCTCTAGAATTCGACGTAAATGTTTGGTATCGGCACGAGATTGTTCATTTACTACGGTTATTTCGTCGTTCTCGATCGAGATAGAGGCACGAGATGACATGCTTGAGGACAATAGAAATCGATAGAGACGATCGGCAAGCTCGATGTCACCCGCAGAGCTGATGAGCATGTTCGCTTGATCATACCCTGCTGACCCACAAATTAAGCATTTTTAGGCAAAAAAGGAGCGAAACGCCGCGACAACCTACCTGCGCCCAGAAGTAAAATGCTCAACCATGCTATCCAAACAAGTATCATACCAGAACCGAATAGACGGGTTTGAGAGACTCTATACTAGCGCAATTGTGCGTTGGCTAGTTCGCGTATCTGCCAGTGAATTTCTTGCATGACAAGATTAGTAGAACTTTCGCCAAGCATTGTTTCTAATGCCACCTGCAAGTCTTCCAAGGTGAAAGAGTTATCGTGTAGCTCTATGTCAAATTCGCGCCGCAAATGGTCTTTCAAGACATTAAACAAAGGCTCGCCTAGCGTGAAAAGTACCGAATTGACAGCCCTGGTCTTGTAGGCCTCGATCTGCGGGCGAGACATGGAATAATCAAATATGGCATGGCACTTAAGATTTATGTCATTTCAGAGTCATGTGCATTCTCTGCACAGGTTTGCACACAAAAGCATACGCAAGTTGCTATAAAAGCGCGGCTATTATGTAAAACTTGGATAAATTAATAGGCTAAACTGTTATCTATTGCATCAGGCAGAACAAAAAATAGTGCGTGCCAGCCGTAACCCTCCTTCTGTTTTAGGCGGGATTCCGCTGAGCAGCCAACCTGAGCAAGTGCAGGACCATAAGCTCTGTTTGGCCTTGCTCCACCCGGGTCGGCAGTTTCATTCCAGTATCAGAAACCTCAGGCTACGCGCCATCACCGTATCACTCTGACTGGATTTCTTTTCTGTTCCGTGGCCAGCCGTCTCCGGCTAATTATCGCTAATTCGGGTGCCTGCAGTGAGGGAGGAGTTTCCTCTCTTTCGAGTGACCCGCTCACTGGCTCGCAGACACCACTTGCGTCCATTTGTTATTTAACCTAGCTGCGGAAAGTACTCGCGCTCGATAATTGCGACCTGCTCTGCAGTATCGGCAACAGAGTACTCCTTCAACGGGTCTGAATTTAGCTCCAGAAACGTGTGCCCCCACTTGAACTTGTTCACTATTTCCGTCGCCATGTTGCGCTCGCCTAGTATGTAAAGCGCGCCGGCCAGAGCCTCCGCGCTTGACAGCTTGCCCAGCTTTGAATAGTTTACCGGATTTGCCGCGAGCAGCGCCGGCATCCTCCTTCCGATTCCCCTGGTGACCATACGCTGCTGCTTGAGGACATCGTCGGCTTTCTCCCACGAACAGTCAATCGCGCAGACGGAATCTGCGATCCGCGAGTCGTTCCTCAGGACCGGTAGGCCCGAAAAGGGATTGAGCATGATGGTATTTTTGCCGATGAACCTTACCTGTTCGGCGAGGCGGAACTTTACCAATTTTGCTGCCGTGCACTTGGACGGGTCGTCCTGCCTCAGCATGAGTACGAGAGGCTTCAATGAGTACTCCAGGAGATCAAGATCATTAAAGTTTTTATTCGATTTGGCTTCAGCTTCCAAACGTGCCGCCAGCCATCTCTAGCCTCAGATTTCCATTCCAGCTGAAAAAAGACCAGGTAGAGGCGGCAGAGGCATGGATCCAGAACGGGTGCCGGGGCTCGGTCATATTTAGCACCGGTACGGGCAAGACAGAGATTGCTTTCGAGTGCGCTAGGAGGGCTGCGATGGCGTCTGGCAAGGATCATTTCATGGTCTTGTATCTGGTACCGAGGATAGTCCTGATAGAGCAGAACGTGAAGCGCCTGCGCAGCTATGCTGTTCCGGAGGAACATATCGGAGTCTACTATGGCGAGCGAAAGGACGTCAGAGAAATAACTATCAGCACGTACCAGAGTGCGATCAACGACTTTCAGCTGATAAAGAATTCCGACATGGTGGTTCTGGACGAAGTGCACCTTGCGAGCGAGTCAGCAGTAGAGTATGACAGGATATTTGACGTAATTGTCGAAGATCCCCGAAAAGCCATCCTCGGGCTGACCGCAACGATAAACGAAAAGGATCCGAAATATCATACGATCCTCACGGTTGCGCCGCCAGTGAAGAAATACATGATAAAGGATGCCGTCAGCGACGGCAGGCTGGCGCAACCAGTCGTATTGCCGGTAGAAGTAGATTTTACTCTTGAGGAGAGAAAGACCTACGACGAGGCGAGTGGGAGCATAAAGGAAATTTCGAGAAAGTTGCAGACCTATGATCCCGCGAGAATGACCAAGATACTGATGCGTGGGGGAGCTCGGGCCTCGCTTGCAAAGACATGGTTCGCCCATGTCCGCAAGCGGAGGGAATTGCTGAGCAGCACACGTCAAAAGCTGGCAAAGACAGTCGAACTTGTCAGAATGCATCCCGGCGAGCGGATAATGATTTTTAGCGAGACCATAGACTCTATCCAGCAGCTAAAGGGCCTGTTAGGCGAATCGGGGATAGAGGCCCGGACCATACATAACGCGGTAAAGGCCAGGGAACGCAAAGAGATCCTAGAGACCTGGGGCCGTGACTACTTTCCGCTGCTCTCTGTCCACACGCTTGAAATAGGCTACGACGTGCCGGTCGTTGGGATCGCCATCATTATCGCAAGCACTTCCAACATGAACCAGGTCGCCCAGAGAATTGGCAGGGTGGTGAGAAAAGTCGACGGAAAGGACCAGGCCCTTGTATACGTCGTCTATGTGCGCGACACAAAGGACGACAACGTCCTTCGCGTGGTAAGGGCATCGATTGAAAAGCAGGGTGAAAGGCCAGTGCGTGAGGCGAGGAGCCGAGGCAGGCGCCCCTCCCAAAGCCAGAAGAAGATTACAAAGTTTTCATAGTCCCGGCATTCCGGCAGACATCATGCCCCCTGCCTGCTCGAAATACGAGTCGACATCCATTTCGAAAACCTTGCTGGCATCAATGTTGATTATGTATATCATGTGGAGCCGGGCGTTTAGTATCTCATCCTCGACGACTGGCGGGTTCTTGTAGTAAGCGTCGCAGAGCTGCTTTACCTGCTTTATCTCCGCAGGCCGCCTGTCCCGGGGCGGACGCCTGAAAAGGCCGGGTATCGGGAGCATGCTGACAGGGGGCGTGGCAAGAACGAACTGGTTTGCATACTTGCTGTAGCGCGCTATTTTGCTTGCTATCCTTGCGGAATAATACGAAAGCGGGTCCAGCGCATGTTCTGGGGGGATGAACCCGGTTTCAATTTCTACTATCGCAACGCCATCCCCTTTTTCGGCATAAACGTCGCAAATCAAAATATCAGTAAGCTGCTTTTCAACGTCTACCCTGTACCCGTACCGTATGAGGTGTTTTGCGCATACCAGCTCCATTGCAGAGTGGTTTATCTTTACCAGGTTTCGCTGGTAGAGGCTGATAAGCCTGTTTTTTACAAAGTCCATCCTTTCCACAATGTCAGCCGGCTCGCCATCAGACATCCTGTCAGAGAGCGAGGTAACGTCGGCAACAAAGCGCGGTAGATCCAAACGAGCACTATACCCTGCAAACGGGCTTTAAAGTTGATGCCGCTATTGAGAAACATTAAAAATTAGCCGGCCCGGTACGCACGTCTATAGAATGTCATCGTCTTCGCTTTTCTCTTCAATCGAAAAAATAACGGTTCTTGGATCGGGAGTCATGGGACACGGAATCGCCCAGGTGTCCGCCATGGCAGGCTACAATGTCAGGCTCCGCGACATAGAACAGTCCTTTCTTGACAAGGCGATGGAGAAAATAAGGTGGTCGCTTAACAAGCTGGTCGAAAAGCAGAAGCTCTCGCAGCCGGATGCAGACGCGATATTTTCGAGAATTACGCCAATAGTAGACCTGAAGCAGGCATTGAAGGATACCGACCTTCTTATCGAGGCGGTGCCGGAGGACATGAATCTCAAGAAGAAAGTCTATTCAGAGGTCGATTCGTTTGCAGAGGAAAAGACGCTGTACGCGTCCAACACCAGCACGCTCCCGATTACAGAGATGGCGTCGCTTACCGGCAGGCCGGATCGCTTCATAGGTCTCCATTTCTTTAACCCGCCGCAGCTGATGCCGCTGGTGGAGGTTATTCCCGGCGGCCGGACCGACCAGTCGATGGTGGATGTAGCCATGAGCTTTGTTCAAAAGGTGGGCAAGCAGCCGGTCCTCTGCAGAAAGGACGTTGCTGGATTTATCGTAAACCGCGTCTTTATTCCGCTCGTTCATGAAGCAGTGTACTGCCAGGAAAGAGACGGCGTGACGATGACAGAGATCGATTCTGCAGTAAAGTTCAGGATGTCCTTTCCAATGGGGATATTCGAGCTTGCAGACTATACGGGCATGGATGTCATTCACAAGGCCACATGGGAGATGCACTCCCGCGATTCCAAGGTTATCAATCCACATCCGAAGATAAAGCAACTCTTTGAAGAGAAAAATCTAGGGCAAAAGACGGGTAAGGGCTTTTACGAGTACAAGGGGGAAAAGTACGAGCGCATAAACCTGACCGAGGAGCAGGCCGCAAGGTACAGCCCGATCAAGCTGCTCGCAGTGGCTGCCAACAATGCCGCCTGGCTAATCTCAAATAATGTCTGCAGCAGGCAGGACATGGAAAAGGCGCTGAAGCTCGGCATGGGACTAAAGAGGGAGCTCTTTGCGACGGCCGAGGATTTCGGGGTCGAGAATATCGTGAAGACGCTGCGTGAAATGTCGTCAAAGTATGGTTCGTTCTATTCGCCTGATGAATATCTAGTCAACTATCGAGCCTAGGCTATTCTAAAAACATTAGGAGAAAGTCTTAAATGCTTTCCATGCGCATGATAGGGTGCCGACTGGCAGAAAGAAGAACGATCTGTCGCGCATCTATGCACCGGGTAAAGGCTCGATGCAAACGAGAACGTGGCAGTTGACGCCTCAGGTTGACGGGTAAATCCGTGTTCAACGGAACGCGGAAGTCCAAAACACGAGGCGGCAAGGGCTGACCGCATGATTGCAAAGGAACCTGTTCTTGCAATCATCAACGGAAAGCAACAGGTCTTTGAAATGCCAGTTCGGCTTTACTCTCTTCCACGTTCTTTAATGATTTTGACGGCAGAGAGCGCGTCATTTGCTTTCAGGATTCTTACGCGATTCCGCTCGTCAAGAAATTTGTCCCCGTACTCATCGGCCACTCCGCCGCTGCCTGCGATACCCACTATGACTTTTCTTTTCATGTAGCCCACGCCCATTTCAATAAGGGTGCCAACTCCGCCGCCAATGGCAATTATGCCATCCGCTGACGATGCCACGACAAAGTCCCTTGCGTAGCCTATACCAGTGCAAATCACCACGTCGCAGAATTCGTTTGCGTACGAGAATTCCTCCTGCGGGATGATGCCCACCGTCGCTCCGCCGTTTTCCCTGGCTCCCTTACAGGCAGCTTCCATTACGCCGCCCAGGCCGCCACATACAAGTACAGCACCCGCGCGGGCGATCTCTTTTCCCGTATCATAGGCGATCTGTCTTGCCACTTCTGAACACTCTGTGTTGTATCCGATGACTGCGATCTGTAGCTTGCGCATGAACAACAGCTCGACCCTGCTGGATTATAATTTTTGCAGCTCGTCACTGCATTGACTCGTCAAGACTTAAAAACACAGGCGGGCAAAGCATATCGTGAAGTTCCGTGACCGGGCTGACGCCGGCCGCATCCTAGCGGAGAGACTTGCACAGGAAGCAAGTAGCAAGCCAACTGTGGTTCTGGGAATCCCCCGGGGCGGCGTGATACTTGCAGACATTGTCGCAAGTAGACTCGGAACGGACTTTGACATTGTAATTCCAAGAAAGCTCGGGGCGCCGACAAACGAGGAGCTGGCCATAGGGGCCGTGATGGAAGACGGGACTTCCTACATCAACCGGTACCTGACAGACGCACTGCGTGTGCCACAGGACTATATCGAGAAGGAAAAAGCCAGGCAAATCGAGGAGATTGCTCGCAGGGCGGCTACGTATCGAAAACTCGGGATGGCTTATGGGATAGCAGGCAAGCAGGCGATCCTTGTTGACGATGGAATCGCGACCGGGGCGACAGTGATTGCTTCAGCAAGATGGGTAAGAAAACACAGCCCGACCAGTCTGACCGTGGCAGTTCCAGTTGCGCCCATCCAGTCAGTGGAGGTTCTGCAACACGAATCGGACCGCGTCCTTTCCATTGAAACTCCTCGCGACTTTGCTTCTGTCGGACAATTCTACGAAGAGTTCTCACCGGTCTCTGACGACGAGATCAGGGCCATAATGCGCGCCAGAAACCTGCTGTAGAACTATTATATGGCGCGTTCATCGC
>DADA01000021.1 GCA_002494895.1 Nitrososphaera sp. UBA210
CAAAGAACCACTGGGAGGTGCCATCGACCCTTGAATCTGCAAGAAAGTGCGGCATGACCGTTGTTTTCGTCCCTACAGTAATAAAGTCAATCAATGACCACGAGCTGGGAGGCATTATCCGATACGCACAAAAACATCTAGACGTTGTTCACGCAGTAAACTTCCAGCCTGTATCGCTTACCGGCAGAATGACAAAGAAAGAGCGCGAGAAATACAGAATCACGATTCCAGACTGCATTGAAAGGATTGAAGAGCAGACCGGCGGCGAAATCTCAAAGGACTCTTGGTTCCCGGTGCCTTCGTGCATGCCCATGACCAACATCATTGAGGCATTCAGCAAAAAGCCAAAGTACGAGCTCTCGATACACTTTGCCTGCGGTGCGGGCACCTATGTTTTCGAAGAGAGGGACACAAAGAAGCTGATACCGCTCACTTCGTTCGTAGACATCAAGGGCGTCCTTGAATACTTTGAAGAAAAGGCAGACGAGATAAAGTCAGGTGCCAACAGGTACTGGGCAATGCTTGAAGTCGTCCGCAAGCTAAAGCAGTTCGTGAACAAGGAAAAACAGCCGCATGGCCTGGACCTTGCAAAAATGTTCTCCAGCATCCTGCTAAAGAGGAACTTTGATTCCGTCGGCTCATGGCACGTAAGGTCGATGTTCCTTGGCATGATGCACTTCCAGGACAAGTACAACGAAGACCTTGAAAGGCTGCAGAGATGCGATATACACTACCTGACCCCTGACCTTAGAATCATCCCCTTCTGCGCGTTCAACGTGATTCCAGAATGGTACCGAGACAGAATTCAGAAAAAGTTCAGCATCCCTGTCGAAGAATGGGAGAAGGCTCACGGCCAGACACTCGAAGCGGGTCTCTACAGAGGCTTGATGAGACGTGGCAAGCCAGAAGCCGAGATGGGCTGCGCAATGTCAGAAATGCACAAGGCAGCGGCTCAGGCGGCAGACGACCACAAGGGCGTCGAACTCCGCAACAGCATGGCTGGCGCGTAAGCGCACTCTTTCCTTTTTACATTCTCTTTCTGTACCATTTGTAGATGTAATAGCCGACTCCGACAATAACTACCGCGACGACCAGCGGCCACAGGAAATAGATGACAACGGCTGCAATGATAATGAGCGCGGCTACTATCAGGATGTCCAGAATGCCCAGGGACTTTGCCATCAATCCTATTCGCGCTTGACCATCTGTAAACCTTTCTAAACGGATTGAGGATTACATTCTGGCTCTAGCAGTTCCAGCGCATGCCTGCCTTTTTCTGAAATGACATAGACCCTGCACGTGCCGACAAGCGCCCACTCTAATGCCAGCCCGAAGGCAAGCAGTCTTCTCATGTGCGAATCTACCGCCTTCCAGTCTATCCCAAGTTCGTGTGCCATCTGTAGCTTGTTCTTTGGCCGCAAAAGCGATCTTAGAATAACCGTCCTAGTCCTGCCACCTTTCATGTTCACAAGTAGCTCGAACGCCCCGCAGCAAAGGCCTCTTTCGGTCCACGAGTTCTTGGTCACGCCGCGCCAGACGGCGCGTTTTTCGGCCGCATAGCCCTCCACCGCAAGCTGGGGTCCGGCGATTTTTCTCGCCTGAAGGAACATCATTTGGTTTGCCAGGAGCACCTTGCTCGGATCTGCCCTGTACTGTGGCTGAAGTTCTGCTGCGCCAGACCTGTAGTTGACAAAAGCAGCATGTGTAAGTGTCAGCGCGGTGAACAGAAACAATGCCAAGCTAAGCGCTTTTGTGCTCATTTCAGGATTTCTCCTGTTCGGAGCGGTACCTAATGATGAGCAGATCGAAAATAAAAGCATTCGCAAGGTGCCTGCTAGACGACATACCTTCCGAATCCGATTATTCCGTTCTTGTGCAGGTCCCAGGTAGGCGGCAGGATCCACAGGTCGCCTTTTGAATCGGCTTCGAGGTCAAGCCTGGGAAGCACGTTGCCGGGCGGCCCTTGAAGTGATGCCGGGCCTTGGAATGCCTTCCCGGTCGCTGGATCGTAAGTGCTGGCATGACAGGGACAATCACCGATCTTGCGTTCTGGATGGTAATTCCAGATGCACCAGAGGTGGACGCATATCCTGCTGTAGAGCCGAAATGCCGATACATCGTTAGTCTCGCCTCCCAGTTCGGCAGGCAGCCTTATCAAAAGCCAGGTACGGAACGCCTCCTTGTTTAGAGTGGCATCATCGGTCTTTGGATAAACGACCACCTCGGAGTGGTTGACGGAAAAAGTGGAGATGTTCGCCGGTTTTCCGTCTATTTCTACCCTCGCCTTTCCTGCTACGTTTAGGCGGTTGTTCGGAAGGAACTTGCCCCAGTCTACGAACGGGGTGAACGTCATTACCGTTCCAACCGCAGCCATCAGTTTGATGAAGTCGCGTCGGGTAGCCCTCCTGCCAGTTGCCGGATAATATCCACTGGCCATGCAAGGAATACTTGTCGCCCGGCCGATATATCACTTGATCCAATCGATTGGACTAAGTGTTAAATAATGATCTTGTTTGGACCCAATCCCGAGCTCAAGATTAAAATTGGAAGTATAGGGACGAGGATACTGCCGTGAACCTTGAGCAATGGTGCCAACTTGACGAAAAGATTTACAGCGCAGACTCGGACGAGCGCTTTAAGCAATATGCGGGGCTTCAACACAGCGAAAAAATGATCGAACAACTGGCTGAAATGAAAAATCGCAATGCCAAGATGTTCCTAAACTTTTTTTCAGGTCCACGGGAACTCTACCTGTCATCGATCGAGAATATCGCCGACTCGTCAGCGAAAAAGCTGGAACTCCAGCTGTTCAAGATGCGCAATGAAAAGATAGTATCTTCGCGCCATAGATTTGGCAGTTCTCCGGTCAACTGGAGCACCTGGAGGCAGTTCAACAACATAGAAAAGGACTCTGCGAAAAGAAAGCAGGTTTTTGACGAATTCATCGTCAAGACAAAGCACGTCGCGCCTGTCATCAGGCAGCGCTTTGCCATGATAGGAGACGTTTACAGGGAACATTCAAAGAACAAAATGAGTCCTCTTGATGGATATCTAGAGAATGAAAAGATTTCCCATTCCGAACTGGTCGACTTTGTGAAATCGATGGGCCGCCAGGCAAGAAAGCCCTTTCAGGAATCGCTGAGGATGATTTCAAGAAAAGTTCTTGGAAGGGAAGCAGACTATTACGACGACTTTTATTTTTTCCGCAATCGCGTCTTTGGGGATTTGGAGAAGCGTTTCTCAAGACTGAGTCCACCCGACCAGGTCAGGCGGACGCTCGAAGGGATGGGCTTTAACCTCTCCAGCATAGCGTTTGACACCGAGAATCGGAAGGAAAAGTATCCCTCGCCAATCTGTTTTTTTGTACAGGTCCCGACGGACATACGGGTTCTCTACAAGAGTGAAAGCCCGTACTTTGACCTGCAAGGGTGCTATCACGAAATGGGACACGCTGTCCACGCATCGTCTATCAACCCAAGCGCCAAGTACTGGGAAAGGTACGGCTTTTCGATGGGAGTCGCCGAGATCTTTTCGATATTCCTCGAGCGCTTGACAAAGAACAGGCGCTACCTGACATCGATCGGGATTCAGGATGAAAAAGCACTCGACGAGATCGAAACGCGGAACAGCTTTATGGAACTCTTTTTCGTGACCTTTTATGCCGCCAACTCGTTGATGAAGGCAGAGTTCTGGCGCAAAAAGCTATCGATTACCAAGGCAAGCGAACTTTATGCCAAGCTCATCAAGGAATACACCGGGTTTGAGATGCCCGGCGAATACTGGATGCTCCACCACATACTGCCTGATGCGATAATGTACGTCCCGAGCTACCTGCTGGCGGCAGTACGGGCTGCGGAGCTGGATAGCCATCTGCAGGGCACTTTTGGAGAGGATTGGTGGACCCAAGAGTCTGCTGGACGGCATATCCGGGAAATAATGGAGCCTGGCGCGAGCATCGAGCTCGCTAGATTTTCAAAGTCGGACGCCAGCCTGTTCATGAACGAAATAACAGGCTTTTAATAGACTACGCCCACGACGCTTTTTTCTTCCTTTGAAAGCTCGCGGTAGCCGTCCTTGTCGATGATGACCACATTGATGCTATCACCCGTCCCGGCGTTCCTTCTGATTGCGGCAGCAATGGCCTGCATTGCCACTTTGTAAGCATCATTCACTCCCATGTTGTCCTTGTACTCTGACTCTAGGTAGCCGTACGCAACAGGAGATCCGCTGCCCGTGGAGATGAATTTCTCGGTGGTCATAGAACCGAACAGGTCAATGTTGTGGATCTGGCTGCCCTCCTCCTTTGTATATCCTGCCATAATGATCTGCACGTAGTACGGGAAATACCTCTGGTTGAAGAGGATGTTTGAGCAAAGCCTGGCCGCTGACTTTACCGGCATTAGCTCTTTGTTCTGAAACCTGTAAATATTGGCGTTATATCGCATAGTGTCAACAAGGTTCTGCGCGTCCGCGACTCCGCCTGCGATGGTCATCGCAAGGTGCGCGTCGACCTTTTGAATCTTCATGACATGCCTGTCGGCGATAAACAGACCCGCGCTGGCGCGCGTGTCGGCGGCAAGCACCACTCCGTCCTTGCAGGTCAATGCACAAGTAGTGGTTCCCTTCTTGATCTGGCCAGCTATGAAATCCGGATACCGCTTGTCTTGAGGATGCATATACGAAATTCCAGTCAAGCCTTACCTGATTTAAAACTATCTACATCAAGTTCTGTTGAAAGCAGGGAGTTATAGTTGAATTATGGGGGTTCAACTAGGCGTCTGCTTGGAGCAATTTCAATTGTTTTTGCATCAGCCTCGAGTGGAATTGCAGCTATCGCCTCAAGCTCCGTATACTCCCATCTTACTTGTTGCTCTCCAACTTCATCCACGAACACCATGAGCGTATCTCCAAAATGATATCCTTCTGGCCGCTGCTGGTTTTCCAATTGCTCAAGCAGATGTTCATGGAAACGGATTCTCAATTCAGTGTCTTGGGATGCGTCGATTATCATCAGTACGGAAGATGCATTCCAGTCAACTTCAAAGCTGAGCACTTTTGATTCTATGTCAGAAAACCGATAATAGGTCGTGAGTCCGAAGTCACTTATGAATACAGTTGTAGATTCTTCCTTCGGTGTCAGCGGCGCAAAAATTGTTGCAAATAGAGCTACGAATGCAATGCCTGTGGCCAGACCAGCTATAACGGCTAGAATCGAGTCATCTGACACAATTCAACAATCGCCATTATTCCATACTTGAACTTTCTGCAATCGTAATCATTGCAGCTTTATCCGATAATATCTTTGCAATCTGCAAGCCAGTCAGAAGCCCCCGAAACTCTGCATCCTGCTGGTTTTATATCACCCTTTGGACGTTTTTTCTACGCGGCTTGCAGGCAAGTACAATATTTGAGAAGGTATGGAAGAACCACGTCGTGCACCAGAAAGAGAATGGGCCATCGCTTCTCTACATCGACCGGCACCTCGTGCATGAAGTCACTTCTCCCCAGGCATTTGATGGGCTCAGGACGAACAACAGACGAGTTAGAAGGCCCGACCTTACGTTTGCAACGATGGACCACAACGTGCCCACGAGCGACAGGTCGCTTCCGATAGTCGACCAGATATCGTCTGTGCAGATCCAGACGCTTGCACGGAATTGCAAGGAATTTGGCATCACGCTTTTTGACATGGACAGCCCCGATCAGGGGATCGTCCATGTAATTGGGCCCGAGCTGGGGCTTACACTTCCGGGGACAACCATAGTCTGCGGCGACAGCCACACCTCTACCCACGGAGCCTTTGGCGCATTTGCTCTCGGAGTCGGCACGAGTGAAGTGGAACACGTTCTTGCCACCCAGTGCATGTGGATGGACAAGCCCATGACCTTTGCCGTCAATATCAGCGGAAGGCGCAGGAATCCGCACGCAGTGACAGCCAAGGACATCATGCTCTTTGTCATCCGCTCGATAGGGACTGCCGGCGGCACTGGTTCGGTGCTGGAGTATAGGGGTGACTCGATCTCAGATCTTTCGATGGAAAACAGGATGACTATCTGCAACATGTCCATAGAGGCAGGAGCAAGAGCGGGGCTAGTGGCGCCGGACGACAAGACGTTTGAATTCATAAGAGGAAAGAGGTATGCACCCAAGGCAGAGCAATTCGAGAAAGCGATCGAATACTGGAAGAGCCTTTCAACGGACCCAAACGCAAGATTTGACAGATCCATAGACTTTGACATAAGTTCACTTGCTCCGCAGGTGAGCTGGGGCACCAACCCGGGCATGGTAGCCGACGTGACAGGCCAGGTTCCCCAGCCAGACGAATACGCAAAGGGAAATGAAAACGAGCGCAAGGCAGCATTGCGCGCCCTTGAATACATGGCACTTGAACCGGGAGTTCCGATTACCGACATCAGGGTTGACAGGGTATTCATCGGGTCGTGCACCAATTCCAGGCTTGAGGATCTCGCAGAAGCGTCTGTAATAGTGAAGGGAAGGCACGTCTCGCCAACAGTGAGGGCGATGGTCGTCCCAGGGTCGCAGCGCGTAAAACTCGCCGCAGAACAGCTCGGGCTTGACAGGATCTTCAAGGAAGCTGGCTTTGAATGGCGGGAATCCGGCTGCAGCATGTGCCTGGGCATGAACCCTGATATACTATCTTCTGGCGAGCGCTGCGCAAGCACTTCAAACCGCAATTTCGAGGGCCGGCAGGGAGCCGGTGGAAGGACGCACCTGGTAAGCCCGGTAATGGCGGCAGCTGCTGCAGTCGAGGGACGGTTCGTCGATGTGAGGGAGTGGCTCTAGTTGGAGCGATTCACCATCCTGAAGAGCAGAGCCACGCCTCTGGACAGGGTCAACGTGGATACCGACCAGATCGTGCCAAAACAATTCCTGAAACTGATCCAAAAGACCGGGTTTGGCAGGTACCTCTTTTACGACTGGCGCTTCGACGGCGAGGGCAGGCCGCGAAGCGACTTTGTCTTGAACAAACCGAAATATCAAGGAAGGCAGATCTTGCTTGCCCGTGATAATTTCGGCAGCGGCAGCTCTAGGGAGCATGCGGCGTGGGCCATCCTTGACTATGGCTTCCGGGCGGTGATCGCGCCATCATTTGCTGACATCTTTTACAACAACTGCATCAAGAACGGGATACTTCCAGTCAGGGCAAGGAGCGAGGACGTCGACTACCTATTCCAGAACGAAGATGTTGAAATAGAGATCGATCTAGTCGGACAGTTGGTCACTGCCGGACAGAGGAAAATGACATTCGAGATCGACGAATTCAGAAAAAAACTGCTGCTCGATGGCCTCGACAGCATAGGCCTGACGTTGCAGATGGAAGATCGCATAGCGGCTTTCGAGCAGCGCAATGGCACGTTTGCTCCTAGCCAGTAACTGACAAGATTTTTATCCCAATCCACCTGCATTGAAATTGAAGGCAGATGGCCGGCATAGTAGCCATTTCCAGCCAAGGTGCTGGCACCAAGAACAACATTGTCTACTATCTGGCCCATTCCATGCGGATGCTACAGCACCGGGGCAAGGCGTACTGGAAGATGATCGTTGGAAACGCGGCTTCAGGGGCTGAGGGCTGGCTGCCTTCCGACGAAGCGATCCTGCGAATAGCTCACAAGGAAAAGCTGCATGGCAGCAACGGCATAGGATACCTCTCAAAGCGCCCTCCTCCGTTTCCTAGCATGAACACCATCTGGATAGCCTTTGACGGTTTCTTTGTGGACACTGAAAAACTGCACCTGCACCCATACATTGGCGCAGCCAGGGACTCTGACTCTCTCTTCAAGATCTACCACATCTTTACTCAACTGCTGCTCGAAAGAAAAGACGCCGAACGAGCAGCCGAGTTCCTGGACAGGCACCTGCGCGGAAACCTCATGCTAAAGGTGGGCGATGACATCTATGCCTACCGCGATGCTACCGGCTTTAAGCCTCTGGTTTCAGCGGCCAACAAGGAACGCACGCTCCGAATCATTGCATCAGAAAACTCGCTCAGTACTTCGCTTATCGACATGGAATTTGCCGACGTGGCGCCGGGCCAGCTGCTAAAGATGGGCAAGAACGGTGGGCTCGATGTCCTAGCTAGAACTTCGAGCCCGAGAATAATGATGGATCCGTTCGAGTTCATACGCGAATCAAATGTCGTTGCGACGGTTAACGGCAAGAGCATATATCAGATCCGCAAGAACATTGGCAGAGAGCAGGCGGGCATGCTCCTGAAAGACCTAGAGATCGATTCTGCTTATGCGGAGCCGGACTATGCCAGGCCTATGACTCTTGGATTTAGTCTGGAGTACAAGAAGCATTCCAAGGCTTTCGAGCTTGCGGAAGGGGTCATCAAAGACAGGTACGACGACTCGGATCACATGATAGACTTTTCAGAGCAGGTGAGCAAGAACAAGCTCCTCACCACCGGCCGGTCCCTGAAATTCGTCATGGAGAATCTCGCGCAGGGAAAAAGAATCGCCTCGGTCCAGGGGACGATCCAGACAGGCAGCACGACTCGTGAAACCATATACTACCTCAAAAAGGCCGGTGCAAAGAGGATAGACGTGGTTGTCAGCTACGTTCCAACGGTCGATGGCAGGCAGGTAGGCCTTTACACCCAGAACAGGGAGCTGGTGGCCAACAAGTACGTCGGCGAAGTCTCATCGATAGACGAGCTCAACCAGAGTGTCGCAAGGGAAATAGGCGCGGATTCCGTATACTACAACTCTCCTTCAGTGCTGGCGAAGGGCATAGGCGTCCCAGAGAACAACCTGTGGTTCCCCGAGTGGGTAAGGTTCCTTGATTACAAATGAGGAAAAGCGACATCGAGCCGGAGCGAACGAGCAGGCCGCCTAACAGCTCGAGGGTAATCATGGACACCGAGATGCAAAATCAGGGCTATGTCATTTCTCGAATAGAGCTCAGGCAGTGGGTGGAGCGGGTAGACGAGCAACTCGGAGACTACTCACTGTTGGCCGTGCTGGTTGAAACCGACAGGGGTTCTGTGGAAATGAAATATGACGAGGGCTTTCGGGGGCCAGACGCGCTGGAATCGGCCGCCACTATGCTGACCAAGTACGTGGGGCTTGCGTCGCTTATCAACCGCGCCCTGATAGAACTTCAGGACTAGACTACCATGAACAATAATTTTTTATTCGTAGCTCTATAATCGTGATGCCCCGGTAACTTATAGCTCTTGGACAATTGCCATCCGTAATGGCCCAGGCCCAACGATTCAATTTCGTTCATAAGGACAAGACATGCGGATGCGGGCATCCATTAAAGTATCACATCCAAGGAACTTCCAAGTGCCTCTTTGGCGTATGCAGCTGCGAGCTATTCTCGCCGAGCGGCTAGAGTAGTTTTTCGGCTTCCGAAAGTGTGTCGACCCGCACAGGCCAGTCAAACTTCTTGTTCCAGGGCTGATTGAACAGAATGGCTGACTTGGGCGAAACAACATCGAGAAGGTTCATGGGCGCATCGTCTATCAACACATCAAAAGGATACTTTGATTTCGAGATGGTGTCGTAGATAAAAAGTAACTCGTTCGCGTAGATGCCATGAAGGTCAAGCCACATTGCAACGTAAGCGGCTGTGGGCCTTTCTCTTTTCGTGATGATCGAGATCCTGTAACCCTTGCGATGGATCCTCTCTGTCACTTTCCCTATGTCCGGTTCTGTAGGCGGGATTTCTCTCCACCTGTTTTTCCAGACATGACTGAAGTGCAGGTACACTTGATCGGCCGTTATTGGCAATATCGTGGGGATATCCCACTCTACAATGTCTTTCTTGGTCACGGGTTTCTTGCTTCGCTTGCTGTACTCGTCCGTCCAGGTAAGCATGACATCAGCAAGGACAGAGTCCACGTCGATTGCGACAGTTCTTGCCGCTTCAGCCACTCCGGGTATCACACGTCCTGCATCAAGGGAGTCCGCCAAGATATCGAGCAGCAGCTAGCCGGTATCTCTATTTATAGAATGACAGGCAGAAGCATGCGCCTTAAGACTTTTAACTCGGCTCATACCAGCTTTAACTGGTTTTCAACTTAGGCAAAAGAAAAGTTCTGAACGAAGCCCAGCTAAAGGAAATGGTGATGCCCGGAGAAGGCCAGCTTTTCGGACGGGTTGTAAAGCTGGTTGGCGGGGACAACATTATTGTAAAATGCACTGACGGCAAGATTAGGACCTGCCGGATCAGAGGAAAAATAAAGCGCAGGATGTGGATACGGGACAACGACTTGGTGCTCATTGCTCCGTGGGATTTTCAGTCAGAGCGAGCTGACATTATCTGGCGATACATTGCTGCCCATGCCGAGAAAATCAAGCAGGACGGGCACCTCGCTGGGCTTGAAGCCTGATCCCGTAGTTTTGAGCGACTAGGGTCCCTAACGATATCTGCGAGGTGGATACGCATTTGATCCCCTATTCTGCGAATCAAAAGTCCTCCTAGGGGGCGGAGCGTCATTTTCGTGTCCCGGATGTGACCTGATATGGCTCCAGTATTCCGAGTCTGTTATGGCAAGTTTGCATATCGGGCAGTTCGCGTAACCGCATTTATGATGTCCTACAAAGTTTGGATGTATCGACAAATGGCAGGAGTTGCATTCCGGCAATGTAGATTCTTTCGGCACTTTCTGCAATTAGTGTTTATCGGTCAGGATCATGATTCATAGCCATCTTACGAGCATCCCCGTTATCAGAAAGAGCCTGCGACCAGCATTATCTTGTATTGAAAGCTAGTTTTCGAACACCTCTGGTTGAGGCAGAGGGTGATCTCGAACGCAAATCGTCACTCTACTACTTTACCATAACGTAAATAATCGTGCCAGAGCCGACTGGCTCTCCGTCGATCTGCTCCACCTCTATACCAAACGCGTACTCGCCCGGTGACATAGTCGAAGGCGCAATCAACTTCAGCGTTCCAGCATCTCTTGTCCCCCTTCCACTTCCCAGGTCTGTTACTTTGCCTTCTGTCACGTCAAGCTTGCTCAAGACCAATGTAGTTTTGCTCAGTGCTGCTTCGAGCCGAGCTGGGTCTATTGTTCCGGCTCCAGAAATAAGTCTCAGCTGCAGAGTCTTTTCAGAATCGTTCGGGGCTTCTACTCTTAGAGGAATGCTCGTGGTCACACCTCTTTCAATGATGATTGGGTTGGTCTCTGGATAGATCGAGAAGTCTATGCCGATACTGTTAATTCGCGCGGCAGATGTTGTTCCTCCTTGGTAGCTTGCCAACACCGAAAGAATGATCAGAGGTACTGCGATGGCCGCAAGAATCAGCGCGATTTTGCGGTTCTTGTTCATTTTCTATTCACACTCGATTCAAGCCTTTGGCCAGGCACTCGTTTGCCATATGCAACAGCAATGATATCAAGTAGCCTTCTTTTGAGCCTTATGCAAGGGAATATCGGTACTATCTCGGTACTTGGTTACTATCCGCATGACAGTGGGGCCGGCCGGATTCGAACCGGCGACCTCCAGCGCCCGAGGCTGGCATCCTGCCAAGCTAGACAACGGCCCCTAAATTGCAGGGACACTGGATGTTCACCGTATTATATTCAATACGAGTGACGATCGGTTTTGTGTGACCTGAGCTCTTTGAAACTGGAAAAGGCGTGCCTGCATTTTTCGCACTGCCATTGGTTGGCCCTTGCATCCCGGAACGTACCGAACGCGTTGCGGCCGACGTAGTATGTACGCGTCTGATGATCGTATGTCACCGGGTTGTGATTAATTCTATATTTTATGATACTCATTTCGTTCCAAAATGCGTTTCTTATCCAATAAAAGTAAAGTGGTGGGTCAGTACAGAAGGCGGTTCCGGAACCCGAAGCTGTCCCAGGTGCCTGCTCGACTTTGCGTAGAACGTCAACGATTTTGTGCGGATTCATCCTATCTGCGTTCGTTCCGCTGCAAGGATGTTTCGAATCGCGGATCCCAACCATGGATAACTTTATCTTCGACGGTCGGCTGGACAATGGCATGGCTGATGCAGTATTTATGTACGGCGTGACCGCCGGGATCTTTGCCTTCCTTGTGGCGATCCTATTCGTGTCGAGGGGTGCGCGCAAGCGCCGTGGGTCCGAGGAAGAAGTGGCTGAAACACATTCTTCAGGGAGCTCGGCGAAGGACGCCAAGAAAATAAGAAAGTTCAAGTCGGACGGCACGCCTGCTTAGAAAGTGACGGAAAAGCACACACCCAGAGTGTTCGTGATCACGGTGTCCGTATGCCTGAGGCTCTAGGACCTTCAACAATCGTCCAGACTCCATAACACCTTGAGGCATGATCCATACCTCGTTATATATCGCACCTCAGTTCTCGTATAATGAAGACAACTATGAACGTAGATAGAAAGTTCATTGGAATCATGGCTATTGCCATCGCAATCACCCTGGCTCCAATGTTCGCACAATCGGCAAATGCAGAAAATCCGGGAACAAAGGTAAGGGCTTTTCAGAACGGCGCTCAGCTGGATTCCGGCAACCCTGGACAGGTCCTGACGGACACGGAGTGCGTTGGCGGCGTAGACAACGACTTCGACGTGACAAAGATGATTTGCTACCTATTCCTTCCGAGCGACACTAACAACAGTGACAATCTCGGCTATGTAGCATTCCTCGAGACTACCACCAATGTCTCATGTCCTAGTGGAGCTGGATTCGGTGCAGACGACGAATGCTTTAGCGTCCTCTTCGATGGGTCGCTGCTGTACGAGAACAGTGCTGCCCTAGGCGATGACTATCACTTCCACGCATTCTTCTACAATTCACAGGACCAGCTAGTCACTGACGGCAAGAAAGAGTTCCAGAATCTGTCGTTCTTTGTGCTGCCAGAGTCACCGATCGGCGTAGCGGCTCTCGTAGCTAGCTCGCTAGCGGCACTCGGTGGATTCATGTTCCTGAGAAGTCGTAACACATCATTGCCAATCTAAGTAGTCTCCGCGCGCAGCGGGACATCTTTTTTCTTTTATTCAAGGTCTGACGTTCGGTTTTTATCGAAATCTTGCGATTCGATCTTCTGGCCAATAAAAGGGATGACGCGCAAAGATCGAAAGTCGTGGAAATTTAGGAGGTCCTAAACTAGAGACCGATCTCTTCTTCGATAAGGTCGATGAACTCGCCCATTTGCCGGTGGGCCTTCAGAAAAGCATCGCCTTTTCTAGTCGTCCTGTAAGTCTTTGAAGGGGCATCAAACGTCAGAAGGTCATTTCTTGTCATCAGCGAGAGGAATTCGCCAAGATCCAGATGGGACAAGTAGGCATCACGCGACAATCTCTGCTGGGACCCTCCATCTGACTGCTGGGCCGTTTCCAGTATTCTTGCAACCATGTCAGTCCTTGCCCCGGGAACTAGATTTTCAACCTCCGCCGCTTTCATTTTTGGTAGACTACATTTGGTGTTTTTTGATATTTAACGCATCTGACGTTGATGGTATGTAAAAGGCAACAGCATTTACCGGCGTTTGCGTTACAGAACCTGACAACCATGGCGCGAGTCTATCCGCTGCGATGCGTTATCGCTTGAGAAATACAACGTATATATATCTTGGAAATACCGCTAATCCTGAATGGCCAAAGGAGCAAAGAAGGGAGGAAGGATCCGCGACAAGTGGCGCGACAAGCAATGGATCATTGTCAACGCTCCTCCTGCATTTGGAGGCAACCCGCTTAATCATATTCCTATCACCGACGCCGTCAAGGCCACGGGACGGGTCATTGAAAATACGATGTACGATATCATGAAGCAGGATCCCAGCCAGCACCAGATAAAGGTCTACGTTCAGATTGACAAAATAGTCGACGGCACCGCTACGACAGTCTTCAAGGGCCACGAGTATGCCAAAGAGTTCCTGAGAAGCCTGATAAGGCGGGGAAGCTCGATGATAACTTTTACCCATGATTACACGACCATGGATGGGCATACCTTTCGCGTCGCTACCGTCGTATTCAGCCAAAGGAGGATCAATACCTCAAAGAAACACGAGATCAGGCTTATTACGCACAGGATGCTTTCCGAAAAGATCCCAAAGATTACTGTGGACCAGCTCGCCCAGGAGGTAACCATGGGCAAATTGGCTTCCGACGTAATGGTCGAGGCAAAAAAGATAACAGCCATAAGGCATCTGGGAATCAGAAAGACAAAGCTGATTTCTACTCCTGAGTCAAGGGCAGTCGAAGAAGCCAAGCCTGTTGAGGCGGCCGCTCCTAGCGCCTAATTCATCATCTGCGCTTCATGCCAATTGTTCTTGCTACATTGTAGTGAGAACAATTCTTTAAAATAGAATAGAACGCTATTGGTCTTCAATAGCTTTCATGGAATAGTCCATTTGCCTTATGGATGCCAGAAAATCCATGCCTCTTGCAGTGATCCTGTACTTCCTGGTTTCTCTGTCGTATCTTAAAAGTCCGTTAGTCATCATTAGAGAGAGGTATTCGTCGATCTGCAGGTAGGACAGATACGAACCGTACATCAATCTCG
>DADA01000047.1 GCA_002494895.1 Nitrososphaera sp. UBA210
CCTCCCTTTCGCCAGATTGGTTGCTGTCAAGAGTTCGTCCTTTGTTGTGCCTCCGTTTGCGGTCTCGAGCATGATAGCCACCTTGTCCAGTCCGCTCTGATTCTTCACAGAACGAGGCATGGAATCTCTGTATTTGTCGTAATTGAATCAAGTCCGTAGACAAACCGGTAGATTTTGTTTGATAATGAGAAAATGGCTTTATTACTATGGCAGAACGAAACATGGTGTGGCCGATGCATGGGAAAAGCGAACGATCAATCAATCGCGAAATTCCTGACTCTGCTCCGCACCAGCTCATCACAATACGTGTCGGGTCAAACCTTGGCAAATTCGGCAGGAATATCGCGCAGCGCGGTGTGGAAACAAATAAGGCGACTGCGCAGACACGGATACACGATCGAGTCGGTACATGGGCTTGGATATATGCTCAAAAGTGGAACACAACTGCCAGTCCCATGGGAACTCCAAAAAGCGCTCAGAACCCGGATTTTGGGCCACAGAATCGTGTACAAAGACATCGTTGATTCTACTCAGAATATCGCCATAGCCATTGCAGAGAAGGGAAATGGAACTCATGGAACAGTCGTCATTGCCGAGAAGCAGAGGCAGGGAAGGGGCAGGCTCAGAAGAGAATGGCTTTCTCCATCCGGAGGTTTATGGATGTCTGTCATATTGGAACCCAATGCGCCGACAAGCATGATTACGCTTCTGCCTCTTGCCGCGGCGCTTTCGGTCTGCCATGCAATAAGGCAATGCACAGGACTGGACGCCAAGTTGAAGTGGCCAAATGACGTAATGATCTCCGGCAAAAAGGTAGCGGGAATATTATTGGACATCAGTGCGGAAGCCGAGCGTGTGAATTACTCGGTAATAGGGATCGGAGTAAACGCAAACATTGATTCTTCTTCCATTTCTGCAACGTTGGCTCAGGGTGCGCCAAGTATCACTTCAATAAGAGACCAGCTGGGTCAAGATGTTAGCAAACTAGAATTGGCGAGAGCCGTTCTTGAGAACCTTGGGAGGCAGCTTTCGAACCTAGATAATAAAAGGGCCAATGTCATTCTCAAGGAATGGGAGGCTAACGCCGACATGCTGGGACGGCAAGTCAAGGTACTTCAGAATGGCAGAATGGTCTGTCAAGGTATTGCTCGCGGCGTCGCCGATGATGGATCACTGATAATACAAGATGGAAGCAAGGAGGTAAAGATTGCATCTGGCGATATTCGAGTCAGGTACTAGCGCATCTTGTAGACCACGGCGATGTCATTGACATTGGTGCCTGTCCTGCCCGTAACGATAAGTGATCTCAGTTTCCTGAACGCGTGGTAGCTGTCGTGAGTTGCAAGATGGGCATGGAGGTTTACGCGCTTGCTTTTCGCAATTTGCACAGTCTCTTGCGAAACGATAGCACCGGCGGCATCGGAGTTGCCATCTATGCCATCTGTGCCCATGAACGCAGCTACTGCGGGCACGTTCTTCATCGCCATTGCGCAGGACAGCGCAGCTTCCTGGTTTCTGCCGCCGACACCTTCCTTCTTGTGACCCAGCTTCACGGTCGTTTCACCTCCAAGAACCATCGCCACAGGTGGAAGTGCAGAATCGCTCAAGTGCGAGGCAAGGCGGCCCAGAAAAATACCGAGGTCCCTGGCCTCTCCATCAAAGAGAGATCCGAGATACACCGCCCGCACGCCCTTCTGCTGAAGAAAACTAACGACACTCCGGCAGGCAACGGAATTGCTGCCTATAAGCGAATTTGAAATGTTATGGAATAGCGGATCACCAGGTTTTGGTGTATCGGGGAAAATGCCATCTGCACCTTGAACAAGATATTTCATAGTAGGATCGCTGGCTCTTGCTGCGCCATACTTTCTGACTATTGAAACGGCATCACCAAAGGTCGAACTGTCTGGATAGGTTGGTCCAGAAGCGATGATTGACATGTCATCGTCGATCACGTCTGACAAAATGAGTGAAATGACTCGGCAGGAACTCCCAAGGTATCTGAGTATCTGGCCCCCTTTGATGGCAGAAAGGTGTTTTCGAACAACATTCATTTCACGAATATCCGCTCCAGAACGAAGAAGTTTATTCGTGATGCACTGTTTGTCCGAAAGTCGCAGTCCAGGGGCAGGAAACGGCATAAGTGATGAGCCGCCGCCGGACAGAAGGACAAAGACCAAGTCGTTCTTCTTCGCCACTTTCAGCACCTTGATGATTTTCTGGGTACCTTGCAGGCCAGAGTTGTCAGGGATCGGGTGCGCGGCCTCCGTTACGGCAATTAGCGACTTGTTCTTTTTGCCTAGTTTCTTTGCGTCGCCATAAGGAACTGATATCGCGCCTCCCGCTACTGCCCTTCCCAGTATCGTGCTGAGGGCATCAGCCATGCGGGCGGTGGCCTTGCCGGCGCCAACCAAGTAGGCATTCTCGAATCGAGGGACGCTGGTTTTCCTGCCGCTGATGTCGAAGACTGTTAATTCGCCCTCAAATCTGACTGCACGCCTGATTAGGACTTGTGGATCTACACTATCCAGCCCGTGCTCAAGTGCAGAAAGAACAAGCCTTGCCGGTTTGCCGCCGTGCATTCTCGCAAGTTCTGCACGATTCTTTATCAACCAACTAGGCTATCATTTTTGGTGCTTAATTTTCCTTTGTTCCTAATTTTTCCAAGGCGGGCAAACAGGTCACATGACTCACCGGTGCAGACCGATCGTTCGGAGTAAGATCCTACGTTTGCCGAACAGGAGACTATCTTAAGCCGCCATGCTTCAGTAAAGTTACAGCCTTGTCCTTTAGACCTTTTTCAAATTCGGACATGTCAATCGTATTAATGGGTTCCATGATGTGGCACCCTCGCCTAAAGTCATTCTTCCTTGCCTTCTTGCCTGTTGCCTGCCTGAGCTGTTCGATAATGCTTGCCTTTAGCTCATTCGGGCAGATATCGCTACTGTATATTGTTCCCAAGGAGAGCTCCAGCATCTCATTCAAATGTTCTATGCCTTTTTCCTCATGAAAATGGGGATTCCTCGTTTCTATCTGAAATATCTCTACTCCTTTGTCAATCACCTGTGGATAGTTAGACGGCAGCAATCCACCGAACTTTTCGAAAATGTCAATGACTTCGTAGGACTCGATAGAATATCCACTGGAGTAGTGAAGACATTCGGCCAGGGGCATCGACAGCGCATGCTCGCCAGCATTTCCAGTCTTTATTATGTCAGATTCAAAGCCGGTGATGGTGGCTATCAATGCGTTTAGACTCCTGTTAGTTATCTCTGACACACGTCCCCATTTTGAGAACTGGATGGAATTGTTCCTGACCTTTGGCTTGAAGACCCAGGAAATCCTCACATTGCAGTATGGCGTATTGGACATTCCAAATCCGGCAGCAAAAATCTTGACGTACTCGTTCACAGCTCCGGGCACGTAATTGTCACTGTCAATGAATCCAACGTAATCCTTGTTGTACATCTTTGCCATCAGCAGCCCAATTACCATGCCCTCTGCTTTTCCGCTGCGGATTTTGCCCTGTGAATCAAGGATAGAAGTATACCCTATTTTCTTCAGGACCTCGGCTAGGCCAGAGTCCTGCTGATGCACAACGATCATGCGCTTGTCCATGAAACGGCCAAGTTGCCTTATGGCCTCTGTCTCCATGGCGAACCTGTCAACTGGTGTCCTTGCACTGTTTGAGACTATTATTACAAGGCACTCATTGGGTATTCCGCTAAGGACTCCTTCAAGAAGCTTTAGCTTTTCATTTTTTATCGGAATCACTATTGCAAGGTCGTGAAGTATGTTAGAGATTTCATCATAATCAAATTTCTTTATTGTCTGGTGGGAAGAGAGGAATCCCTTCGACTTGCCTGAATCAAGCTCGTAGATCCTCTGTACAGCATGAATGCTCACAGCACCCAGCCTTTCAGTGTACCGGGGAAAATCCAGTTTCACACTGGTAATACCAGAATGATTATATTAAATAGTTTGGCAATAACCACAAAATCTTGCAACTCCGGACGAAAAATAATTTAGCCAAGTCATTGGAGGCATCACCCAATTGCTGGAACGCTCCACATCCTTCTGAAAAGGTGAATGCCAAATAGTCAGGACGCTTGACAGCATCCATACTGCGCTGTCCTATGTGAGTGGAAGCCTGCAAAACGTAACTGCGGTTCTGAACGGAAAAAAAGAGAAAGGGTTCATGTTCTCATTGTTGAATCCGCCCGTTCCGCTCGGTGGCAATATCATTTCTCTGGACATCTACGTTGACGAAGTGCCGATGCAAAAAAAGTCGGTCTATATCGCCACGCAGGACGACATGGTCAATTCGGCGGCATTGTCAGATACCCGGCCTCTTCCCTTCAAACCGTTTCAGAGCGCGAGGTTCCTCGTGATCAACAATGGCGGCCTAGAAGAAAAAAGAAAACACAAGCTCGCAATCATGAGCAAGATGGAGGGATTCGAGCAAGTGATCATACCTTTTACTTTCATGGATCGAGTTCGTCGTCAGGGAAGTACCATTTTCGTAGATGAACATGCGTTGGAATCAGAATCGATATCGCCCGGCGAAAATGCGACGATCTTCAAGAATTTCACTACACCTCTTGTTCTCTCGGGCAAAAAGGCGTACGTCGTCTGTTCAGCTCATGGCGGGCTTTCTGCCAACTGGACGTGGATGGGCGTAAGATATGATAACGGGGGATTGTATGTTCCGCCAGCGAGAGCCTTTGGCAAGATAATCGTCGAGGTATCAATGGATGACGGCGTCAGAAAAAGGCTGCCGAATTTCGTTATCTCTTCCAGGCACGAAAACGGCACGCTCGAGACCCGTCATGAGATCGGTGGACTCGAAGTAAGGCGCAGACTCACGGTGCCCTTTGAAAACAGGGGCTTTATCATGAGCCTAGAGTTGGCGCTTGTGCATCGACAAGAAGATCTGATGGTTAGGACCAAAAGAAGAAAAGAGATCCAAAAGCGCAAAATTCACATTCACTTCTTGATTGATGGTAACATTACAAGTTACGGGCTTGCCGCGGTATCGCAGAACACTAGTGCCAAGTTTGATTCAAGAAATAACTGCCTCAGAGTAAGTACTACCGGACAAAAAACCGTAGGCGTGCAGTACTTTGGCACTGTAGGCGTCGCTCCCAAATCGATCAGGCCAAGCCGCGTTCTGGCCGACTCATACGACAATGACATGGAGCTGTCATACGACTTTGAGCTGGAATTGGGTGAGCCTGCAGTGAAGTTGGCACTGGTAGCGACGGGCAGTTTCTCCAGCCAGGCAAGCTGCCTGAAGGAGTACTGCGACATGCGGGACAACTATGTCCAGTTGTCAGAAGCCACCACGAAAGGTTTTGTCGATTTCTCTTCATCGACCTTGAGCATAGGATCTTCGTCCACCCCTCGACATTCCACGGTCTCAAAGCTGATCGCTGCCTACGAAAAGACAAAGACTTGCCTTAGATACTTGAAAACAGAGTACGACGGACTTGGAGAAGGTATCTGCGCGGGCTTGCCGCGTTTTCCAAACTATTGGGCAAGGGACACAGGCTGGACATTGCGCGGATACCTGGCGGTAGGCGACTATAGATTTACAGCATCAACCATTGATAATTTCATCAAGCGCCAAGCCAGAAAGACAGCGAATGGAGCGTTTAAGGGAGAGCTGCCGATGATAATTAGCGGCAAGTCATTTCTTCATTCTACAACATACGGATCGGCTGACTCGACTTTTCTTTTTCCATGGGCAATACTTCACTACGTGCAGGCAACAGGTAATACTAGCTACTTGGAAAAGAGATGGAACGCGATAGTGGATTTGATCGAATACGGCTTTCTCAAGGATCTCGACGGAGACGGTCTGCTGGAGAACGATTTCACCGGCATCGCCGAGAAGCTGCCAATTCAAGACTCGACCTGGATGGATCACATTGACAGGCGAAAGAGCGCCAACGACATTCAAGCACTCTTTTACGAGAGTCTAGTTGTCGGAGGAGAGCTCGCTGTTCTGGCCGGAGATAACGAAAAGGCGAGGAGGTGGAGAGACAAGGCTGCAGCTCTGCAGCAAAAGATCGATGCGGAGTACTGGAATCCGGAGACAGGTTTCTATTACGATACGATAAGAAAAGACGGCTCAAAGGACGCGAAGATCAGACCAAACGCACTAGTTCTCTTGCTGGCCGACGCGGTTAAAGACAGGAACAAGGCAGAGTCGGTGCTAAACAGGATCGAGCAGCCGGACATGACAACTGCGTGGGGACTGCGGACCTTGAGTGCGCAAGACCCGCGATATCATCCTGCACTGTATCACGACGGGGCTGTTTGGCCTCTTGTAACCGGCTGGGCGGCATTGAGCGAGATGAAATACGGCAGGAGGGAGCAGGCACTTCACTACCTGGAATCCATGGCTGACAGGATTCTTGCAGAAAATGGCATGTTCGCGGAAACGTACAGGGGTGATCGGCCTGAGCCGTTCAACTCGTGCATACTCCAGGCATGGTCCGCAGGCATGTACGCTTTTGCGTTTTGTGAAATGATGCTTGGGATGAAATTGGACATGATCAATAACACTGTCCGAATCAACCCGATGATACCGGATTCACTGAAGGACGGTGCCTCGGTGCCAATTGACTTTGAACGGCGACTCTGTACCTCAAAAGGCACAACGACGCTCCGGACCTCCGTAGACTTTCATAACGGCAAGATAACGGCATCATTCAAGGGCAAGAGCAGACCGGACATTTCTAGCGAATCATATTCTGTTATCGTCTCGCCAGTCTGAATCTATCGACATTTCATTGGTATTCATTACGCAGGCAACTTTTACATGCGCGCCTTTGAGCTGCACTTGATCTTCACACAAGTCGGCAAAGTGGCTTGGTGATTGCCAAAGGCATAAATTATCAGCCAATCGGAACGATCGTGTCAGGTCATGTTCATGCTATACACGCCACAGGAAGCAAACAAGGTGCTTCCGGAGGTACGGCAAATGTTTGCAAACATTGTGGCTCACAAAAACAGGGCCGTTGCCCTTCAGCAAGAACTGACCATGATAACAGAGAGAGGTGCCAGTTTTGAGTCCTTTGTGAAGAAAAAGCAGGAGCTCAACACCGCTGTTTCAGAGCTTCACAGGGCGATAGAACAACTTGAAGCAACAGGTGTGGTGATAAAGAGCGTAGATGAGGGGCTGCTGGACTTTCCGTCAAAGCGCTTTGATGAAGAAGTCTGGCTTTGTTGGAAGTCGGGCGAAACTGAAATAAAGTTCTGGCACGCAAAAAACGAAGGCTTTACGGGACGCAAGCCGCTTGAAACAACAGGCATTATCGAGCCTTGACACGGACTGGCCAGTCAATTCACAAAACATAGTAAGACCCAGCGCTTTTTGAATGACAGTCGTGCTGTCCAGCTGGCTCCGTGCGATAAGGGTACGATTTCTGCTAGCGTCGGTAATCGCCGTAAGCAATGGCCTGGCTGTCGCATACTGGAAGTACGGCCAGATCGACATCACTTACGCAGCACTGACATTTGCAGGCGTGGTTTGCCTTCATGCCAGCGTGGACCTTCTCAACGACTACTGGGATCACAAGAGAGGCATAGACAGCGCAACTGCCAGGACGAAATTCAGCGGCGGGACCGGCGTCCTGCCGGAAAACATTCTGACTCCGCGAGCGGTATACGCTGCGGGAATGATCTTTCTCATCCTGGGAGCTGCAATTGGCACATATTTCGTGTTTGTTCGCGGAATTACCATAGCCCTAATACTTGGATTCGCAGTGGTTGCCATCTATTTCTACTCCACGAGCATAGTAAATGCGGGACTTGGGGAGCTGTTCGTGGCTATCAAGGGGACCATGATAGTGCTGGGCACGTTTTATGTTCAAACTGCGGTCATTGACTTTGCAGCGATATACGTCGGCGCGATTGTAGGCATACTGTCTGCGACCGTACTGTTTCTCAATTCATTTCCCGACTATGAAGCGGATCGGTCAAAGGGCCGCCGGACTCTTGTTATCATCCTCGGAAAAAGTACGGGCACCAAGATCTTTCCCATCATCGTAGCAGCTGCCTATGCAATGATAGTCGCGGGAATATTCCTTGGTTTTACAAAGGTATATTCGCTGGCCAGCCTGGTATCTTTGCCGTTCGCGATCAACGCGATTGGCCTGCTCAGAAAAAGTCACAGCGATATCAATACCCTCGAGCCCGCAATGGGGTCAGCTGTCACGTATTCGAGGATAACTGGATTCGTGCTAGCAATTAGCCTGATCTGGTAGAAAAAAGCGCTGATCTATTTGCGGCGGGTATCGATTACAATCCTGCGCTTTCGATCAGGTTTATCAGCTGGTCGTACTGCTCTATGAACTTTCTGCCTTTGCCAGTAATCGCGATCAGGCCACTTACTCTGTGTATCATCCCTTTTTCTTCCAGCTCGTCAAAGTGGTTCATCATCTTGTCATACGACAACCGCGTGAAATGTTGAATGTGGGTTGGACGTGCCACCTCATTGTGCATGACGTCCTCTTCTATTGCACAAAGTATGTCGTAGAACAGCTGGAGCTTATGCCGCTTTTCTTGCTTCAATCTCCATTTTTCTCCTAGAAGCTACGCTGTGCATGACGTACGCAAACAGTCCAAGACCGACCAACCTTGCCGCAGTGGATCCCACAAAAGCCATCACGCTGTTGTCAAAGTATGCAATGATAAGCGAGTACTGCTCGAGCCACAAAAGCGCAAAGGCGGCGGGAACGTACAAGAGTTTGATATTTGCCGCCCTTACCAGGGATACTATGGTAGTTCTGAATATGTACGCTATCACTGCTACGTTGAATATCCTCATGTAAAAGCTGAGATCAGCAAGACCGGCATAGTTGAAGTACGGCTCGGCTACAAGAGCCGCTGTGGGGACTATGAACGGGATAGTGACCATCATGAGCGGCAAAGCAGTAACTATGATGTTTCTTCCCATGAATTGACCCGGGTTGCCCGAGGAATTCTTGTAATAGTATGACAGAGCTATCAGCGCCAGTGCCTCTGACTGCAATGACATCTGAATCCAAAAGAACGCCGGATGAAGGACTGGATTTGCAATATAGATAACACTCGCCATTTCGAACAGGAACGAGGCCCCTAGGAACGCGAACCCGACAGGCAGACCGAGAAGGTACCCGAACCCGGAGAAAGGCTATGATTTGAAGAAACACCTGGATATCAAGAGCGACGCCACCACAGAGACTGAGGCGATTGCGACTCCCAGAAAAGGAGCTACCGCTGGATCCAACAATACGTACGGATTGAGAACGTTCGGGTCCAGCATCGTCATTCTTGTACAATTATTTCGTGCGCCGAAGAAATAAGGGTTGCTCCCTTCAGGGGAGTGTTCCAGTCAGATGGGTTTATTATGTATCGGGAGGCTTTCATGAAACGGCAAGTTGTCGTCGTATCAAGTGCTCGAAGGTTTTGCTACCCCGGAGGGAACCTCCAGATACATGCGCAAGGCAGTCTCAGGCGGCAAGCCCGATGCGCACTTCAGGACTTTTGACGGTCTGCACCTCTCAAGCATCGGAATGGGCACCTATCTTGGCGACATATCGCGGGAAGATGACGCTGCCGTAGAAAATGCCGTCTACCAGTCGATAATATCAGGCGCTATAAATGTCATTGATACTGCCATCAACTATCGCAGCATGAAATCGGAGAAGAGCATCGGTCGTGCTCTCCTGCGGCTCGCAAATGGCAATACAGTGAGCCGCGACGAAGTCTTTGTTGCGACGAAAAATGGATACATCACAAATGACGGGGACTTTCCTGGCGTTGATGTGATGGAATACATGCAAAAGATGTACATTGCGAATGACATCATTGAGCCAAGCGACATCAGCTCGGGCTATAACGTAATGAACCCGAACTACCTCGGCAAGTGCATCGACAAATCGCTCATGAACCTGCACCTTTCAACTATTGATCTGGTGTACATACATAACGCGTTTGAAAGCTGGCATGAGGATGTATCCAGAGAGGCGTTTATGGAAATGCTGGCCAAGGCATTCGAACTGTATGAAAAATACCGGTCGGATGGAAAGATAAGGTACTACGGCATGGCAACATGGACTTGTTTTAGGGTCCCGCCAGATAGCAAAGAACACCTCTCAATCGAAAAGTGCGTCAAGGTCGCACAGACGGTCGGGGGCAAAAGCCATGGGTTTAGGTTCGTCCAGCTGCCCTACAACCTTTCGTACAGCGAGGCACTCCTGCTCAAAAGTCAGTCGGTAGGTTCTGAAGATAATCTTACGATTCTCGACGCAGCGGCAAAACTGGGCGTCGGAGTGTTTACCAGTGTACCTCTCTTTCAAGGGCGATTACTTCAGGCGCAGATTCCTGAATATGGAGTGGATGGAAATGTTGCAAAGCTGATTCAGATAATCCGATCAAGCCCAGCTGTGATTGCTCCCTTGATTGGACAAAAGAAACCAAAGCATGTAGAGGAAAACCTTCAAGTTGCAAACATCCCTCCGCTAAGTCGCAAAGAATTCAACAACGCGGTTCGCATCCTTACTGGCCAGACACTGTAGCTCATCGCGGCCGCGCGCTACAACTGCAGCATCGCATCGTCAATGCTTTTTCTGTCTTCTGCGGCCGGAGTCTGATCAAGATATCTCTGAAGGTCCTCCTTTGCCAACTGATTGCTGCCAAGCTGCATCCTGGCTATTGCCCTGTTCTTGTAAATCGGCCCAAAACGTGTTGAATTGATTTCAATGGCTTTGCTGTAGTGGCTCTCAGCAAGCGGGAAGTTTTGCTTTTTGAGATGGTGATTTCCTAGACCCCTATACGCAAGATAGTAGCTTGGATTCAGCTCTATTGCCTTCTGGTACAGGGAAATTGTTTCTTCAGATCCAACTTCATTGCACAAGCCGGCAAGGAGGCACCAGGCTTGCGCGTTATCGGGGTCGATCGAGGTGGCGCTTCTTGCCTTCTCGAAGGCAGCGTTCATGTTACCACGCTGCCTGTAACGTTCAGCTTCGAAACAAAGCCTGTTTGAAGTCTTAAAATTCAAGACTTCGTTCTTGAACAAGTCCTTCATGTCGGCTGGCAAGATGACGATGGTAGTCATGTCGTCCTGTGACCAGTCCTTTTCAAACTTTGCTTCGGGAATCGCACCAACGGTATCAGGTTCAGGCACATAAGTAAGAATCCTGCGCTCTTCGGTATCATAGCCTGACACCACTGTTGCATGCTGTACGATGCCCTGAATGCCCGGCATTATTACTATTGGAGGGATTCCTTGATCGATTCTTTTCTTGAGATCCTTTATCGAACCTTTGTAGATATACGATACAAAGCCGTGCTTCTCTGCAAGTTCTATTCCGTCGATTAGAATCGTGCCTTTTTGGATCGAAGCAGAACCGCTCGTAACTTTGGGCGCGATATCCTCTCCCCAATACTTGGCTATCACATTTATCACCAGGGGAAGGTCAACACTTTCTTCGTCTTTTCCTACCAGCGGCAGGGTAATGAAATGCTCCTGAGCCTTAGTTCCCAAGACCAAGCCTGCTTGTAGCTGGAGCAAATAAAATCCTTGTCGTCAAAGCATTGTAAAAGCCTTGAGCAACGCAATCCCGTCCCGTCCACTCTTTTCCGGATGGAACTGAGTACCAAAGATCTTTTTACTTTCGTGGGAAAACAGCTCGTGCGCACAATCCTCCGAGCTGGCCTGCGACTTGAAATGCGCCGGCAGTCTGGCAACGCAGTACCGATGACTTTCGTAAACCTGCAATTCCCGCGAGTCCTGCGTAAGGTCGTTGCGTTCCCTTACTGCCAAGGTGAAATTGCCCTGCACGTGGGAAGGCATCTTTCGCAGCGAACCGCCCAGGGTGAGCGCAATTATCTCTGCGCCATAGCAAATTCCCAAAAGGGGCTTTCCATTTTCATAGCAATACCTCACTATCCGCGAGTTTGCAACGTTAATCTCCTTGCTGTTCTTTCGCCTGCCTGAAAGTATCACCTTCTCGCAGCCGTCCAGATCTTCTCGGCCTACTTCAGAATACTCTCTATACGAATGCCCGACGCCTAATCCATCAAGGCATACCCTTATGTCTGGAGTAAATGGAGACAGATTGTCCACCAGTAGGACGGTAAGCAGTAGCTATCATCCGACCTCTATGGCAATATAATGATTCTCGACTATGCCATTGACTTCGACTAGGAATCCGAAATTGACACTTGTCTCGTCTTGCCATTCAAAGACTCGCATAGCCTGCCCAGCTCCAAAGTCTCTGACAAAGCCTTGAATCGAGGCTTCTGCTGCCGCAAAATCAGATTCAATTTGGTACGTGGCCTCCACTTCCCGAAATGCCAGAGGCGTCGAGATCGTTGTTGGTTTTACCACGGTTAACCCGGAATCTGAAAAGACTTTTTCGATTTTTTGAATCCGAATCTCTTTGTCTAGGATCGCAGTCTGGTTGTTTCCGGTTGAGATCTGGTCATCCGTAGCTACTCCAGACAACTTTAGCAGATAATCCCTAAAGGCGTCCACAGGATTATCTCCAAGCCCCACATAGTAAGTGCCCGTGACCGATGTGCCTCCTATGGCAGCTATCGTGCCTGTCTGCGAGACTACTCCACCGCCAGTATTCGAAGTGTAGACCGGAATGAAATACACCTCGTGATCTCCAATTCTGTACAGTATGTTCTCTCCCGTTCGGGGGTTATTCAGCAGAGTTTTCAAGCTCTTGTAGTCCTTGTCCTTATCAAGGGTCTCTTTCGCACCTGAAGGTCCGAGCAGCTTTACCTGCGAATCGCTTGGCACCGAAAAGAAGGTCATTTCTCCCAGGCCATCAAGGTCATTTCGCACAGTCATGTACCCAACGAGGTTCTTTGGCTGCGAACCGCTGAGCTCAAGGGACTGAAAACCGACAAAGGCCGGGTCGTCGAATCCCGGCGGCTTTGTCGTTATATAGTAGGGCGGTATCTGCTTTGTAGCATCCTCCGGTATGCTGTAGAACTGGCTGGCTTCAATGAATGTCTTTGGATCAGTAACGTGGTAAGTGTTGAATTTGGAAATGGTCCAGATGAACATTTCCTCCGGGTACTTTACCTGCTCACTGAGCCATTCCGGTACTTGATCCGTGGCTCCCAAACTCTCGTACTGCTCGAGCATGATCTTTGAAAAATAGTCATCCCCTGTTACGATTATCCGCGTGTCGCCATTGTAGGTGTCAATAATGGCGTAGCCTACCAGCTTGAGCATGAAGTTAGAGCTCCATGGCACATGCGAAGTGTCAAGGGCGGCCACTAGCGGCATGAGCCAGTAGGTGCTTTGGCCATCGGTAACGGGATAAATGTCGATGGGCTTGAACTGAGGATTCGAAGAGCTGCCGAATCCAAAGTCATACAC
>DADA01000125.1 GCA_002494895.1 Nitrososphaera sp. UBA210
GTGTCTGAAGTCCCGAAAAGAAACAAAAAGTAGATTTATGCAACTGACGACTTCAGTGTATGGTTAATGGAATCCTGCTCATATTTCTGCTTGCGCTCATACTTGCGCCAAGTACTTTCTTTCCCTCCATTGTGCATGGTCAGAACAATGGTCTGAGAGGTACTCTTCCCAACGCCAAGCTCGACATTCTTTTGGAGCCAATATGGAGCGAAGAAATTGACAAGAATGAAGGAACGCACGCCAAGTTCAGAGTGAGCTTCCTAAGGAGCGGCACTGACCTTGCGCAACAACATGTTGACTATGGATTCGTGATAACCAAGAAAGGAAATCAGGCTGCGAATGCTGCTCCGTCGTGTCAGGCCATTCTTCACACTGCCGAAGGCGTTGTTACTATACCATGCCAATTTCAATTGAATGGCGATTATCTTGTTGAAGTTTCAGTTTACGGCATCTTCTTTTCGCCGGTAGATCCTGAGAGCGTCGCGTTTCCAATCAAAGTGACACCTGAATTTCCATTCGCAACTACAACCGCCGTAGCCGGTCTTGCTGTATCGTTCATCATGTCAGCCATACGTCTGAAGAGACCGTAGCGGTTTGCATTCGAGGACTATCGCGCAGAAACAATGCGATAGAGGTCTCCGCCAAACGTAAGAACGTAGAGATAGCCATCGGGCCCAGTCTCAATGTCCGTTATTCCACCGAATCCCGTTCCGAATGTTACGGCCGAGACCTCGTCGCGATTGTCCGCGACTAGGTCCTGAAGTCCGGCTATATCAAGAGTGATCCCATCCCTTTCATCGTTGACTGTAAAGAAGTAGAGATTTCCATTGTTAATGTCGCCGACAAAGATATTGAACGAG
Source organism: Nitrososphaera sp. UBA210 (assembly GCA_002494895.1). Lineage (GTDB taxonomy): Archaea > Thermoproteota > Nitrososphaeria > Nitrososphaerales > Nitrososphaeraceae > Nitrososphaera. The sequence continues at coordinate 861 of DADA01000125.1, forward strand.
TACGCGTCTCCCAGCTTTGTGGAATTCAGAAATTCAATGTCAGTTATGCCTTCAGCCTGCCGCCAGCTGAATTCTGGATCTGAATATTCAGAGCCCTCAAAGCCAACCAAATCCCCGGGTTCATCATCGGTTCGCTCTATCGGCCCCATGACCTGTTGCCATCCGCTGTTAAATCCGGGCCGCACAACATTGATTTCATCATAGTCTGCCGGCCCGTTCTCTGTGTCCCACAGAGTGCCCGTCAATGGATCAAAATCCATGCCAAAGCTGTTGCGTATTCCATAGGCGTAGTACGTCGCTAGAGTATCATTCATCGAGGGATCGCCATCTGATAGTGGCGGGTTCCCGGAGGCGATTCCATTTCTATCCACGCGAATAACTACTGACGTATCATCCGGGCTTGGACCATTTTTGAAGTTCTGCAGCATGCCATCGCGATTAAGATCTCCTATTATGACGTAAAGCAGTCCATCAGGTCCCAGAGTAATCTTGCCTCCATCATGATTTGGCCCTGGCGTGCCTGGCAGGTCTAGCAAAAGGGTTCCTCCGCTAATGCCACCTTGACCTGCCCAGTCATACCTGTAGACCCTGTTTCTTGTGTCTCCGTTGCTTTCTTCGGTAAAGTACAGGAACACGTCGCTTGTTCCTGTTCTATCCGCCACCGCCAGACCAAGCAGACCCCTTTCGCTATTATTCCTCACAGAGACCTCAAGCAAAGAGCCGGGCTGGAGAGCGCCATTTGACACGTGACGTACTCTGCCATTGTCTTTTTGAGAGATCATGAGGTCGTCCCGGTCGAGAAACGTCATGCTGGTTGGCGCCGACAGTCCCTCTATCACCTTCTCGACTCGCAGGCCAGCATCTCTCACCACAGGCGGACTTGGATCGGGCAAGACAGAGAAATTGTCGCGATCGTTGGTATTGTTTCCGTTGATGGGCGGGGGCGGGGGGTTATTGGTGGGTGGTGGGTTATTGGTTGGTGGCGGGATTACGGGCGGATTACTGTTAGCCTGAACGACAAGAGAAATGCCGACTCCTATGGCAACTGCGGCAACGATGACAACGATTGCCGCCCTCGTCTTGTCCATCCTAATACAGAACGTCATTTTCCTGCTATTATGTGTTCCAGATCTCCTCAGTAGCGTTTTCCAGATCACACTTGCTCGATGACTAGGCGCTATCGATATGCCTTTAACATCGGATCGCGTTTTCTAATACGTGTCGGCAAGCAAGCAGGATCTTGTGGACTGCGTGGCAGGATTGTATGCAATGGGATTGACAACTTCTGTATCTGGCAATCACAGCCTGAGGGCCTGTTCGAACTGGATGTGGATCACGCCGTCTGGGATCCCGCGCTATCTTATTCGCAAGACTGACCTGGTCAAGGTGAATCTCAAGACAGGCAAGGTTCTGGGCAAGATAAAACCCAGCATTGAACTTGGAATGCACAGAGCCATTTACAATGTTTCCCACGATGTCAATGCTGTCGTTCATACCCACAGCCCGTTCACAATAGGCATATCGATATCTGCTGAATTTAGGCATGTGATAGAGGAGGCTCGGATAGTTGTTGGAACACCAACTGTTATCCCCAACAAGCCTTCGGGCTCAAAAGACCTGGCAGAGTCAGTTGAACATGCATTCGCGAACGGAGCACGCGTTGTAATTGTCAAGAATCACGGTGTCGTTGCCGGCGGCAAGGACCTGCATCACGCGAGGGCTATCATTGAATCGCTTGAAGAGTGGGCCAAGACCCTGACAATCGCCAGAATATTCGGAGGCCCATGTGACTACCTGGAAGGCTAGACTCCAAGTATCTGTTTCAACAGGGCTCTATAGTCTACCTTTTCCTTCTTGCTTCCCGGAGAGGGCAGCTCAAAGATGAGCGGGATCGGCCTCTTTGCTCTAAGGCTCGTAAGCTGGGATCGGATCTCTTTGCCGATATCGTCGCTCAGAAGGACAAGCCCGATGCCACTGCCTTCGCTCATCTTGTTAATTTCAGTGAGCGCATCCTGAGAATTTTCGACCTTGACTCCCTTGACGCCAGCAAGCTGGAAACTTGTCACAAAGACCCGGCTTCCTATGGCGACTATCTGCATCGATTCGCCGGTGAATCCGTTCCCTTTTTATTCCTTTTGAGTTTCCATAGAAAACGACTTATACCGTCATTTCCAACACCCTTCACGTTGGCCGCGACAAAGCAGGTTACCCTTATGCTAATGATAGCATCTATTGCCTCCGGAGTGTTGGGAATTCTGTTATCGCTGGCAGTGGGAACGTCAATATGGTTTATTTCGGTTCCAGGGTTCATGGTCGGCGCGTTCTTTGCGTTCAAGTACGCGACTTTTGACAGGTCGAGAAGACGCGCAGAAGAGCACAAGAAAAGCAGAAACAGGCACAGGCACTAGCTGAACAGCAAGATATAGAGCACGATTGCCCCAAGACCGCCGAAAAGAATCATTGTGGCCTTCCACATGCCAGCACTTGCCTTGTCGCTAATATCCCACATTCCGCCACCCATGTAGCCTGAACCACTCTGTCGGTATCTTTTCCGGATCTCTTCGTAGCTGTACACCTTGCTAAAGTCTGCGGAAGGAGTCCACTTTGGAGCCCGGGTCTGAGGCCCCGACTGGACGCCGTCGTAACTTTTTCTCGAGTGCGCCTCCGAAAGAACCTCGTACGCTTCAACTATTCTCATGAACTTTTGCTTCGATTCCTCCGAATTTCCATTCTTGTCAGGATGATACTTTAGTGCCAGATTTCTAAATGACTTTTTGATGTCATCTGGAGAGGCTTCTTCGGTTACCCCCAATATTTCATAGTAGTTCGGCACTGCGTATTGTTGGGTAGACGACTAGATATTTATTTTCTTTCAGGATTTGTGGTCCTAATGCCTCAAGCCGGTCGTCTCATTGGTTTACACGCTAGACTTGTGTTTGCTCTGCTCTTTGCTTCAAGGCCTCGTTCATTTGGCGAAAGCCTGCTTCGATGTCCTCATGAGTGCTGCGGCCAAAGAAAGCAGCCAGCAACCCGCCGAATATTTCCCGTTGGATGAAAAGAACGCTTTCTGACTGTTTCTCTTCAATCACAAAGACATGCTCACCGGTGAGCAGCATGCTTCTGCCGATCCAGCGTAATTCGCGGCCCGGGTTCACTTTTGTGACTACCGGTTCGTACTGACGATTCTTGCCGCCTGGTGTCCGCAGGTGTATCTTGATCCTTGATCCTTCTTTTGGCCCGCCGACTACTCGATGAATGAAAGGGTTCCACTGCTCGTACTTCTCAAAGTCCGTCAGTATGTTCCATACACGCATACTGCTCGCATTTACCTGGATCTCGGCGCGCAGCTCCTTCAAGATAGCAGACGATAAGGCCCAATGTACTTATTACTATTTCACTGGTTTTTGGTGGCAAAGTCGATCCTTATCGAATCGCCCTGCCTCAACTCTATGTCACGGATATCGCCATTGGAATGCATGATGTCGTTCACGCGAACGGCAGTGTCGTATTTTAGCAGGTCTTGTCCAAGCCAGTAATACAGGAAATGGCCCAGGGTAAACTCGTGCGGTGTGCCGTATGCTACGTGAATGACGTTTTCTTCAAGAGTATGAACCGGTCTGATGCAGTCTGAGTCCATGCCAACTCCCTGTTCGACTGGAAGTGATGTGCCGTCCTTTGTCACGGTTATGGGAACTGAGAGCTGAAATGGCTGGGAAGAGGGGTCTGTTATGCATTGGTTGATGGGATCCTGTGCTCGCAGGTATGTCGCCACAGCAGCTGTGGCAAATACGGCTCCTCCGAGAACAGCAGCAAGCGCTAGCATCGAATAGAGAACTTTTCTCTTCTTTTCAGGACCTTCGAATGCCACTGCTGAACCTAAAGCGGAAATCCGATAAAATCCTTTTCGTCAGTGGATTGAAAGGAACGTGGGCAAGCTGTCAACGGTCTGGAATCCAATCAAGATATTTGGGGTTGCAGTCAACCATATCAGGATGGCCGGAACAGCTGAGCAGACCATGACCGTAAGAATAATCAGCCATACTGCTGTCATCTTTTCGACCATCGGTACGATCAAATTTTCGTTGGTTACATATAAGTCTTCAAATGCTCGAGAGCGGCGTGTCTATTGCGCAGGGACGGACTTTTGCTGACCGCGGAGATTCTCCAACTCCCTTCGGAGCTCTTCATTTTCATCTTCGAGAACCTTGAGGGATGTTATCGCTTCGATGCTCTGGCCTCGCACCTGCTGTAGCTCTCTCTGGAGTTTTTCATAGGATTGCCTTAGAATTTCATTGTCGGCAGCCACCTTTGGAACATGATTGGAAGCATTGCTGACTGCATGCTGAAGCCTGATGTTTTCTGCTTCTAGCGTTTCAACTGTCTCGAGTGCAAAAGATGCCTGCTCTTTCAGCGCAGCTATTTCGGCCAACTGTGCTTGCGCCTGCGCAGCAAGTACGCGGTTTTCTCCGGCGATCTTGTCAAGCTGTGCCTCGAGTTCGCTTGCTTGCGGACTTGATCTTGCTGACAGATCCGTCTCATTCGATGATGATCCGGTCTCCGCACTCGACCTGTTGACAAGTTCGGCAAGTATTTGGGGCATCAGTGCAGAGTCTAGGTAAACAGCTGCTCCAAAGTCCATAGAGATCGCGTTCTTGGACCTCAGGAAGGATTCTAGCAAAGGATCCAAAGTAAACGAGCTCGCATTGAAAGTGAATAGTTTTGAAGACATTTGCAAAAGGATACCAATTTCTTTTAAAAAAACAGTTGCCCAAATTAAGTTGACACCAAATGATAACTCAGATCGCTCTAGAGAATCGTAAATACAAGTGAGTGCTAGAAAGCGTATGATCGGCCAAAAATTTGCTGTACGGACGTTCAAAGATTCGGTAAAGTTCTATCTGCCACGCGTCGAGGGCTATCTTGAGATAGTCCGCGAAATGGCTTCGCAATACGGAGGTATGTCGCTGATAGAATTTGACGGGTATTTTGAAGGAAGAATCGAGCCTGTCAAGTACATGAGGATAGAAATTCACACCAACGACGTGAATGAGAAGCAGATGATGATCAAAGCCAACAAGATAAGAGCTGCGCTTGGACAGAAAAGCCTGGCCTTTGAATTCAACAATAAACTGATCCTTATCGGTGAAAAATGAGGTCACTGGTAGTCGTGAAGTGGCTTGTCCTTGTGAGCCGCCATTTTTGCATGCATCAGTTTCTTGTGTTTCATTAGAATGTGCCTATTTGCGCATTTATCGTGCATGATTCCCACATCACAAAATTCGCAGGAAGTGACAAAGGCCATCTCGACAAGCGCCTTCTTGCAGTGACTACACCTTCCGGTACCGATATCAGCGTCTGATAGTGGTTTTATCCACGGGTCGCGCCAGAGAACTATCATGCAGATTATTACCGCTCGAAGGTATTTCTCCCTTTAGCTCTTTAGTGTCTCTATGATTTCATAAAGTCGCTTGTAGGAATTCTGGAGAGTCTGCTCATTGTGCAGGCCCTTGATTTGCCGAACCTGCTTTTCTACGCGCATGCTGTTCCCAGTCGATGCAGCCTTTGCGACCCCTGCCGCTTCTCGAATGTATTTGCTGATCTGACCTGCCGCTGACGGGTTTCCAGCTATCAGCGCCGAGATAAGGCTGGGGTCGTCTGTGAGTACGCTCTCGGCAAGCATGGACTGTATGCCAAACGTTGTTCCGGAAATCTCTTTTAGCACCTCCATCTTTTTGGCAACGACCCTTGCAAACACGATGTTCATAAAGTATGTGAGGCCGAGTATCACCGCAATCGCGTCGTCGTGTTCTTTGGCACTCGGAAGCACCTTGATCAATGCCTCTCCAAACGTTGCGCGCAAGAGCCTCAATTCGATTTCCTTGTTTCTGACGGGAATCATCAGTAACTTGAATTGCTTTTTGTCGCTTGCCCCGGGCCCAAACATCGGATGGATGCATAAAGGTATCAGCTCACGGGAGATCCTGGCAAGAGCTCTGAAGGTTTGATGCTTGACCGAAGATATTTCAGATATCGCCGCACCCGGCTTCATGTGTCTTGTGCATTCGCGAACGACTTTTGGAGTCAGCTGAACGGGGACACAGACAATGACAAAGTCCGCATCCCTGACGCAATCGGCCAGAGCCGCCGCGATAAAGACATTGCCTGGAACAGACTTTATCGATCCTCGCGTCGCGTCATATGCAGTAACTCGCCAATTGCGGCGAGCAAAGTAGCCGACAAACCAAGAGCCCATTTTTCCGCCCGCACCGACGACGGCTATTCTTCGCTCCATCTTAGCTGCGCTCCTTGATTACAGATCCCATTACATCGATGCCCTTGGCTAGTTCTGTCATTGGCTGGCAGGCAGAGATCCTGATGAACTGCTTGTACGATTCGCCAAATCCACTCCCGGGTGCAACTGCCACGCCTTTTTCAAGCATTCTTTCAACCAGTGTCATGTCATCCATGTTCGGAACCTTTGGGTAGACGTACATGGCCCCATCAGGTTCGACAAAGTCAAGGGACAGTTCCCGCAGTTTTGTTGTGATGAAGTCCAGCCTGCTCTTCATGGTCTTTACGTTTTCCAGATGATCTTCTGATAGGGCGGCCAGCGCCGCGAATTGCATTGGCTCGGCGACGCTCGTAATTCCTATTGCCTGGATCCTACTCATTTTCGAAATGATCTCCTTGTTGGAGATGGCATACCCTACCCTGAACCCTGTCATGGCGTATCGCTTTGAGAAGGAGGAAATCATGATGCTCTTGTCATAGCCGAATTCTAGCACGCCATGAAACTCGCGGCCAAAGGTATAGTCCGCATAGACCTCATCGCTCAGAAGGAAAAGATCATTGTCCTTGGCCAGCGAGACGATTCTATTTGTCGTCTTGTTATCGATAATCTTGCCTGTTGGGTTATTGGGATAATTCAAAACGATCATCTTGGTTGTCGGGGTAATCATTTCCTCAAGATGCCCAATATCTGGCGCCCATTTGTCTTCCAGTCGAGTCCTTAGAACCTTCGTCCTGACTCCGGCAAAGTCGGCGCATTCCCTGTAGGCAGGCCACGCCGGCTCTATAACGATCATTTCCTGGCCTGCCCTCAGCAGGGAGACTATGGCACTAAATACTCCGAAGCGGCCGCCTGGAGTTACGATCAGCTGTTCTTCGTGCACCTTTGATTGCTTTGCGATAGCCTCACGCAGCTTCATCGTGCCCCGCGTGTCTGTGTAATGATATCTTCCTTGCGCAAAGGAATCCGGAAGCGAAACCCCAACCGACGCCGGTGGCGGGTAGTCGGGTTCGCCCACTTCCATGTGTATTATCTTTCTGCCAGCCGCCTCTAGCTGCTTGGCTTTCATGAAAATGGCGAGGTGGGTCTGCCTCTGCACTTGTGGCCGTTCTAAAGCCTGAAGTGACTCCGATTCTTCCAGCAGGATGTTCAGGAGACGAAGCGTGAATTCTTGATTCATCCCCATGTCATCCGCCAGCGCGAGCACGCTGTTTCTTACTTCCTGCTCTACTTTTTCATCCTTGACGTCTATTCCAAGCCTGCCCTTGATTTCGCCTATTTGTCTCGCAAGGTCCATGCGCTTGTGCACATCACGCACAATGTCCGCGGTCACTAGTCGTACCTTTTCGCGAAGCGCTTCTAGTTCACCATCGTCTTTCATCATTTCATCACTTTAGGACGGGAGGGATTAGTCCTGCCCTGAGAGCATGATCGGCAAGGACCATGGAAACCATGCACTCCACCACCGGCGGTGCTCTCGGAACTACGCAGGGATCATGGCGGCCCGGCACGGCCAGATTTGTCGTAGTCTTCTTTGAAATATCCAGGGTTTCCTGGTTTTTTGCTATCGAAGCTGCCGGCTTGAACCCGACCCTGACAACTATCGGCATACCATTAGATAGTCCTCCCAGTATTCCGCCCGAATTGTTCGTCCTGGTCACAACTTTACCGTCATCGATGAAATACAGATCATTATTCTGAGATCCGCGCCTTTTGCTGCCCTCAAAACCTGAGCCGAATTCAACGGCCTTTACAGCGGGTATGCTAAATAGCGCCCTGCTAATGTCAGATTCCAATGAAGAAAATATTGGCTCACCAAGTCCCACGGGGAGCCCGGAACTTGTGCACTCGATAACGCCTCCAAGTGAATCGCCGTCACTTCTCGCCTCCATTATTGCGTCCTTCATTTTCTCCGCTGCCTTGGGATCGGGGCACCTTACTTCATTTTCGTATCTTTTGGCAATGTTTGCACTCGTAATGTTAGCTGCCCTGATATCGCCAATTTCCGTGGTGTATGCAACAGTTTGTATCCCTAGGGCGGTCCGGAGCAACTTTTGCGCAACAGCTCCAGCCATGACCATCGTGGCCGTAAGCCTGCCGGAAAACCTTCCGCTGCCCCGGTAATCTGCAAATCCTCCATACTTCACCGCCGCCGGATAGTCGGCATGGCCTGGACGCGGAATATTCTTTAGTAACTCATAGGGTCTAGAGTCCGAATCCTTGTTCCATATGAGCATGCATATGGGGGCGCCGGTAGTCCGGCCGTTAAAGACGCCTGATAGGATCTCGACCTTGTCCTCTTCCTTTCTTTGCGTCGTAACAACTGACTGGCCAGGCTTTCTTAGGTCAAGCTGCCCCTGAATGTCTGATTCATTTAAGGGCATCCCTGCCGGGCATCCGTCAACTACCATGCCCACGCATCTGCCGTGGCTCTCTCCAAAGCTCATTGCGACAAAACGTTCGCCTATCATGTTTCCACCAGTCATTGATTGCTTGTCGAGATTTGTTTGCCACGTTCTATATATTGGCTTTTTGGAACACATTCATTCTCTGTCGGGTGCCGGAGACAGTCTGGCTCCAAGCCCTTTCATGTCTGAAATGAAATTCGGGTACGAAACGTCTACAGACTCTGCTCCCGCAACTACCGACTTTTCAGTCAGCATTGCTGCGATTGTGAACGCCATGAAGAGCCGATGGTCGTTGTATGCCTCAAGCGAGGCGTTCTTCAGCGTTTTTGGCGCAGTTATTCTAAGCCCATCGTGGAACTCTTTTATTCGAACGCCAAACTTGACGAGCTCTGAAGCGATGTTGGCCACCCTGTCGGTTTCCTTTACCCTTGCGTGCGCGACGCCCGTCAGTGTCACGGGCGCCCTTGACTTGAGTGCCAGTATGGAAACAACGGGGAGAAGGTCGGGAGTATCTCCGAGATTAAAGTCGCCACCTTCCAGTACATCGGCTCCATGAACCGTGACTTCGCCCTTGACCTTGTCGATCTTTACGTTGCATCCCATTCTCTTCAATATCTCTATGATCTGAGAATCTCCCTGGGGAAGCGAGAAATCAAGGCCCTTAACTTTCAGTTTGCCCCCAACCAGCGCCCCTGCTGCGAGCACCAGGGCGGCCGTCGAAAAATCGCTAGGGACATCAAATCTAGCGGATCTGTACTGCGCACTTGCGATGCGGTACTCCAACATGTCCTCTGTGTGATCGACCTTTACGCCAAAATGCTTCATGGTTGCAAGAGTCGCATCAACGTATGGCTTTGATACAAGGTCTCCCTTCATCTTTATCGTGACTTCCGAATTGGCGTATATACCAGCGATAAGCAGCCCCGAAATGAACTGGCTGGAAACGCTTCCGTCGACCAGCGCGTTTCCACCTTGAATTCCGCCGCCCCTTACCACCAACGGAGGGGTACCGTCCATTTGCGTCGAGTACGCCTGAACTCCAAGTTGTGATAGTGCGTCTAGCATTGGCTGCATTGGACGCTTGCGCAGGCTTTCGTCGCCCGTCAGGACAGTGTAGCCTGACCTGACCAGCCCGGACATGGCAGTCATTATTCGTATCGTCGTGCCTGAATTTTCCGCGTTAAGAACATTTTCCGGCGGATCAAAAGCCTGTTTTCCCCGCACCTGCACGGTTGTCTTTTCGTGGCTTATTTCTGCTCCAAGGGCCCGGCATCCTGCCAGCGTAGCCAGCGTGTCACGTGCGAGCAGAGCATTGGTTATGGTTGATTTCTGCTTTGATGGTGAAAGGGAGGCGATGGCTATGGCCCTGTGGCTGTAACTCTTGCTTGAGGGGCACCTGATGCTGCCACCAATCCTTGAACGCCTCACCAGGATGCTGACCATGCCGTCCTACGCTGCCTCCACGCTTGCTTTCTGGTTGTTGATTCGCGAAACAATAATTCTTCCTTCAAATTTCGAGAGCGCGGATTTTATCTCTTCTACTTCATCTTCATAGGCCACAGCTGCTACCGATGGCCCGTTACCCGATATTCCAGCCGACAGTGCCCCGTGGTCGATTGCGGCCATGATAGGCCTATAACGCGCTGACAGGGCGGCCGCTGCGAGGACTCCGTTGAGCTTCATGGCCTTCCAGTACTCTCCGGCTTCGGCAAGGTGGAACGCGTCGCTAAAGAGATCCGAGAGCGCGCTCAGCTTGCTTACGTCACCTCTTGGGATGTTTCGCGGCAGAAAGATAACTGCCCAGAGGTTCCCGGGAGCATCCTCGCGCTTGATCAGCCTGCGGGCATAGTTGTCTGTCACCGTGAATCCGCCAAAGTAGCATGCAGTAGCGTCGTCATAGGCGCCCGTGATTGACACCTTGGCGTCAAGTGAAGCCCTAACGGCAGCATCAAGGACGGCATAATCATCCACCTCTT
>DADA01000051.1 GCA_002494895.1 Nitrososphaera sp. UBA210
GTTGAGGCACTTATCACGTGAAATATGGAACTAGAGAAATCCACCTCACCCCAGGCTAAAACGTAGAATACAAGTATTGAACTAGCAATAATGCTCAGGAATACTACTACCTCCAATCCAACCAATTTCCGTGTACGGAACAATTCTCTGTTAAAGAAATAATAGTGAAAGGCAAAAGGCAGCGCTGCAAGTATCATTCCAAGTCCAAGAACAGAAAGCCGCTCAGGATGCACTGGCGTAATGCTGTCTGATGAAGGAATGAATCCTCCACTTGTAATTGTGCTAAATATCAGAGATGTCGCATCCAGGTTTTCCGTCTCGCTAAAGAAAACCATGAAAGCTGTCAATGCGATGGTATATGCGCTGAATATCACAACGATTGTCACGAGCAATTCCCTTACGCGTAGCAATCCTCCACCCAGAACGCTCTTCATAGTGCTTAGCTTCCTTTCTGGAAAGAATAGAAGCATTATCAGATAGACAAAGCCCATGCCCCCCACCCATTGCGTGTAAGAGTGATAGAAGTTGAGACTCTGTGGCAGGTTCTCGGGCTTGCTCAATACTGATAGCCCAGTGGTCGTAAATCCCGATGCGCTCTCAAACAGGCTATTTACAAAGAGCGATTGACCATCGATATTCTCCGAGAATGGGTTTATGTAGGCGTATGGAATGGCACCGAATACGCTCAAGATTATGAAGCCGCTAACAATGAAAATTGATGCCTGCTTCAGATTCATTGCACCCTTCTCACCAATGTGGGACAGAAAGAAGCCAGTAAAGGAAAGACCAACGACTGCAAAGAGGATGCCCACAGCGCTTGTTATTTCGCCAAAATATGCGCCCAGGAACGCGGGTACAACTAGCAACACTCCCGAAAACTGTAAAAGTACTCCAAGGTTCGCGAGAATTGGCTTGTATTCGTCCTGTACAAAGTTCCTGTACTTGCTAAACGTCCTTTCAATTACAGATGTTCTCACGGCGTTTGCAAGCCTTTCTTGTGTCACTATCCCAATCACCCCGGATCCGTCTGTGATTGGTATTCGTTTGACCTGGTTCAACCGCATCAGCTGCAGAGCCTGGGTTACTGTACCCCTTGCCGACAAAGTTACGAGAGGCGTTGACATTATTGATTTGAGATAGATTTGATCAGAATCTTCTCCTTTCATAACAACTTCGTCAAGTACATCGCTATCAGTGACAACTCCTGTTGCGACCGTGTTCCTTGAAACGACAATCACTTCAGCATTGTTTGCGTTCATCTGTCTAACAGCGTCGGCAACGGTAGTATTCTCGTCCAAAATCACGAATAAGCGATGCATATACGATGTGACTGCACGTTTTAATACGTCCTCCACAAGGAGTCGCTCAACAGTAGGGCATTTGGAGTACTAATAATCTTTATCTTGGCTAAATTGCCTTATCAAGGACCGACAACATCATTTCTGTCGCGGTACTCTTTCATTAGCTGTTTTCGATTCCGTATTGCCAGATTTCCGCAGACTTGAACCGGTCCGATGATAATGGCACAGATTCATTGGACACATGAGCACTTGTAGATTTAGTGTCCCTAACCAAAACCGCTTCATATAATGAGACAATCTATCTTTTCGCGAGCGCTACGATTCATTGTCGATCTCACTGAACCATCTCGGAGGAAAGACCTATGAAACTCTTCTTGTCCAAAAAAGGAAAGATCAGAGACCTAGGCTGATCTCTTCCGCAAGTGTCTGATCCCAAAAAATGCCGCTAATCCCGCTACAGGAAGTCCTAACGAGAGCATTTGAAATTGCTGGCTATCGCTGGCATTGGTTGCTGATGGTTGCATGCTAGTCGATTCTTGTTGATGAGATGGGAATCTCAGATCGTTAATATTCTCCGGGCAGCCGAATCCGCCTCCCCATCCTCCGCTGTTGAATTTTGTCGTATTTCCTTCGGAACTATTGCAGAAAATGGTGGCATTTATCGGGACTTTGGCGACACCAAAGTAATCGATTGTGCCATGCACTCTGTAACCATAAATGCCATCAACTACCAGCTGCCTCGATATGTAATGTCCCTGTTCGCCAAATACAGAGCCGAGCGTGACATTGCTTTCAACTTCTGTAGCATTGTTGACGCTCTCTGCTTCATCAAATACCTGAATATCTTTGAAAAAGTACTTGTCCACCATTAACTGCGCTTCTGACAGTGGCAGTGCTGTCGCAGCATCTTCCAAAAGCACTTCAACACTGTGTCTGCCTTGATGTAGCTCGCTGTCAAAACCATAGGCAGGTTCGTCTGAATGTCCTATTACAACAGAGATCGGATTTGCATTTTCTTCGGTCGGTGTTATGGTCATATGAGCATGCGGGAATGCCATCGCATTGCCTATTGTTGTGGTAGCAAGTATAGCGGCCAGAGCTACCAGCGCGGTAAGAGCCAGCTTCATCTCTTATTCGGCCTCCTCATGTTCGAACCCCAAACCATCGTTGTCTGGATCGCCGTCGTTTAGGTCAAAAACGGGATTTCCATGTGTGAGGCTACCCGGCAACTTCATTTCGTCATAAGGCGCATCTGATATGCTGCCAAGCACCCTCTGAACGTTGATATCCACCACATCACCAGGATTGAACGTGATACTCTGGCCTGAAAGGTTGATCAAGTCAACGTCCGTAACCCGCGATGCTCCACCATTAAGCGGATCTGGAATGTGAGCGTGGAATACGCAGCTGTTTGCAGTTGAAGCGTGGCTGATGTAATACAGCGGTACTTTGTCCACGTATGTGCCATGTTCGCTTTCGTCGATGTGCCCGGCTATCACCGTTACGAAGGGCACGTGAGTTTCGCTATCGCACGGAGCTCTTAGCAGAAAGTGGCCAGAAACAAAATTCGGACTTGCGTCGTAAACAGGCAACACGCCGACAGGGGGCAGCGTCAGCCCGTCAAGTCTGATATGCGTGTTGTCAGGGATGTTGTCTCCTTGTACGCCCGCTTCAAAAGAGTGGCTTGCAAGGACAGAAGAACCCCCATAGATTGCCAGCAAAGCAGCCGTTACGATAACTCCTGCTACCAACCGTTGATGGCGTATTCTGAGGTCGATTTTCATATTTAGAAGGCGACCACAGATTCATTAAATCGGTTTTGGTACATTCGGCGAATGAACTAGAGCTAATCTAGATAATTTTATTAGTACTAATCGCTTTGGCTTGCACAAGATGTAGTTCCTGGCCACTGTGGCATACAACAAAAAAAGGAAGGGAAAGGTCATTCTCGCAAGATTCAAGGTAGTTTTGTCTGAGGGTTGCGTTTCGCCAGCACAAAGTATGCACCTAGAACTGCAAGTGATGATCCTACCAGTGCAAAAGCTCCGATCGCGCTCTCTGGCAGAACAAAGAATGACTGGAGCCTATAGTCGTCTTTTGCAATGTCTAGAAGGGTGTCTCCAGCATAGAATTCTGCGACGTATCTGTAGTTGCCCTGCGCTTCAAAGTTGCTGCTGGCAAATGTCGTCACGAAGCAGTCCTTGCTTGACTCAAAGCCCACGCCTTCAGGACAGGCTTCTGCCGTACCTTCCTGTACTATCACCGTAGGATCTGTCTTGTAATCTGATGCCCAGCTTTCTTCGTTGGATATGAGGTAACATTTCATGGTGTCGGCGTTGGCGCTGCTTTCTATTCCTCCTATGCAATCTACTGGCAAGCCAAGTGATCCCTCGATGTCGTCATCGATCCTGATCACGTTGCCGTCCTGAATAGCCCTTAGCTTTGACATGAAAAACTCTTCTTGTGCCGCAGCGAGCTGCGGAATCGTCACCAGACCAACTAGCAAAACGAAACCTACTGGCAGAATCGCCGCGGCCTTTTGTGGAATTCTAGTCATCAGAATGTCTTGCCCTCATAATGTTATTTAAAGAGGCAAGGACCTAGAGCGGCGAATGTCTGGTTGCATGCTCTTGATTATCGGATAAGTAAAAGTTCACCTAAAGAATACTATGAAAAGTTGATTCGTTAGAAACGTTTGTAGAATGCCTAACGCGCTTTTGGCTGGACGTGTGGGAAAAACTTACTATAGGTGTTCGGTCTTTTCATTTTCGGTGTTCCACGCCAGAATGACGAGGCACTTGGTCTTGGCACTTGTTGCGTTCGGAGTCATTTCAATCTTAATCCCGTTTCAGTCACAAATGTTCAAGCCAGACTTTCCGAATGCTGCGGCCGCAACAGTGACAATTACCAGGCCAAATATCGTAGTCATCATGGTCGATGATCTGGAGAAAAGATCCTTGGAAATCATGATCCAGAACGGGCTTGTTCCCAACCTAAAGCGCCACATATTAGACAAGAGCGTAGAATTCTCCAGTTCCTTTGCGACTTATCCTCTCTGCTGCCCGTCTAGATCCACCTTTCTCACCGGCCAGTATCCCCACAATCACGACGTCTGGTCCAATGCGCTGCCGGACGGCGGTGCAAGCAAGCTGGCCGACAGCTCTACAATAGCCACCTGGCTGCAGGACGCGCAGTATCACACAGGATACGTTGGCAAGTATCTGAATGCGTATGGCGTTGACACGCCGGAGACCTATGTTCCTCCCGGCTGGAATGACTGGCAGGCAACTGTAGGAGACTCTACGTATTTCATGTATTCGTATGCGGTAAATGACAACGGTGCGCTCATAAAGTACGGAAAAAAGTGGAGCGACTATCAGACTGACGTTCTCGCCAAGAGGGCCGTGGAGTACATCAAGGAGAGGGAATCCAGTGATGCCAAGCCGTTCTTTCTCTACGTAAATCCACTTGCGCCGCACACCGATCACAGCACCGCGGACTGCACGATGAATTATGGAAGAATACAGACAACTGTGCCACCCGGCCGCTACCGTGGCACTACTGACAATATTGACATGCCGCGACCCCCATCGTTTAACGAAGCTGATGTCAGCGACAAGCCGCAGGGATCGCGAGCGCCCCCTCTCAATAGCGCACACATTGCGTGCCTTGAGAACTATTTTCACGATCGCCTAGAGTCAATGCGGGCGGTGGATGACCTGGTTCTAAAGGTAATGTCGGCGCTGGGGAGCAATGGAGAACTAGGCAAGACGGTGGTAGTATTCACTTCCGATAACGGGTACCTTCTGGGCGAGCACAGGCTGCATGCAAAGACCAGGGTTTATGAAGAATCGATTGGCATTCCACTCTATATGCGAATTCCCAAGGTCGCGCCGGGGACGATCGACAAGTTGGTGACAAATAATGATCTTGCGCCGACATTCCTTGAACTTGCGCAGGCTCAGGCTGATATCAAGATAGACGGGAGGTCTCTCATTCCGTTGATAGAAAATCCCAACGGGAGCTGGAGGAAGGGATTCCTGATAGAGACTCCAAAGTATTCTGCCATTCGGACGCAGGACTATGTTTATGCATCTCATAGTAATGGCGCCAAGGAGCTGTACGACCTGGATAACGATCCTTTCGAGCTGCAGAACGTGAGCGGCAAGGCACCGTGGGCTTCCAAAATACCGGCGCTTGAGGAATGGCGCAAGGCACTCGTAAATTGCGGGGGATCCACTTGCAAAAGCATTGAGAACAGGACGCCGCCCTGAATTCGATAAAGCGATCCGTCCCGCTAGGCGCACTCCTGAGGAATTTTGTTGATCTTGTTCCTATATCAAGAGCATCGATGTTCCATAGTCATTTATTAATCGCGCAAGGCGCGCTTAACCATGAAATCGCTCATTTTCCTAGGTGCATCGCTCCTGGCGACAACCATGCTTGCTTCTTACGGGCCGGCATACTCTGACTTTCCAGACGGCGAGGCAGTGCCAGCGGAATGCAAACCGGCGAATGAGGGTATCGAGTTTGTACATACCTTTGGTGTCTCAAAGTTCCCGGTGGGCCCAGATCCAGACGAGCCGATATTCCCGGGAGACGACGTCATCGCAATTGCCAACTTTAACAATCCACTGAATCCGCAGTTCCAGACCGAAGATATCACTGAGATAAGATTCCTGTGGTTTGACTGGACTGGCACGCTGGTACAGGAAACCGTCGTTCCGGTTGACACGGACGTTCAGACTATAGCGGAGGACAAATTCCTTGGAGTTTATGGAGCTGGAACTACCTGGGAGGTCGTGGCATGTTATGAAGGCACCAACTTGGAGGGAATTGATCGAACTATTGGAGTCAATACCATCCACCTTGACGTAGACTCGTTCTTTGTGCTACCTGAATCGCAGATCGGGGCAGCAGCTCTAATCAGCGCGTCGCTTGCATCGCTGGGCGCGTTCATGTTTCTAAGGAATAAGCACAAATAGGCAAGTACGTCACGCTCATTCCCTTTCTTTTTCCCGAGCCAAAAGATCTCCCAAGTATGTGGGCATTCAAATTGATTCAGAGATTCGATGTTAGTTATACTTCCGCCAACGGTGCCGCACTTGATGCCGGAGTGGAGATCTGATCAGATATAAAGTCATAAAGACTGCTGGCAAAAAAATTTCAGGAAGCGACGTGCTAGGATCGCATTACTCTTTTATAGTGGCTAGCTGTCGTCAATGTCGGTGGGATGTTGGGGAAAGTCGATACTGCAGCTTTGATTTTAGAGCTGACTGCGGACGGCGCGTCAAAGCAATACTTGAAGAACAGGATGGATCTTTCTGCTGACGAGCTTGAAGACTATCTCACCATGCTCGGATCAAAGAATTTAGTTCGCATATTGAAAGCCAGAGGCGCCGAGAACGCAGCTGTGACCATAAAGATCACAAAAAGGGGAATTCAGTTCCTGAACCTTTACCGTTCGATTACGGCAAAGTATCTAACAATGCCGGCAAAGTAACAACGATTTCGCTCCACGATTCGGTATTCATCCGTGATTCATGTTTAAGAATAACTACCTTACTCTGGTTGTCTGTATGGTAAGAGTAGAAAAATCAAAGACAGTGAATGCACCGCAGGAAAAGATATTCGCGCTCATCACCGATTTTGAAAAACTGCCAGCCAGGTTCCCGAACAGGTACCGCTCGCTCAAGGTTTTGCAGCGGTCTGGTAACACTGTGACTGTCGAGGAAGATGTTACCGCTGCCGGCAGGCAGATCCATCAGGTCACCAGGCATCTGCTCGAGCCAAATCGTCAGCTCAGAAGCGAAGTAATTGAGGGCGATACAAAGGGCACTTTGGTGATGATAACTCTGGAACCAGAGTCTTCAGAAAGGACAAAAGTGTCGGTGGATGCGGATCTAAAGCTGGGCAAAATGGGATCCATGCTCGGGATACTTGCCAAGGGCAAGATAAAGGACGGACTGGAACGCATGATTGACGAATTCGAGAACAAGGTGAACTCTGGCTAAGCGCGAGCGAGGATTAGATCGTTATCAAGACTTGATCCGCCCCTCATTGCGGAGCTCGGACAGGATCCTCATCAAAGTGTCATAGTCGACATCGACGTTGTTTAGGATGGCGGAATTATCTATGCTGCCGAACTTTTTGATGAATTTTTCCACGACCACTTTCTTTTTCTGATATTTTCTGTCGTGCACGAAGGTACTAGTTAGAGTCGGTATAAAACGCTCCCGATCTCGGTCAGGTTTTTATAATTCCAACCGAGCTAATACAACATGAATCTCAAGGGCCATGACATCCATCCCGCGCTCGTGGTAATAGATGTGCAGAACGGCTTTGTCAGCAGGGGAGGTTCTTATGACACTCTTGGAATGGGCGTCGCTCACTATCAAAAGGTTGTGCCTGACATATCGCGTCTGATCGAGCTGTGCAGAGACGCGGGCCTTCCGATATTTTACACGCAGGCCGTCAGGGAGAAATCTGGCATCGATCTCTTGACGAGAACCCACAATATTCTCCCAAAGTCCAGAGAGGAAAGGATAAGAATGAAACCCATTTGCATTAGGGGGACCTGGGACGCAGACATTGTGGACGAAGTCAAGCCTGCTCCAGAAGACCACATAGTTGTAAAAAGACGGGATTCGGCGTTCCAGGATACAGAGTTGGGCGTCTGGTTGAAAAGCCTTGGAGTGGACACCCTGATTTTCTGTGGAATAGACACGTCAATATGCGTGGAAGCATCACTGAGGGAGGCCTTTAACAAGGGGTACGACGTGATTCTTATTTCTGACGCAACGGCGTCGGGAAGCCCCAAGCACTTTGAATCCACGCTAGAAATCGTCAGGGACTACTATGGCCTGGTGATGGATACCGCGAGTTTTTCCACCTTCCTGCCACAAGGGGCCAAAAGCGCGCTTCAGAAAGCAGATTAGCAGATCCAGACCTTAGCAGCGAATTGCCGACAGATCGCTCTGATACCAGCCGATCTTATCGCAAACGTTCTAAGGAAGCCTTCTCTAAAGCTCGATCATGAATGCGACTGCGGGGCTTGCAGCTTTTGACATGGATGGCACGCTGATTCAGGGCCGCCTGGTGTTCGCCCTAGCAGGCACATTCGGGCTCACGGAAAAAGTAAAGTCGATTCAATCAGGCAGCTTGCAGGCACACGAACAGACAAGATCCATAGCCGCACTTTTCGCCGGGCTGGGCGAGAAGGACATCGAGAACGCGATTGGGTCAATACCGCTCACCAGGAACTGTGAACAGACGATCGCGCAACTCAGAGAGCGAAACTACAAGATCGGAATAATAAGTGACAGCTATACGGCAGCGGCTGGACTTGTCGCTGATCGCCTAGGACTGGATTTCGTAGCAGCAAACGAGCTTGAAATCATTGGAGGCAAGGTCACGGGGAAGGTCAGGATGCCCCTTGGATGGGACAGGATCGGATGCTTCTGCAAGATCTCTGTCTGCAAGCGATATCACCTGGAAAAGTTTGCGCGCAAGTTCACAGTTCCCATGGAAAGGACAGTTGCAGTCGGCGACACCAAATCAGACATCTGCATGATAAAAAGCGCGGCTATTGGCGTTGCGTTCATGCCCAAGGACGAGCAAATAGCGAGGGCGACCGATAAAGTCGTTCATGAGCCTGATCTCATGAAAGTGTTGGCATTTGTCGAATGAATCCTTTTAAGGCATGAGTGCGATATAGCTCACACTGAAGTCGAATTCTCCCCGTATTTGGTGGAGGTCTTTCGGCTTTCGAAATTTGGTAAAAGAATCGTGTGTGGAATAGCAGGCGTACTAAGCAAGAATGGTGAGAACGTCGTGCCCCTCATCGGTGTCATGCTTCGATGCATGGTGAATCGCGGACCCGACGGTGCCGGACTGGTGGCTGACGGCCAAATCGTAAAGTCAAGTTCGGTAAACGCATTGCAGTCTGATCTCGAAAGAGTAACTGGCAGCAGCGCGCTAGGTCACAATAGACTGGCAATAGTCGGCGGCACCTGTGGAGCTCAGCCTTTTGAGAGTTGCGACGGTAGGTTCATCCTTGAACATAACGGCGAGATATACAATTACAAGAAAATCAGGCAGAGACTGGAAAGGCGTCATAGATTCAGCACCATGACTGATAGTGAAGTAATTGTCCACCTGCTCGAGGAACACGCGCGTACCAGCAGCCTCCTTGGTGCAATAAGGCGGACGGTAGCCGAACTCGATGGAGTCTATGCCCTTGCGATCAGAGACGCAAGAACAGGGCAGGTCGCCTTAGTAAGGGATAGGATCGGAGTCAGGCAGATTTACTACGCAGAGAATGCTAGCTATGTTGCGTTTGCTTCCGAGCGCAAGGCGTTGTGGCGGATTGGGATGTCAGAGCCTACTCGAAGAATAATGCCAGGCAGCGCAATCATGATGTCGCCCGAAGGCAGGCTGCAGAGCTTTGAGGTGGCTGATCCTATACCTCAGAAAACAAGGATAGCTCACAAAACAATGGCTTCTGCCATCGATGCATATGCCAAAGCATTGCACGAGTCGATGAAAAAGCGATCGCAGGATCTAAATAAAATAGGGATAATTTTTTCCGGCGGCATCGACAGCGTGCTCGTCGCGCACATTGCGGCGACGATGGTTCCCGAAGTGCGCTGCTATACCGGCGGCGTAAAGGGTTCCAGTGACATCGCATATGCGCGCCAGATCGCGGAAAGGCTGAACCTCGACCTGAAGGTATGCGAGTTTAGCCAGGATGAAGTTGAAAGGTTGATCCCCGAGGTAATCAGGGTTATCGAGGACTCTAACGCAGGCCAGGTTGAAGTGGCTCTTCCGGTGTACGGAGCTGTAAAGCTCGCGCACGAAGAGGGGGTAAAAGTCATGTTCACCGGCCAGGGGGCGGATGAGCTTTTTGGCGGGTACTCATGGTACGCCAAGGTGGCCGAGAAAGAAGGATACAGGAGACTTCGCCGGCACATGGTGCAGGATCTGTTGCTGCTATACAAAGAGACGCTGGAACGAGAAGACAAGATAACCATGGCCCACAGCATAGAGCTGCGTGAGCCATTTTTGGACCC
>DADA01000091.1 GCA_002494895.1 Nitrososphaera sp. UBA210
CATGAAATACACGTTCAAAGAATGGCAGGTTATCGGAGACGGCAGCCAATCGATTAGCGACAAAACCCATGAATCTACTGAAGTCATTATGGACGGTCCGCACACGATCGCTCCATTATGGAATGAGATGTACCTTGTAAGGATCGACACTAACATCGGCAATCCTTCCGGGGCGGGATACTACAATGAAGGTGAAACCGCAAGCATAACCATAGATCCGATCCATGAAACTGAAGTCGGCAAGTCCAGGTTCGTGCTGTCAGGATGGGACAGCATCCAGCTCGATGACCCATCTTCAAGCTCATTCTCGATAACGGTGCAGGAGCCACTGGTCATCAAGCCACTGTGGACAAAACAGTACTTTGTAAAAGCGAACTCGGTCTACGGATTGGTAGAGGGAAGCGGCTGGTACGACGAAGGCTCTACTGCAACCCTCAGCTTGCAGAGTAGGACCTTAGATACGGGTCTTGGGAAAAAAGTAGTCTTTGCGGGATGGTCAGCATCCGCAGATCCCCAGTCAGCCACGTTCTCGCAATCGGATCAGTACACCATCGAGTCGGTGAACGGCCCGGAGGAGATAACTGCTGTCTGGAGAGCTGACGATACGGTCCAGCTTGTCCTGATAGTGGGCGCAGTAGCTGCGGCTTCGACAACGGCCTTTTTCACGTTCATGATAAACATACGAAAGAGAAAAAGCGTCCAGCAGGCCAAGGGCGTCTCGTACGGCCGAGGCGTTGGGGTTTAGGCAATGGTAAGGAGAGAATGACTTGACATTTGTTCGAAAAGAGGAGCTGAACGTCTGGCTTCCAGTGGCGGTAGCATCCTTGGTAGCCGTTGCCGTCCTCTTTGCGACCCTTGTCAATATCGGGACTCCTGTTGTGGTTCTTTCCGGATCGAGCATGGTCCCTGCGCTCAAGCCAGGCGACGCGGCTCTCCTGTACAAACCGCACATAGCTGAATTACAAGTCAATGACCTTATAGCCTTCAGGTCTTCCGACAATGCGATCGTCGTCCACAGGGTGGTTGAAAAAGGCGTGGACTCTGGCGGCTCGTCATACGTCGTGACAAAGGGCGATTCGAACCAGTGGAACGATAAGGAGCGAACAGACGAAAGCAATTACCTGGGTAAGGTCTATCGGGTCGTCCCAAAGGGCGGCGTATTCATCTCTACTCTGCAGAATCCGCTGATTCTGATATTGCTGGCCATCACCATTGCGGCCTATGTGACGTACAGGCGGAGAAATTCTCCTGCTAGCAGGTTAATGGCAGCAAGCCCAAAAGAACTATAATTCCCCCATGACTGCATAAAGCCATGATTCCAGTCGGCTTTATGTTTATCAACTGTAAGGAGGGTTCACAGGATTCCATCTTGCAAGGCATACATCAGATTCCCGGGGTCGCATATGCGTTCAAGGTTGACAAGTCATACGACATCGTTGTAAAGATAGAGTCGAATTCAAACGACGAATTCGCAGCTGCGATAGGCAGGATACGGTCATCTTCTGGCATTTTGAATTCAGACACGATGGTAGGATTCAAAAAACCATAGAAGATACATGAGTTCAACATTCTCAATGCCGCGTTATTGTTGGCTTTTCTTTTCTTGTCGTTTAGCCGGCGGCATCGCGGCGCTTCTTTCGGTCATCTAATTTAAAGCGTAGTGCGTGTTGTCGCTACACAAACAACCGTTTAGATTCTTTCCTCACCCAACATTGACCTGTGCGGATACAGGTCAATAGAAATTTTGGTAGGCTGCTATTGGGGCTTACCCTTTCGGTGCTGCTAGCGGCATCGGTGATCCCTTCATCTTACGCGGCAGAATCATTCAGGACTTTTACCGGAAGCAGCTACATTGAAGTGCCTTCTTCACCCGGACTGCAACTTTCGCAGTTTACAGTGGAAGCGAAATTCAGAATTGCTGGTGAACTTTCCGAACGCGGATACTTGGTGAGCAAGGGTGCCAGCAACGATGGGTATGTCCATCTCGACCACAACTATGCACTATATGTCATGCAGTATGGCGGTGTAGCCGGCGGGTTCAAAGCGGCTGACGGAACATATCACTACATTAATTCCAAGGCAGTTTCATCGAATGCATGGCATGTGGCCAGGCTGGTATACGATGGAAGCAAACTCTTCTTGCTAGTTGATGGCGTGTCTGCGAATTCGATCACTGTCGCAAAGAATGTTGACACGAGCGATGTTGGCCCACTTAGAATAGGTGCAAATGCCCAGAAACTTGGAACTTTCTTTGTCGGAGATCTTGATTATGTGAAGGTTATGGATCGCAGTACTTACAAAGTAGGGTACTATAGCAACTTTGACACTGGAGCATCACCATCGCCAAATCCCTCGCCGTCGCCGGGACCTATTCCAAAACCCACACCAGGACCAACCCCTTCACCCTCTCCTTCAGGCGATTGTTCGGACATCCCCATGAGCCAGCTCCGCGGAGTGGCATTTATGGATCCGGTTCTTACAAGGAACGAAAGGGGCAGCTCTGTCAACGCACCAGTTTCCTATGTCGAAGACAGTCTCAAGCGGCTTCACTCGTACGGATTCAACCTGATTCGAGTTCAGTACTACTGGGAATCGTACGTCTACAACCCTTCTGATTTCATGAACAGGCTGGATCTTGTAGCCAGGACCGCTCAGGAAAATGACATCTGTGTTGTGTTTGACAACCATCATTGGTTCACCTCTAGCTACTGGAAGACAGACATTGGATTGAGCGGCAAGGGGATCGGATTTCCCGCGTTTGTTGTCAAGAGTTTCCCTTCCAAGGCCACCTACGATCAGACCGCTGGACCCTTCTGGGAGGCCCTGCTAAGCAATTCTCTGGTAATCGACGGCAGAAAGATATGGGACATTCAGGCAGAGTTCCTGACCAAGGTTGTCAACAGAGTCGACAAGTATGACAGCGTTGCGGCTTACGAAATACTGAATGAGCCGCACCTCTGGTCAAAGGATCAATATGAAAAGCTGGGCAACTATCACACGTTCATGGCCCAGAAAATAAGAGCAGTTTCAGACAAGAGAATAGTGTTTGACAGGGAGACCGCGCACGATTTCATGAGAGATCCCACAATGGAGTACAAGATACTGCCACGTGGAGTTTCAAAGCTCGTGTACGGGCCGCATCTCTATACAGCTCCTACTGAAGCAAGCGGGGGAGAAAAACAGGTTGAAAACATCAAGAAATGGTCGCAGGATTGGGGCGTTGAAATCATGATAGGCGAATTCTCTGCGCACAGCCAGACAGACATGAACGCATTCCTCCAGGCGTGGAAGGAGGCTGGCTTTGGCTGGACCTACTGGAAGTGGAGCAAGGCAACCGGAACTCGCCCGGACCATCTGGGCAACGTGGTCTATGAGAGCGGTACGGTACCAAAGACAGAAGCACTGAAGTACCTCCTTAACTCCCACAACACAATATACTGAGCTGCACCAGAACCGTGCAGGCACCATCATCTGGAGGTATTCTTTCCGCCCTCCATTATCATGATGCCTTCGCTGCAGTCAAACCTTTAATTCTTACCGGGACTATAATGATGACATGGACATGTCTTCTGTGTGTGGAGGATGTGGCAGGAAGACGCAAGACTACCCCATCTTTTGCTATATCTGCGACGACTATTTTTGTTCAGAGGCATGTCACTTGCAAAGGCATCCCAAGCCGTGGCAAAAGTTCTAGGGTGACAGGCAGAATTAAAAAAAGAAAGTGGAGGCTGCCTCGCCTCCGATTCTACTATGCAGGAATTTTGGCCGCCATCTGGCGGACACCATCGATTATCTTTGAGTGATCTGCGCTCGGCTCAGTCGTGATATAGAGCAAATGAGTGTCTCCAAGCGGCATGGTTATTCGCTTTATTTTTTCGTATTCTGCCAGGACATACTTGCCCTTTCCTATCTTTGGCGCGAGCCGGGTCCTTTCTTTCCAGGCATTGATGGCCATTTCGAGTGACCTCTTGCTTTCTTCCGGGGTCAGCAGATTCGAAACGCCGGCCTTGTGGTCCGAGAACATTATCTTGCCGTTCATGTCGCAGATGGTTACCAGTCTAATGTTTGGATCGAGGTTCGAGATGTTTTTGTGGACGAATTGGTATTCCATCAACATACGCTAGCGTCCGTAGATTATAAGGTTGGTGATCCGGGGCTCAGCCTGTTGAGTTGCAGATACTTTAGGTTGTCCCTCCCATCAAGGATCTTTTTCTGCGTCTTCGTCGCAGCATCACACCATACACGTCAATCGCGATTATCGCTGCGGCAATTACTGTAAGCAGCAAGTGGATATACACTGATATCCAGCTGACAGCGATCCGCAGCGCCTGCAAGCTTTCGGAACCACCATCTTCCCTGGCTGCTGTCGCCGCGAACGAATATTCTCCTGGTGAAGAAAAGGGAATATTCAATGATTTTGAGAAAGATTGATTGGGCAAAAGTGTGATCTCTTCTGTTCCTTCCATCAGTCTACGTCCTGTCCCATTGTCAGTAATCCAGAAGCTCAGAAGGATATTTTCAGTGCTATTTGCATCATTCACGACCAATAATGTGACAGAGCCTACAGCCGTCGGCGGAATGGGCATGAAAGAAGTAGAAATCCCATTCAAGGAAACCGAGATCGAGACATTCAGGGCATCTGGCGCGACGGTCGCATTGTTTTCAACCTGTTCGATCAGGATATTTTCTTCAGTTCGTATTCCTATGCTATCCGCGACCCTGACGTTCAGATGCCTATTCTTGATTTCTGTCGTGTTTTGAATTGGTGGCGTTATATCCACTGGTTCCTCGACAAGGAATCCACCTCCACCACCCCCGCCCCCACCTCCTCCACGTCCACCTCCAGATGGAGGAGGATTGACGGCGTCCAATATCACGTTCAACAGATCGGTGACCAGCGTCGGAGCTTCGGAGATTGCTCTTGCAAACACTACCATTCTCACAGTAGCATCAGTGACCAATGCTCCTGATCCCTCGGAGACATTTCTTGTATATCCGATAAATTTGGAGACCGAATCACTCGCAACTGCTCCGGTGGTCTCCGCGACCTGCCTGACGTATCCTCCAGCATTGGTTATGGTGTCGATTACCACTGTGTCGGATGCTTCAGATACTTGTCTAAAGTGAGTTACGACTCTGGATATCCCATCGATAACGATTACTCCTGAATTTTCAGCGATCTGTCTAGTGTGAACCGAAATCCTTGAAATACTATCACTCGCAGCCGCCCCCGCAGTGTCCGAAATCTGCCTCATAAACCCCGCCGCCTTTGTGACGAAGTCGACCGGCACAGCTCCCGATGCTTCGGCTATCGTCCTTGAGGCAATAATTTCGCGTACTGGACTCGAATCCAAAGTGGTGGGAGAATCCGCTATCGAGCGCATGGAGGTTATCGATCTTGAAAGCGCCTCAGTGAACGTTGCGGATTCGGATTCGCCAATCGAGAACAATGATTGATTTCCGAGATAAAATGTACCCGAAGATGACGGCAACACCACAGTCTGTGTGGACGAATTGGCCTGAAAGGTAATTGCCGTTGCAAGCAGAGGTCCTGTTGTTACTTCTATCCAGTACTCCACAACGAGCACCTTGTTGGTCAAGTCAACCGACGTCGCGGAAAAAGTGATGGTTTCGGTCTGGGCGGTCACGACTGAAAATACATTGCTGGTTCCTGTTGCAGATCCTATGAATGAAAGATTCGATCCGAGCGTGTCGGTAGAATAGGCATAAACCTTCATAGTTCCATTCGCCAGAACGGACATCAAAGTAGCTTGCGTGGTAACAGTAAAGGACCAGGTGCCTGCGGGTATCGATGACCCAATTATGCCTGCGGTTCTCCATCCGTATCCACTCGATGAGGTGGTGCTTGGGGTTCCTGTGGCAGTCGAGCCTGACGTATACGGGTCAACTATGAAGGTTCCCGTCGAACCAGAACTGACTGCGATGGTTGTATTGGTATTCGGAGTGCTGCCGGGAGAAACTGTGGTTAGATGCCTGTAGTCGATGCCAAAGCTGGTCGCAGCAGTAGCATCAAGAAAATACAGCGAAGGTATGGAGATTAAGTTGAATAACGCGAAAGCGGATAACGCGAAAACAAGGATTCTGGCAATCTTGTTCTCCAATCCAGCTCATTCATTCCCCATTCCCTTGCTCCAGCCTTCTATCCTATCGTTATCGTCCAACTCACCGTAAGCTGGTCCCCAGAGATCAGATTTACGCTGCTAAACGTGTTTTCAGCCATCATGGTTCCTCCTGAAGAAGCGGTGAAGAGACCGGTCTTTTGGATGTCGCTAACCGTTCCTGAGGCGGTAAATACCTCCTGAACGGTAAACGTATTTGTTCCGGCGGTATGGGAATACGTTCCCTGTGCTCTGTCCAGCCCGCTGCCAGTGATTTCTCCGGCCAGGGTAGTATCCGCGGCAAGAGGCGCAGCGGTATTGTTGCTCAGCGCGATATAGTTGGCACCATTAGAACCAGTTGTTGTCGAACCAATCTGGGCGCTGATGAAATCCTTTCCGGCATCTGTGATAAGGTTGCGACCTTCATAATGGTAGATCTCGTTTCCCTGCCTAACTACTGAAACTGTGACGTGCCCGCTTGCAGATACCGTATCAATGATCCCATCGCCGCCTTCCGAAGTTGTACTTCCTGGAAACACTATGATGGTTGCAGTTACTGCTATGGCAACGATTGAAGCCACTAGAGCGAGAAGATGATTACTAGGCATCCGCTACGCATTGGTCGAAACTACGCCAATACGGCTTTTGGCGAATTCTTTTATACCAAGTAATGAAACTTTCCTATCTATCCTACTGCTTTGCTTTATTCTGCCATATTCCAATAGTATTTCCTTCAGTATCGGCAACTCTTGCGTAGGAGCCGAAATCTCCAATGTCCATCTTGGGCATTATCACCTTTCCGCCGGCGCTCTCTATCTGCTTCAAGTGGAGGTCCACGTCAGGGACATCGATCACGATTACTGGGTGAGTTCCCGTGGGATCTTTTTTCAGCAATCCTCCATTTATCGCTCCTGGGGTTTTCGGTGTCATTGTCTGCTGGTCGGTCTCCACCGTCGTAACCATGTTATAGTCCATGTCCGGAGCCTTGAATATCTGCCATCCAAATACGTCCTGGTAGAATTTTTTCGCTCTTTCTTCGTTGTCGAACGGAATTTCAAAGTGTACTACCTTGTTCATCAACTGCTGTATGGTATTAGGAAGTTAATAAGCTGCACCGCTTCAGATTGGAGATTATTGGGCTGGCTCAGGCTAACGAATCGTTTTCTATTTATGCGGCGTCAGACTCTGATGTTTGTGTTGCACTAGTCGATCGACCATCATCGTCGGCTTCGATCTTTCTCCTCATCTGACCCAACTTGGAAGAACCGTATAGAACGCCCCCCAGAGTGAGGATCGCGCCGATGCAGGCCAGCCCCAGTAGGTAATTGGTGAACGGTTCTGCCGGCAGCTGCGTCTGTATTTCCGGAATGTTGGGCACCTTCTCCAGGACAGCCTGGGAAATCGCCTGCTTTACAGACGGTGGAAGGGTGAGCTCAAAACCAATGCTTATCGCTAGAAGGGTGGAACCCAGAGTTACCAGAACGCCCGTAACCACTTGTACTATGGCGAGGTCTATCATGAACAGCCTATCTCCGGAAGAATGCCGTTGCGAGCGCATCCTGTTGGATAAGGCGGCAAGCGAATATAACAAGATACAAGTAACTCTACATTACAGTCATGACCGCTCTTGCCATAGCCTTTTGGCTCAAAGTTCATCGATATTGTCTCAATCAATTGACACAGCGGAATCCTCCGGTACTACTTTGGTCCATACTGGTGACAACCCGAAAGTCATATAACTGATGAAGGGATTTACTAATTATGGAATTCGCGCTTGTACTGCTGAATTGTCAGTTTGGCTGCGAGCAAATCGTGATGCAGACCATTCGCAGAATCCCTGAGGTCGTTGAAGTCAGTCTTGTGTCCGGAGGCTACGACCTGATCGCAAAAGTGGCTGCTGAAAAGATGGACAAAGTAAAAGAAGTCGTCACATGGCAGATCAGAAAGCTCGATGGCGTAAGGACTAGTCTGACATTGATAGGGCAGTAGAATAGCTAATTTTGCAGAAAAACTGATTAAATCTAACTCTAGTACGCTAGAACCATGACTTGTGAATGTTTGCCTTGATCTTGGACTTTAGTTCTTCGGTTATTTCCTCGGGCTTCATATTGTGGTCTTTGGTAGCATGGGAGGCGCACTGCGCCAGTATTTCGTCTTCGGTCTTGCCCTTCGCTACAAAGCCGCAGTCAAAACCAACATCCTGACATTTGAATTTCAACGCCATAGTGAATTGACGGCGCCGTTATAGATAAAGTTGCTCTTCACTGGCGACATTAAGAGATCACATTTTCATTTTCGGCGGCGGTCTTGTTGAACAATAAGTGCGGATCCTTATCCTTGCCTAATGCTAACCCCCCTAACAAGGCATGCGATTATTCCACTTTATTTAAATAATGTTTCATCGAGCATCAACCATTGAAGAAAATCTGCGATAACTGTTCAAGAGAGCTTTTAAAGCTCGCATTGTTCAGCCCGAGCCGCAGAATTTACAGATACAATAATGCCATACTGTGCGAAGAGTGCTTGACAAAGATCAGCAAACGCGAACAGGTAGAGAAAGTCTAGGCAAAGTTTGCCTTTGGATTAACGCCTAAAAGTTCTCTTCTGTAAGAACAGACCTTTTCCAGTGATGCTTGAGACGGCTGACCTACGAAGTGACCATAGAGATCCGCTTCGTCAACGATATCAACGCCTGTCTGGACTCGAGCGCGCTTTTCCTTGTCGCAACTTCTACCACGATGACATCAGTCAATCGTTTTTCGACGACACTTGCTAGACCGTTCTTGAAATCTACCTTTCCTGTGCCTATCGCCCTGTGATCGTCTATGGTGCCGTTCGTATCAGCGGCGTGGAAATGTATCGGCTCGGAGGTATCTGATAGATCTATATTCTCGCCGGTTCTAATAAGATGGTGCGCAGTATCGATTCCCCGTATAACATTATGCAGTTTGCCGCGGCCATAGGCGATCCTTTCGTAATCGATAGCATCGGAATAGTGTTCCTCCAGTACGATTTCCAATGACTTCCCATTTGCTTTCTTGTCAGCCGCATACCTTGCAATCTCATCAAGAGAACGCATGAAATTCCGTTCAATGGTTCCGTTTCTGAGCTTTCTGTACGCCTTTAGGACTGGCGCCAGTACTCCGTAGACTTTTACTGCGTTTGAGCCGACCAAATATCCGGTCGCATTTGCACGTTCGTTCCTGAGCGCAAAGAAACCTGGTAGATCGCTAAAACTGTGCAACACCATTCTCGAAACCCCAGCCACTTCCATGCGGTCGAGTGTCTTTAGGGTATAATTCACCGCTTTCTTTCTCTCGGATTCATTCTCTGAATCGATGCTTGGCCTGTGGAGGGTCTTGTGGACAGAATTCGTCATGCGCCTGTCGGCGCTATATTCACGCATGAGTGCCAGACAGTTTGGCTTGATCTCCACAAGGGCGTTAATGTGATCTTCGTTAAGCTCGATGCCCGAAAAGCCATCTTCGTGCGCTAGCTGCATCGCTTGCAACGCATTGGCAGCGGTTACATACGGAGCGACCGATGTCACAATATTGAACTGCAAGTTCGCTCACTCAAGCCTCCTATTTATCCGGGAGACCCTCGTTCGGATGCCTCATTGTGGAGTGTTAGCAGCGGTGAGCTCAATAAGCGTATCTGAATGATGTTCCGGCATTTCGCGGAAAGCCGGTTACGAAAAGCTTGGTCGCGTTGACAAGGTTTAATATGGCAGCATTGTTCTGCCAAAACATGCAAGGAATCCAAAAACAAAAGTGCGCTTCGTGCGGCGTTATGTTCATGTCTGAAAGTGGCTCCCAGAAATGCCCTTCGTGCTCGTCTTCCCATGGTCATGGCGAAATGTCTGGAGGTTGCGGCTGCGGGCACAGCCACTAGCTTTTTTTCCGTCGTTTCTTGCGTCTTTCAATATTCTGCTGGAAGTCTGATATTATCTTCTCAGACTCATCAGCCAGGTTCATCGCCTTTATCATGTCGCCCTTTTTGGCTCCTTTCATGGTCAATGAAAAATTCAGAATCTGGTTTGCATTTATGTTCCGCAGCCTGTTGAATTCCTTCAGAACTTGATAATCGTCCGCGCTAACGAGATTTGCAGATATCAACATGTCTATCACGTGCTTGAATTGCCTGTGGACTGTATTCTTATTCCCCGCTGCCTGACGGTACAACGCATTTAGTTTTTGTTCTAGGTATTCGTGTGCAAGCAGGATGGCTTCAAGCTGGAGTCCCTTTTCGAATACATCCCTGGCGTGGGGCATTACGTTTTCAGCCAAAGTAATCCTGTGACCCTCATCTACATCTATGTACGGCATGGAGCTCTGTAGGATCGGTGTTCATAATACTGTATTGTCTTACGGCGGACTAGCGTAAAAACAATGGGCTATCTGGTGAATAACTTAGCATCATTGCTAAAAAAGCCACATTCGCACACCAAGAGAATGCTATTGTCCTTCTCGATAAAGTTGGATTTCGAAAGCTCCCGGTCGCATTTTGGGCAGTTCTTGATCAGTAACAAGGCTACCAGTTTGTTATGTGGATGGCAAAAGAAAAAGTTTGCGGCGATCAGTCCGCTCTTTCTAGGACCTTTTCTTTCTCGTATTCGGCATCCAGGTCGCGTGAGGTGTCTTTTACCTTATTGGCGACAGCTTTGGCACCCGCCTTTACCTTATCGCCTGCTTCTTCCAGATCACCCCTGACTCCGGGGCCAGTCTTAAGCTTCTCTTTGCGATATTCGGCATCCAGGTCGCGCCCTGCATCTTCAGTCTTGTTCCACACCGCCTTTGCTCCGGCCTTGATTTTATTCCCTGCGTCTTCCAAGTCTCTCTCTATTTCGGTCATTGTCACCAAAAGTAAAGCAATGCTATTTATCGAAATCGTAATCGCATTAGGAATAGATGACAGCTAGCAGACATGCCGCTGCGTTAGTCGCAACCTTGCCCAGTGGCGTACAGACCAAAGAATACTGGTCGTGGAGGTTGACTTTGGTATTTGTTACCTAACACGATTAGTCAATCCTTTAATAAAAAAGAACCAATCCATAGTTATGACACAAGAAAAGGTTTCATCTGAATACTCTACAAACTCGGTTGAAGCTGCAGAAAACATAAAAAGGATCGCACAAAACGTCCGTGAGCAGTCGATCAAGTTTAGAGATATTGTAAGAAGTATGCGAGAAACGGGAGCACTTAAAGAAATTAGTGAGGCAGCTCGCGACGCTGTCGCAGCCTCAAGGGATGCCGCAAGAGACATTAGCGAAACAGCCAAGGAATTGCGGGAGAGCGGCGTTGTTGACGAGACGGCTGCAGCGATTAGAGAGACAAGAGACATTGCTCGCGATACCGCAAAGGGCATAGGTGAAAAGGCAAAAGAGCTGCAGGGTGCGGCTCCAAACGATAGACCTGGCTCTGCGGATTCCAAGCGTTGAGGCCAAAGGAATGAGTACCGAGAGAAAGAATCCCTATCAACGTGACCATGCATTGAATGATTCAATGCATGGGCAATCTGAAGAGAGAGCGGAAAAAACCTTGAAAGACTCTGATTCCAATCAAGACAAAAAGAGCCGCAGATCAAAGGATCTGCCGGAATAGCAGAAATCCAGACCTGACTGGATGGTAGATGAGGTGGCCAGCTAATCCCCCTATGCCTTGTTTTGGTCTTCCCAATTTACCGTCCAAAAAATTCTGCTGGCTGATTCTAGGTGGAAGTAAAACGCGGTTAGTAGGGGATCTATCCTGATATCTTCATCATTATCGAATTGATGCTGATTTCGATATCGGCTTTGTAGCCAAAGCTATTGAGTATGCGTTCATTGTATTCCTTGAAGAATATGGACCAGTTCAGTCCCATCTCATGTTGAACTACGATTCGCTTGCTGCCATCTGGATCGTCATATTCCCTGAGGACAAATCCAGATTTCTTGATCCTGTATCTCATGGTGGCGTAGAATGATTCGATATCATCCACACCGGTTAGCATCAGTCTGGCATCTTTAGAAGTGTCTGCCGTTTTTAACGCGATCTTTTTGAGCGTTTCCTCGTCGATAGCGTCAAAGAGTTCCTTCAAGATGTCCTTTGGCAACAGCTCCCATCCGGCCTTGGACACAACCATGTCCCAATCTACGAACGATGCAATAACCTGATTGACCAGGGTGTTAAGGCTTATCTGATTCTCCTGCGATTCTCCGCGTAATTTTTGCAATTTCTCTGAATCTAAGCGAAAGGTCACACTTTCAGAACGATTATTCTTGTGCTGCATAATCGGTTTCTTGGTGGCCGTGTTCCGTATTTGCCGAGATCTGCTTATAAACATGGCTGCTTTGCAACCATGTTTGTACACTACAGACGGGTTGGACAAATCTAGGCAAGCTTTGGCTCTTGCGACGTAGGGTAATAGCCCTTTATCTCCAATTTTTATTGTTCAATATTTGCAGACTCTCGTTTAGGAAGATATTCTAGCCGCGATTGGCTCATCACCCACGCCTATGCGCCTGTCATAGGGGCCCAGTAACAGTTGGAAGCAAGAATCCAACTATTGTGGCTGCTATCCACACTATTACCGCCGCACCGAGAGATCTCAGCCATCCCATGTCGTACAGCCATCTGAGCCAACAGCCATACAAATCCGCCTATTATCGCGGCAATCCACCCGGTCCCGAGAAGAAAATAGGCTACCGTGTATACGACCGTCCCTACTATCGCAGCGAGGAATGCTCTGCCTATGCCTTCTTTTTGACCAAACAGCTTTGTGACAATGTAGATAATGATCGTAGAAATTATCAGACCTACGATGAAAATTATTACAGAGACTAATTCGTTGGCCATGTCTGACGCTTTGGTTGTGCATCCTGTGTAAAATATTAAATCATTGTGTAATCACGTTAATCAAGCAACTCTACATTCCGTCTATCGATAAAAGAAATCGAAATATTCTTGGTGGGCACCACGGGCGGTGCTAGTTCCATCGGTCAGAATTGATAGTCGTCGTGACCGCGCGCTTTTCTCGGGAATACTTCCTCGAAGGGTGCGAGTATGTTGTTGCAAAACTGCATTCCTTCATACGTAATGTTGTAAAGTGAGATTGCTTTCGCGCCATTCAGTGTGGATTTCTTTACTACAAAGTTTCTATTCTCCAAGTCATCTAGGACTGATTCGTGGATCTTTGAGTTGAGACCACACACACTCAGTAACATCGACTTGTTCATTTCGCCTGTTCTTGATAGCCTCTGTATTATGTCTTTGAATATGTAGATCTTGTCGCGCGGTAGCCGCCTGGACCTAGTCCTCATGTTACCTTTGTTCTGCATCACGGTTTCTTGCATGCCGGACCTATTCTCTGCCGCAACTAGAGATTGCATGGTTGATTAGAGCGTATGAAATGATATAATCACTACGTATTTATCGCAACCGCATTACGTCATATAGCCGAGATGCCCTGAAACATGCCAAGACAATGACACTGTGCTGCGATGCAATGTTTTGCACCCATTCAATTCAAAAGATAAGTTTTCATGTGCTGCTTAATCAGAATAGGCAACAGTCTAATAACTTGATGCCATATTTTCAATATGAGCAGCAAACTAAGAGAAATAAAAGAAACTGCTTCTGATGCAGTCGAGATCGTCAAAGAAATCGGAACGCCCGAATTTCGTGATTCTTTGGACAAAGTCAGACAAACGACAGCTGAGGCCAAAGAGATTATCACATTATTGCAAACGCCTGAAATGCAACAGAATATCGGAAACATGCGCTCCACTGCTGAAGCCTTTCAATCAGCATCTACTTCCCTGGAAAATGTTGTCAAGCAGTTCAAAGGCTCTGGTTTGGGCGAAAATTTCAAGCATACGTCAGATATGGTGAAGGACGCCATTGATACGATAAAAATGCTACAGAGCAATAAGGAATCGATGGCTGAATTTAACGAAACTATACGGTCTCTTCGAGAGCTGTTCGACGAAATCAAGACAGCGATCAGCGACTCGAAGCGATCTGGAATGGTGCGGGACTTGAAGGAGACCGCAAGAGATGTTTCAGAGACTATCAAAGTTGGAGTCGGCGGCCCATGAGCGAGGTAAAACATTTCAACTTGGCAATCTTGGCTATGGATGTTTTCAGGGGGCTAAGCAGGCACCTCTCATTGATACTTGTAGCATTGGCTGCGGTGACTCTTTACTTTGCTGGCACTGCCTTTGCCGAGGGCAATTTCATCATGGGCGTAATATACGTAGCACTAGCAGCAGGAAATATTGTCCTTCTGGTGCAATTGCGTCGCAGGATTGCAAAGTCGAAGAAGCGATTAACTTCGCTTCCTGACATGACACGCAATGACCGCTATGTCGACGCGGGTGCATCATGAATGTCGAAGGATCAAGCAATAGAATCATCCATGATAAAAAGCAACGACTAGCCTCTTTGCCTGAGGATTCTGAAAGATCAGGCAATAGTCTTGACTCTATGGTCGATCGAATCCTTGCTGACCATAGTGAATGGGGCGAATGGGCTGGGAAAGCCGGATTCGTACAGATGCACAAGATCGTAATCAAGCAACTCTTCGATAGTGTCAATGAAGAGACGGTGAGGGGGCTAGCTTCGGACTTGGCTCATGAATCCAGAAGTATCAGTTTCATACTCGCTGGAGCAGATAACTTTGAATCAAGTCTAAAAGTATTCAAGGAGATGATAGCAAAATCCGGCTTTCAAACCCAGACATTTGAGGGTGAGAAAAAGTTCTTGTTTCAGCATGGCATGGGGATTAATTGCTCCATATTCTATGCAGCATTGTTCTCGAAAC
The DNA here is from genome assembly GCA_002494895.1 of Nitrososphaera sp. UBA210. GTDB lineage: Archaea > Thermoproteota > Nitrososphaeria > Nitrososphaerales > Nitrososphaeraceae > Nitrososphaera. The sequence continues at coordinate 14,922 of DADA01000091.1, forward strand.
TAGCAGGGGATGAAGGACGAAAATCAAAGATCTACTACACAGAGAATACCTTATCCATCCATGTCCTGTGACGCCAACAGGATGTTGTTGCTGGTGACCCACTGTTGCGTAATGCGATTAGTCAATCCTTTAATAAAGTATAGTGAAAACTCTAGTAAATGACCTCCGCAGACCCTGCGAATATCTCACTGGTAGGCATAGCACTGTTTGCTATTTTCAGTCCGGGTGCCTTTTTGATTAACGCATTTGCTCAGTCTGATTCCATAGATCTGGGAGTCGAATCGAGCACAAGGTACAGCACATCCTATGAAGTCATAGCAGCTGACGTGACCAGTCCTGTGACCATAGAGGCCGAGAACCATGTATACTATCCTGGAGATGATGTCACCGTGACCGGATTTGTCTGGATCGAACTGGTTAATAGAATCGACGCATTGGACGTCCTTACTTTGGAAGCAAAGGACGGGCAAGGAAACGTCATCGCAAGAGAGAACGCCACAATAGGGAGTGACGGCAAATACACCACATCATTTGCCCTGCTTGACAGTGCAACTTCAGGGACGTACAGCGTGCAGTCGAGAATAGAGCTCGAAGCAGACGCGCTGGGTTTAGTCCAAGCGATCACTTCGGCGGCGCTGCAGTCGTCTGCAGAGATTGTCGTAGCGGTACCTACTGAGCACAAGATAATGGCAGAAAACCAAGAATTCGATGTCATGATAGCGAGCAATTCCGGTATTAATGAGGTCAATCTCAACAAGGAGGACAAGAAGCTTTCGTTCTTGGTCGAAGGTAGCGATGGGACAACAGGAGTTACCGAGATTAGGATCCCCAAGGCAATGCTGAGCGGTGATATGACAGTCCTCATAGACCAAAACATTGCAATCGAAGACGACGTACTGCTAAAATCGGATACCGCCACTGAGACTGTCTTTGAAATAAACTACAAACATAGCATACACAGGGTAGAGATAGCGGGCACTAACGTTGTGCCAGAGTTTCCAGTGGCTATTGTAATAGCGGCTGTAACAATTGGAGCCATGATAGGGGTATCGACCCTTGCGAAACGGAGAGGTATTCTTCCAGGCCGCCAGTAAGCTCGGGCGCGCCTCAAATCACACAACAGCTTCGAGGTTAATGGGATTAACCAAGCTTTAATACTAACTTTGACGATTTCCTTGTGCAATTGCATAGACCGTATACTGCTCGGCACTTGATGTTATTGTATGGCTATGATGACGTACGAAATAGTGCCGTCATAGACTACATAAACGAAGGCCTCCGGGAAGGCAAGCTGGTTATCTATGCTTCTGTTGATGCGGATAACAAGTCGCACATTTCAAGATTATCATCGGGAATCGCAGACTACAAGGGAAATTTGGATCGAGGTGATCTGGTGATCTTGAACATAAAAAAGTTCTACGACCGGGCACTAGCTGGCGACCTGGAGCCATTTAGAGATCTAAAAGTCATATTGGAAGAAGCAGCCAAAGAAAGGACGGCGACTGGGAAGAGGGATGATGTGATTGTTGTGGCAGACTGCGCAGAGAATCTGTCAAGAAACGAGAGATTTGCCACTTGCTTTGACGTAGAAAATTGGTGGCAGAACACTCATTTTGAGTGGCTGGAGAAGAATCTAAGGATTACCGTGATATGTCCGCATCAACGCCCGCAATCGGGGAATAAGTCATTCATTCAACATCTACAATTAATTTCACATCTGCATAGCGAGACGGTCACGGCATTAGATAAATAGTATTTTTCTCTGCTACTAGGATCGATCGTCGATAATCAAGTACCATAATGTGATTCCACAATTCTTTATTATCTGACTGCCATCATTTTGGTATGGCTACCGACCGTCAAGGTGATGTAATAGACCTTATTAACAAATGCCGGGATGAAAGCGAAGTTGACAGGCGTGTCGAAATTCTTCATGAAATAAACTTGGAGTTGCCACAATCAAAACAGATTAGAATCCCGTCACTTGTTACGAATGATTACATTAGTAGAGCTCTTGATATCGTAGAGTCTACTGGCTGAAAATATCGTTAACGATCTTGTTAGGACTGACAGACTCGATTGCTCTTGGCCTAGATATTCGCAAGCAGTCTTCTAAAATAATATCCGTTTATCATGAGAAAAGTTCTGGCCTTTTATGAGTAATTGACTTCTGCTGCGGCGGGGCTACTGTCGGCCAGCTCCGTGTTTGGCCTTTCCCCACCACATAGTGACCAGGTGAACGGAACCGAAACCCTGATCGCGCTGCAGAAGAAAGCCGATGGTGCTTCTACTTCGTATCCCAGCCATAAATTTATTCGGTATTCGTATTATGGAACTGTTAAATGACTTGCGGCTGGATCGACTAGACATAAACAGCGATATCATTTTGGCTGAATAAAAAATAAAGGCTGAACGCGGTTCAGAAGCCGCGTCACGTGTCAGCCATTCCAAATATCGGCTGGTCGCCGAAGTGATTTTCTGTCGCAGCTGGGTCGATTTCTATCATTATTACCTGGTCATTCATGACGGTAACAGTGATTCTGACATCTTCCCATTTTAGCTCGTCGTTGGTGTAAATGCCCGCCAGGACTTCAAACGATGTGTTGTTTCCATCTATTTCTGCAAATACAGACGATTCAGCATCGGTTGACGTGCTATTGTCGCTAGCTGTTGCGTTAAAGCCCGGCATGTCTTCGAATAGCTCGCCAGCAGCAATCGCCTCTTCCTCGAACGTGGTCAGTTCGCCATCAGGATTGATATCCTCTGTTTCATCAACCGATGAAGTCGTTGTATCATTGGTAGCACCATCCTGGGTCGCATCCGAGTCGTACGACTGGCCCTGTATTACAGTGCTGTAAATGCTTTCGTCAGTCTGGTCGCCGGCAGGGGCCGCCGTGACGTTACCTGATTGGGTATCGGTCAGATTGCCCGTGTTCTCTGTCGTAGTAAGGTTACCCGGCTGTGCACTGGTGACATTCTCTAACTCGATCACACTGAATGATACAGAACCTCTATTTGTTTCGTCTTCTACCATCACTGTACGCGAGCCAATCATGTCGTCGGTGATGCCGAGAGCAAAGAGAAGGTTGCCGTCTGCATCGGACTGCGTATTTCCTGCAATGTTCTCGCCTATTTTCACAACTGCGTCGCTATTGGCATCAAGTCCTTCTGCACTTACCAGAACTGTGCTGCCTACACTCTGTTCAGTCGGTGTTAGGGTTACGTCCACTGTCCCTGACCGCTCGTCAGCTAGCTGTAATGTGTCTCCGCCAGCCATAACAATTTTGTGGGAGTGCGCACCCGTGCCGTCGCTGCTTGCCATCATTAGATCCGCGCTGAAATCTGATACTCTGTCTTCATCCAAGGAGAGACTCCAATCTCCTCCTATGATGTACGTCGTTTCGCCATCTTCCTGCACCAGGCTGTTTATGGTGCCAGAAATGTCCTGCCTCGTTTCATTACTGATTTGAGCGAGACTGGACAGCCCTGAGCCCGCCAACAGCAGAGCCGCCATTGCGGAAGCTATTGATACAGGTAAGATGTAGGAAATTTTCTTTCTTGACATCGTCTCTGAAAAGAAAATATCTCATTTAACGATTGAGATAGCTATCTCTAACAGATTGATAGCGAGATCGTGCCCATAAGAATCGTAAAGGGCAAAGGTCGTGGCAATAATTTGATTCCAGACTGATTCTGCCTATACACGGGGCGGCAACACAAAGTACCAGGGTCAAAGAGAAGAGCCTAGAATGTTCTATAACAATTTATCCTAATAGAATAAATGGATCGCGGGTAGTACTCATTCCGAACCTTTGGGAATTATCTCATCCCTCTCATTAAAGGCGAGAACTTTCTCGCTGCTATTGATAATCGTAGCTTTTGCTGCCATACTATCTGTGCTTTCTTACGCCAACTCCGTTACCATAATTGACCAGATCTCTGAAGATGTCAGAGATGATGTACGGCGCGTTGCGAGGATCGAAGCCTTTCACCTACGGGAGCTGCTCGAGAATAGAATAGGGAATGTCAATCTTAATGCAGAGACTGCAGCCGACTTGGCAATAATAAAAACTGGCAATGTCGAGAGAGGATCAGAGATCATCAATCAAAGACAAGGCATCACAAGCGAAATCACCGACAGGTATCTCTGGCTGGATGAACGAGGCAAAACGGTATGGTCAAGCGCCTTCACGAACGAGGCCGAGCTTGCGTTGTACAGGGGATTCGATGCCAGCGATAGACCGTATTTCGTTAATCCTGCAAATACAGGCGAGCCGTACTACAGCCCAGTGGTAATGTCGCCTGATGGGGCCCAGCGTCTGTTCTTGTCGCATCCTGTCCTGGCCGAGGCAGATGGAGCTGAAAATTTCAGGGGTGTCATAGTTGCATCGATAAGGGCTGACACTCTGGGTTCACTTGTGGAAAGCGAGTTATCTCCGGAGATAGGTAGCTCGATTGGAATAATAAGTCCTAGTGGGATAATTATCTACGCCAATAATGCCTCTTTCACAGGGGAGAATCTTTTCGGCGATCGAGTCCAGGCCGCGCTCCTACCGGCTTTTTCGTCTCCCGAAGAACTATCAGAGTTCAACGACTTCCTCACAAGCTCGCTGCAGGGAGGAAGTGACTCCAAGGACTTTACCGGAAACGGACTGACTAGTACGGTAACGTATTCACCTATTTTCATAAAAGCAGGGGATGAAAGTGCCAACGATCATCATTTCCTGACGCTTTATTTGACTGCCCCGCACAATTTGGCAGGCGAAATTGGGCCGCTTGTGGATCAGGAGAAAAACTTTAGCACGGCAGTGGTATTGGCGATTGCCGTGGCGACCATACTAATTTCGTTCATTCTGATTACATGGAACAAGAGGCTTGGACTTGTGGTCGCGGACAGGACCGCGAGTTTGCGGGCTGCCAATGAATCCCTGTCTAGCTCAAACAAGGCATTGGCTGAAAAACAAATAGAGCTCGAACATGCAAACGAGCAACTAAGAATTCATGACAGAATGCAAAAAGAGTTCATCAACGTAACTGCGCACGAGCTCCGGACTCCTACGCAGGCGATCCTGGGCTACGCGGAGGTACTTGAAAGCAGCGAAATTGAATCCTCTCCGGAAGATTTCAAAGCAATCGCCCGCAACGCAAGGCGACTTCAACGCCTGACTGAAGACATACTAGACATTACGAAGATCGAGAGCGGAAACCTAGCACTTCGGAAGGAAAAATTCCCAATAGACGAGTTGGTGAATGCGAATATACAAGATGCAAAAAGGCAAATGGCAAATGGCAAAGTGAAATTCGAGTATGAACCAACAGGTATCATGATCGAAGCAGACAGGGATAGAATAAGTCAGCTGGTTTCCAACTTGATAAATAACTCGGTCAAGTTTACGAAGGAAGGAACTATTGCCGTCAGCTCTTCTACTGAAGACAACGGTGACCACCTAGCTTTACAGGTGAGGGACACCGGTGCAGGGATAGATCCCGAAATACTTCCCAAGCTTTTTAGCAAGTTTACCACAAAGTCAGAGAAAGGAACGGGCCTAGGTCTTTTCATAGCAAGAGGCATAGCGGAAGCACATGGTGGCACTCTCGTTGCGAGAAACAACGACGATAGAGGTGCAACTTTTACCCTTCGACTGCCATTGTCCAGTCACGATGTTAGTTGAGCTTGCGAAGGGTCTAGCAAACGCCGGCTTTGTTAAAAAAGTGCTCTGTGTTAAAAATGTCTTTTCTTTGGCAAACGGGGCGAAATTCAGAAAATACTGAGGGTGCACGACTTCAATTGGCTAGCTAGTGGCAAGGTAGCTGCCGGATAAAGATGATACAAAAAAAGGAAAAAATTGCCACTAATCATCAGACGGATTCGGCGTGTGTGCTATTCCAGTGAACCAATCGTATACTACACCGTCAAGTGCACAAGTGCGAATCGCTGGTGTGAGGTTCGTGAGTTCAGTTCCAGCAGGAATAGGATCAGTTTCCGATAGAACTATTACATCCACAAGTCCTGATCGCGCATCCATATCAATAAGTGCTGCTCGCTGAACGGGGTGATCACCTTCTGCACAGCTGTCAGGTAGCTCTACAAAAGTTGCAGGTTTTCCTGTGAATCTAAGTCCGTCTTGTGGCCCGCTTGGAGGTGCTGGCTGTATGTCATCTGACCTCATCATAAAAGTGACTATAGTGCCTTCTGTAATAGCATTTGCAGTTGTCAGTGGGAATGCAGCTAGAGCAAGTACGGCGAGTGTTGATAGAGATATTGCTAAGATTAATAGCTGTTTCATCTCAATTAAGAGACTGTCTCAATTATAAAAGGTTACAGGTGCGAAGCTTATAGAACTTTAAGCTACAGGTACGACTAGACTCGCAGCATACCGACGCAAATTGTCAAAAAGTGCCTAGGCTGTTAAAAAAGTCCGCCTGAAAACCGACTTATTTAACAAAGCTGCAAACGCCAGAAAGTTTATGTGCATCGATAACATGAACCAGAACTAGGTTCTCATTTGGGGAAATGACCACG
>DADA01000070.1 GCA_002494895.1 Nitrososphaera sp. UBA210
AGCAGTTACTTATATGCTGTATAGAAGGAGAGAAAGCGCCGAACGCAAACGCCTCGCCGCTTGAGCTTTTCCGAATTCATATATATGTCAGCGATTTTCTTGAGGAATCGTATGGGTCAGAGTGAAAACAATGTCAGCGTTTCTGTTACTGTGGGCGAAGTAAAGGTCCAGTTCTCTGGCTCTGCCGAGTCCGTCATGTTATCCGTGATGAACTTTCTTTCAAAACAGGTGCCGGCAATGGACTTGGCGAGCAAGATATCGCTCAACTATTCCGCCCCCGAGTTAATCGAGACGTATTCCAAGCTGATCAAGATCACCGACGAAGGACCGCGTGTCATCCCCGACCTAGATGTCAGCCTGTCAGACAAGGACGTGGTTTCACTTCAGCTAGTTGCAGCCAGAATAGCCAAAGACCTCGGCAAGCTGCAGGACGACGCGATGCAGGTTTCAGATATTCACGCCGCGACAGCTCTTAATCCGAAATCGATAAGCTCCAGGATATCAGAATTGGTCAAAGCCGGCCATGTTGCGCGCGACGAAAGGGAAGCGGGAAAATATCGTATCACCACTGCCGGAATTCACTGGCTTAATTCCGCGATTGCAAAAAAATTCAAATCAGGCTAGACCACGAGCGGTCGCTTCTGTATGTACCTGAAATTTCGCATTGTGCCAGTTCTTGTCAGGATGTTCTCCCGCACCATGTCCGCCAGTGAATGAGAAACCGCTGTTCTATCGTAGTTGTATCCGCGTCGTCCGAGTTCTTCATGTACTTCTGCAAGCGCCCGTTCATTCGCAAAGTAGCCTTCTTGCCATAATGAATCGAGCAGTCCCCGGCAGGTCATGCCTCCCTTTACAATCTTTTCATCACTATCTTTGGAGATTCGTGATCCTGTTCCTCCTGACTTCAGTGCCTCTATCTCCCGTCTCAGGCTCTCCAACTCTCCCTGAATAATGGGGCTGACAAGCTTGCTCATGTCCAAGCTTGAGAGCACGTTTTCAACCACTTGCCTTATCTTGCTTTCCGCGCACGTTATCTCCACCTCCCAATCTCCGTGTTTTAGCTTTATCCTGACTTCCTCTGGAGGCCTCTCAGTCATTAGTGCCTATATATGCCTCAATCATGCTATTGATATACTTGTTGCTGACCATATTGACCATGTTGCACAATATTAATATAATTGTGCCCGCAGATATTGTTGAACAACATGCACACGCAACTAAACCCTCAATTTTCGAGCCTCAGCATGGGAGAAATGGGCATACTGGATTCTATTAGCAAGTGTCTGGTTCCCGAGCTCGAGCAGCTGCGCGGAAGAAAGATTGTATTCAGTCATGAGGACAAGCGAATGGTCCCGATCGAGGGTTGGGGCATCAGGTCCGGGCCGCACTATTCTACCGTGCATACGATCCGACCCGTTCATGAGAAAATGATTGTGGCCGCAGTGGACTCTAGCAGCGTCAAGCTTGGAGAGACCGAAGAAGGAGGGCTCTATGCAGTAAAGTGCGGGGTTGCAATGGCTTTGGATCGACGTGCATTGATCCATTTCAGGATAGGGCCTATCCTGTTTTACCTTAGCGAAAATACCGCTCGCAATTCAGAGCTTGAAGGCCGGCTTGCGCGGGCAGTGCTTTGTGACGATGATCTTGCAAAGCGGCTCGTTCGAATCAGGGCCGAAAGGGCCATACAGACAGAACTATCGAATCATTTCACAAACTCGATCATTCTTGTTGATGGTTCGCTCAGGAGGTCCGTGTTTGAAGACAGGGATCGCGGTATCAGGAAAATATCGGAAAGTTGTGTGCTGCGCAGAAATATCCTGATAGGAATTAGCAAGGGAACCAGGCTCAAACCGGTTGAAAGAGCAGCCGCTCCCTTGCTCATGGTACCGGGGCCGGCTTGTCTAGATGTCGACGCGATAGTGAAAAGCCTGATCAGAAACGCAGTCGGGACAAGCCTGATGGTGAGGTTCCATGGTAGTGGTCCCGTTCTGCGCGCGGACGTTCTCGCAAACGATAGCGAGGAGGCACTCGGGAAACTGGTCGGCAACGATATCGTGGCGGGAGGTTATCCTGAAACGCTCAGGCTCGCACATTACATCTCGACCTTTACGGGCACAGAGATGACCTGCTTAAGGAGTCACGTACTGAATAATTATGAGGTTTCAGAGTTAGCCGCGGAGGACATTCGACGGACCCTTCTTGGGTCGATCTCGATATGAAAATCCTTTCCAAGAACGGAAACGAGCTGCTGCTCCTTGCGATGAACGAAGACTCTGCGACGAAGGGTGATTATTTGCTAATCGAGGAGGTGAACCGCAGCATGATAGTCCAGGTATATGACGAAGAATACCTTTCATCGCAGGCACTCATCGAAGAGATTGTAAGGGAAGAAGTGGTAAACGCTTCAAGCACTGGCAGCCTTCATGATCCGCTGAACATAGCCGGCCTCTCGCTAATGGTTAGAGATGCCAGAATTTTTCGTTCCAAGATAAGAGCTGCGGTCAACAGCGAGGGAAAGCTATCCAGTGATGTAACCTGGCTTCCTTCCAGAGTCGGGTCCAAGATAAGAAGGCTGACAATGAAGGAGCTTGATTCTATCCTCTGCAGGCAGGGTGTTTTTCCAGTCCCTCTTGGAAAGACTGGGGATGATGAGGAATTTGAAATCTACGCCGAGGACCTCGATGGCAAGCTCACCATAATCACTGGCAAGAAGGAATCGGGAAAGTCGCACCTTTCCAAGGTGCTTGTCAAAACGCTGGTGCAGCATGGCGCCTTTGTGGTCGTGTTTGACCTGAACAACGAGTATAGCGGGCTTGGGTGGAATCGCGATGGATCTCCATCGCTCATTAATAGCCAGGTAAAGGTCCTAGAGCCAGGAAAGACGTTAAGATTTGGCCTGGAATATTGCGGCAAAGCCGCGATTTCTGCGATGCTAAGAAACGCGCTTGACATGCCTGCCGCATCGCTCAGAGAGTTCTTTCGCATCTGGGACTGGCTTGTGAACAAGAACTCACTTGGCATGAACGCTATCGGAAACGCCGTCAACACCTGGAGCATCAACGAGCTGGTCCGCGACGCGCTTTTGTCCAGGTATCACGTGATACAGTCATCAGGAATCTTTACAGACGGGGGAGGAGGCCTTGAACTTGAAAAGGTCACTCCAAAAGGCGGCTCGGGGTCGGGCCTGGTGATAAACATGGGGAACGCTTCTCCGACAGTGCGGCGGATGATTGTGGAACTGGTGCTAAGCAAGCTTGTTGACCTGCTGGAGCGCGGGAGCATCCCCCCGGTTTTCCTCTTTGCAGAGGAGGCCCATCTTTACGTGCGTGAAACGTACTGGGAGGACATTATTACTCGCATGAGGCACTTTGGAATCTATACAACGTTTATCACCAACCAGCCTGACGCAATTAGCGATGGAATCTACAGGCAGGTAGACAACATTTTTCTTTTCAACTTTACAAATGATGGCGACCTGGACAAGATTTCAAGAGTATCGCTTGCTGACAACGACACCATCAAGTCCATAGTAAGGACGCTGCCACAGCGTCATTGCCTGGCTATTGGCAAGGCCGTCTGCGACCTGCCGATGGTGATAAAGGTTGCAACGGCTGAAGTAAAAACAATGGGAGAAACTAAAAAATTCTTTGGCAAAAAATGACCTAAACGATGGCTACCTGGCCCCGCTTTTTCGTCCCAATGTCTACCGCTTCAGAGACGGCAGAGATGAATATCTTGCCGTCACCAGCTGATCCGGTGCTCGCGGTGTCCAAGATTGCCTTTACCACCTTTTCGACCTCCGAGTCTTCAACGACGGTCATGACGTTGGCCCTAACAGAGAACTCTGCAGCGAGCCTCTTTGTTCCTCTGCCTGTCTGTATCTGCGGCTTCTCTCCTTTCCCTCTGCCTTTCGCATCGAGGACGGTCGTACCGCCTACTCCAGCTTTCTTCATCGCCTCGTTAACAGCGCTAATCTTCTCTGCCGCGATAATGGCCTCTATACGCTTCATGCCACGTTGTAAATAAAGTTGCAATATAAGGTTTTCAAACAATAACTCCATGGGCGTTCAATATTACCATTAATGTCAAATCTAATGCAAATAACATAGAATTCAAGAATTTTATAGTAAGGCGCAGTGAGAACCTTTTCCCAGAAGCAATGGTCACTGCTTTAGCTTTTTCTGCAGGTAGATTCTCTTCATCTGGCTCAAACCGAACACGAGTGCGGTAACGACCCCAAGAGCGATGGCCGCCTGGGCCATCGAAACCAACGTGGCGTCACCCCCCCTGCCAAAGAGGTAAATGTCAATTGGAGCGACAAAGCCGACAAGAAACGCTGCCACCGCAAGTATCATTAGCCACATTCCGGTGACAAAGAGAGCAAGTCCAGAGAGTCCCATTTTCTACCATCACAACGTTAGGACTGCGTACTGGATGGCTATGGAAGCAAAAGCAAGAACGGCCGTGAATATCGCCAGCTTCAATATCTTGTTTCCAATCTCTTTTTCGCCAAGCGGGCCCTCGGCAAGCATGAGCCGGACCAGGGTAGCAGGAGCCAGCTTGTCAGGCGACGCAGCCAGCCTGTAATCGTCCAAGAGCACGACGGGCCGGGCCCTTA
>DADA01000067.1 GCA_002494895.1 Nitrososphaera sp. UBA210
AGTTTCGATATACCTGCACACCACGCCAGTGTCTGGGGGACCGTACAGCGCGTACCGCTGCTGCGTCAGGGAAAATGAATCGATCAACATCTCCTCATCATTCGACTGCCTGTAAACCCCAAGCTCTATCGGGATCTTGGTGTAAATCACAACCTCGCTATTCTGGTCTACTATCACAGGCACTCTGAACTTTACGTACACATTCTTTGAAAGTTGCTGCGGAGTAAATAGGGGCGGAATAGGAAAAATCCCCACTACCGTTGGGTCCTTTTCAGACATGATCACGCACTCTGACTTTAGGTCCTCGCCCTTGAATCGTCTATACGAAAGCGATTGGGCCGGTCTATCAAAGATCATCTTGTAGTCGCCCACGGCGAGCTGATAGTCTCTGGTATTCGCGGCGATGCGATGCGTACCGAAAACATCCGCCAATAGAATGATTTCTCTAAAACATCATTTGTAAATGTATCTGCCAACACCAATATACAGGCTAGACATAACCGATCTAATATTGGCAGACGGGGCTTTTAATGCCACCTCGACATTGTTAGGGATCCCTGATAGAATCAACCTGCTCGGGACCGAGATACCGCTGCTGACGATAATCGTTCCGATCGCGATAGTCATCGGCGGAATTCTCATCGCGCATGTCGTGCGGCTACTTGTTGCGAAATATATCGGGGTGCGCCTGCCTGCTAGTACACGAAAAACTACGAGCAAACTGGTCTACTACGGTATTATAGCGATAGCACTGCTTTCTGCCCTTGGGATATCCGGACTAGATTTTTCGGGAATATTCTTGGCTGGAGGCATAGCGGGAATCGTGCTTGGCTTTGCAACGCAATCACTTTTTTCCAACCTGATTTCGGGAGTATTCTTGCATATGGACAAGCCAATGAAGATAGGGGATCCCGTGCTTATCACGGGCAAATTGCCAGATGTCGCGGGCGTTGTCGTAGAGATCACGACACTTTCTTCGAGAGTGAGGATGTTTGACGGGACCTACGTCAGACTGCCGAACTCTGACGTGTTCCTGTCAGAAATCCGGAACTATTCAGGTGCTGTCGCCCGCCGGGTTGAAATGGTTGTAGGTGTCGCATACAAGGAGGATCTGGATAGGGCCATAGAGATTATCAGGAAAAACCTGCAGGCGCACTCACTCGTACTTGTAGAGCCAGAGCCTGACATCTATGTTGAGAATCTGGGTGATTCCGCCGTCAATATCAACGTCTGGTGCTGGGTTCCAGTCTCCGTGTGGTTTGATATGAAAAAGCTGCTTGTGAAGCAAATAAAGCAAGAACTTGACAACAATCGCATAGAGATTCCTTTTCCCCAGAGGGTCATCTACATGGGTACCGAAAGGAAAAAAGCTGGCGGCGCGCGAAGGCTTACTAGGACTGAGGCTGAAGCTGAAGTGAAGGAAAAACCGAGCCCGCAGGAATACACAAAACAAGATGACTGAGTTCAGATAGGATAGTCTGGAAACTTGCAGAACCAGCAACCTGCAGCACAACACCCAACCTGACATCGCCACACTCCGAATCGAACAAGAACTCTAGAGATTGTGGCTAGGCTTATCCCCCAAGGTCTTGGCTACAAACGAAAGCTCGGCATAAAGCCTGTCGGCCCACTCCTCCGGGACAGATGCCGTATCCACGAATGCCTCCCTTTTCTTTGTTTTTTGGTTCTTGACGATCTCTATGTCAAAATATAACGTAACGCCTTCCTCTCCCTGCATCAGCCTATTGTGGTCTATCGATACCGCGGAGGTCTGGTATAGCTCCATGAGAAGGTCGTTCAGCTCCCCAAATAGGGCGGTTTTCTTTTTCCGCATTTCTTCGAACTGGGGGAACCGCTGCTCGACTTCCATGGCCTTGTTGTCCAGCTGTTCTGCAAGCCTTTCGTCATCGAACATTTTTGTGAACAGCTCTTGGAATTCTAGATCCGCGTATCCTCGCTTCTCCAGCTCGGAAAATAGCGCCCGGTCCGCAGCTCCCGACATTTCTGCGAATACCGACCCTGCCTGGTTTGCGATCGTTGCCAGTTCTTTTTGTATTTCTATTACCCGCTTGTCTACCCTGTAGTAGGGCAGCGCATGAAATTGAATGCCAAAGTATCCCGACATGTGGTACTTGCCCAACTGCTTGGTTGTCTGGAAGAACAGCCTGTGCAAGTCTTCGGTCTGTGACCTGGAAATCTCTGAAGAGGTCCAATCTCTCTCCTTAAGAGAGTTGGCGAGCTGCTGAAAGAATATCTGCACCTTTTTCGGATCAAACGTGTCAACCTGCGTAACCGTGCCGTCTCCAAGCATGGCGCTAACCTGCTGCATTCCTATCGAAGGACCAATTGCCGCGAGGTACACGCCCTGCAAACTTTCAGAGGCCGGATTGACTTTGCGGCAGAAATAGTCATTGCCTTTGAACGGCAGCCTCATCTTTTTTTATCGACATTCAGGTGATGAAGGCTGACTAATATACTCTCAACGACATTTAAATGGCACAAGTACACCCGTTAAACTGGAAACTTGGTCCCCAAGGCAGACCGGCAAAGCCAAGATGGTGCAAAGGGGGAAGAAGCGGGTCAGGGCGAGGACAGCACGAAAAAGGCCCTCTTTAACATGATGATGAGCAGTGAAAGGGAGGAGCAGACAACTGCAATCGATTCCGAAACGCTCGTTTCGCAGACTCAGGATAGATTGTGGCGCGCTCTCAAAAGACGATTCCAGTATGACTCTTCTTTGCGACCCGGCCAGGAGTATCTGCTAAATCACGTGAGCTCAAAAATACCGCTTGTAATACTCTACGCCGACCTTGTAGGCTCGACCAACATGAGCATGACTCTTCCGATAGACAAGCTTGTGACAATAATCCGTTCATTTACATACGAAATGTCCTCTGTAGTTTACAGCCACGAAGGCTACGTTCTAAAGTACGTAGGAGATGCCATAATAGCGTTCTTTCCAGCCAGCTTTAACAAGCTGCTCGCATGCGACAAGGCAGTTCAGTGCGCAAAGTCAATGATAACAGTAATCAAGAACGGGATCAATCCTATCCTCAACCAGTACGACTATCCTGAGCTGAATGTCAAGATAGGGCTTGACGAAGGTGAGAACGTAATAGTTCAGTACGGCGAAGACAAGAGCTCGCAGATTGATGTTCTGGGCTACTGCATGAGCATCGCCGCAAAGATTACTTCATTGACAAGCCCGAACAAGGTCTCGATAGGCGAGGATGTCTACAAAATGCTGCACCCAAGCATAAGGGCGAAATACAAGGAAGCAAGATACAGCCCTGACGAATGGAAATATACCGACCGGGAAACTGGTAAACTTTATCGGGTATACACGTTGCAGGACAACAAGACGTAGTGTCTCGTTCTGCTTGCTTCTGCTAAAGAATGATTAACGGTACGATTTCTGTTTTCTGCGTCTTGCTCCGGGGCCACCGAACTTTTTCGATTCCGTCTGACGGCTGTCGCCAGAAAGAAGGTGCCTGTCATACTCTGTGATCTTTCTCCTTATCTCCTCGCGCACGCTCTTTGTAAACGGGTGTTCCCTGGGGTCTTTGCCTCCCTTTTCCTGGCCTGTCATCGCCCTGGAGATTGCTACCGCCGTTGCAAAGGCCTGACCCATGAAACCTCCTCCGCTGACCTGCACGTTGATATCGACTCGATTCCTCAACTCACCAACAAGCGTAAGCGGGGTCAGGACAAGTTCTTTGGCTACGTCCGGAGCAATCAGCTCAGCCGGTGTGTTGTTCACCCTGACTCTGCCAGTTCCTTTGGCTATGGTTGCAACTGCCCTGCTCGACTTTCTCTGACCTGGGTAAAGTTCGATCTTGTTCGTCATCTCTACAATCCCTTCCAGCCTATCTGCTTGGCAACCTCTGCCATCGTAATGTAGTATGATTCTGGCTTTGTGATCTTTGAATCTTCAAAGGACTCCATCTTTGCCTTCTTCATTTCCTCTGGAACTCCGATGAATACCCGGAGCCGCTGGTGGGCCTCGAGTCCAGTTGTCTTTCGCTTGGGAACCATTCCTCTCACCATCTTTGATAGAATTGTATCGGGCCTCCTTGGATGGAAAGGACCATGAATAGGGTTTGTAACAGAGTTTATCTCGAGATGCTCCTTGTAGAGTTGAATTGTCTTGTATCGATCCCCGGAGAGCATTGCCTTCTCTGCGTTTACTATCGCAACTCTATTTCCCTGAAGAAGTAATTTTGAAACGTGCGAACACATGCGTCCAGCAACACAGTTGGCCGCATCCACTACAATTTGCTGCCTGCTCACTGTCTTTTGCTTAGCCAATAATTCGTACCCCTTTGCCATCTGGATGTTTCTTTATCAGCTCGTCAAATGTCACCACCTTGCCGCCGGCATCAATTACCTTTCTTGCTGCATTTTCTGAAACCGAATAGGCGCAGAGAGTGACCTTGTGACCTAGACTTCCGGTACCCAGAACCTTGCCCGGGACGACCAACACTTCTCCAGCCTTGGTGATCTCTGAAAGCCTGCCGACGTTGACCTCTCTTCTGTTTACTCTCCGCCCTGTCAGCTCTTCCTCAAGTGCGCGCCAGATCGGGGCCTTGTTCTTTTTGAACGCCAGGCGAAGAGTCCAGATCGTGTTGTCAAGCATCGAGTTGGCAAACATTTCCGTTCGTTATGTCCACTCGTATCAAAAGCTCCCCAAATAAATGTACCTAGGCGTTCTTTGGAATCTTTAGCGAAGAGGCAGCCTGCTTGAATGCCTTTACTTTTGCAGCGAGTTTCTCAGCTGCGGCAAGCAAGATCTCCTCCGCGGTCAGTGCGCCGTTGGATTCCAGCAAGAGTATGATCTCTTCTTCGTCCTTGCCATCCTTTACAACCGCCGCTGACGTTGGCTGCCATTTGGCATGGTCCTTGCCAGTGCCAAGTCTGGCATACGCTTCGAACTTTAACTTTTGGTTCGGTGCAAGAACCACAATCGGTATGTCCTTGCTAACCGGCTTTACGAGCTCGTCTTCAGAGACAAGCTCGCCAGAAGAAACAACTTTGGTTTTTTCGTTTGCCTCAGAGTCCAGCACAAGGAGGACTCTGCATTTGCTGCAGCCAAGGGCGCTCTTGCAGTCGCATTCATGAGGCATTACGAACCTGCCTGGATCCGTCCTGAGCGGAATGAGCCCCAGGCGATGTGCCACGGCCTCATCGTGCATGACAGAGGAATTTTCGAGCATTACCACGTCGTCAATGGCTAGAGTGGGAACTTCGCTTATGGCAAGCCTCCTTAGCGAGTTGACATACTGCCTTGGCATGTTGCTAAACTTTACGACGATTCGCTCGCTGGATTTTTCGACAACCTCAACGGAAGGAGAAGCCACTATTGGCAAAGCAGGCCAAATCATCCTTAAAAATCTACCGAAAGTTGCGAGAATTTGGAGAGAACTTTGACACGCATAAATACTCCTTTGAAATGATCCGGTAGTTGCAGGGAGATGACCGACGCAAAGTTCACAATAGTCCGGCTCACGGTGGAGGGTGACAAGTTCGAACTTCTCGTCAAGCCAGACCCGGCGCTTGAATACAAGCTGGGTAAGCGCGCAGACATTTCAAGCGTGCTTGTCTCTGACGAAATTTATTCAGATGCGAACAAGGCTTCTAGGGCATCAAGCGAAAAAATGACTAAACACTTTCGTACCACCGATTCCATAGAGGTCGCAAAGCAGATACTGGCTCGTGGGGAGTTGAATCTTACCACGGACCAGCGCAGGAAAATGGTTGAAGAAAAACGCAAGCAAATAGTGCAGATAATAAACAAGAGCTTTGTTGACCCAAAGACACACCTGCCACACCCGATAGTAAGGATCGAAGCGGCACTGGAGGAGGCGCGCGTCTCCATAGACCCGTTCAAGAAATCGGAGGACCAGGCAAAGGGAGTAGTTGACTCGCTTCGAAAAATACTCCCGTTAAAGTCAGAAACCGTCCGGCTTACCGTGACAGTCCCTCCACAGTTTGCCGCGCAGTCGTACAGCATACTAAAGTCGACAGGCGATTTCAAAGGTGAAGAATGGTTATCTGACGGGTCCCTGAGAGCGATTGTGGAAATGAATGCAGGCATGAAAGGCCAGTTCCTTGACAGGCTGGGCTCGGTTACGAAAGGCTCAGCCCAGGTAAAGGAAGGATGATTCGCCAATCAAGATTTGCGAAAAAGTCGAACACTATTTCATCCAGTCTCTACCTTCCAAATACGCGATGAGTCTCACCATCTCCTCAATTCTAACCCGCCCTCCTGCTTCACTTCTGCACGACTCATAGTGCCTTACGAGCTGCAGATCTTCCTCTTCGGACAGGCTCCCGTCACGTTGTATCCTTTTGAAGAACAAATCCTCCTTTCCTGTATGGTCTGAAACAAAGACCGCATATGATTTTAGGAATCTTGCAATCGGCTCTTTGTCTCTGTTGTCCCACTTCAATCCGTCCTTAGTGTCGGTACGATCGGTGAGGGCATCTAACTCCCGCCGCAGCATTATTGCAATTCTCCGCCCAAGCTCGTGCTCGATTAGGAACTTGCGAATATCTTCAGAAAAGCCATCCTTTCCTTTAGCCATCGGAAAATATGCCTTCTCCTCCTTTCCATGATGGAACGCATCAACAAACTCTTCAATCACTACGGAAATAATCTGAATGTCTTCTATTGGGATGTTTTGATTCTGGTACAGCTGGTCCGAGCATTTTTGCGCGATGCTTCCTATCCTCCTTACGATAAGATGTTCCTGCAAAAGGTCCTCGGTCGAGCTCAATAGATCGCATTCAACCTCTGCCTATTTCAACTTCAGTACAAGAAACTCCGTCAGCCCATCTCTGAATGCATGGTCGACGCGACTACTTTGCCAATTTGATTCCTGTAACCGAAGACTTGCTTCAAAAGTCGTTTATTTAGGTTATTATATAAGTCTCCTATTACTACTGACCAGCAATATACAGGAGACAAGTGAAAATTGAACATTGATGTTGGTGTGTTTCTAGAAGGGCTTTATGGCTTGGCGGTGAGCCGTTGAAACATGCACGATGTGAAAAGAAGGTATGTGATCCCGGGGGACAAGATTGCGGAAGGTAATTTCAGGCCTCTGATGAATGTTATAAAATCCGGAAATGCTCTTGTTGCCACGAGAATTGGCATCGCAGAAACAGGGCGTGACGGAGTCAAGGTCATACCACTATCAGGCGTTTACATCCCACGAGTTAATGACCTCGTTATCGGCAAGATAGCTGACCACTCGTCACTCTCATGGGAGGTCGATATCAATTCATGCTTTTCTGCCCACCTGCCAGCTCAAGATGTCTTTGGACGAGACTTTTCTCCGGCAAGAGATGACATGAGCAAGCACTTTGCGATAGGCGACATGATAACGGCCAGGATAATGGCTTTTGACAGGACGAGAGATCCCATGTTGACTGTGCAGGACAGGGATCTGGGCAAGGTTCCAGGGGGAGAGTTGTTGAAGATCTCTGCGACCAGGGTCCCGCGGCTCATTGGCAAGCGAGGTTCCATGATTCAGACGATAGAACAGGCCACGCAGACCAGAGTTCTGATAGGACAGAACGGAATCGTAGTTGTTACAGGTAGGAATCCGGAAGGAATAAAACTGTCCGTTAGGGCGATCCAGATGGTCGAAGAAGAGGCCCACACCGCCAACCTGACGCAGCGGATAAAGGTTTTGCTGAACGTGCCTGACACACCGCAGGAGATCACTCGTGCCCCGATTGGCAATGGCGATGCCAAGTCCGGAGGGATGGAATCCACTAGGGGCGAGGTGGAAGAGGAATTAGAGGTTGAAGGTGAAAAATAGGAAATGACTCAAACAAGAAATCTGATTGATGAAAATGGAAAAAGAACAGACGGACGCACGGCAGACGAGCTCCGGGAAGTAAAGATAACCGTCGGTACTGTAAGAAACGCCGATGGGTCTGCCTTTATAGAATTTGGCAAGAACAAGATAGTCGCAGCAGTCTATGGGCCACGTGAAGTGCATCCAAAGCACATGGCCCAGCCAGACAGGTGTGTGCTGCGTTGCAGGTACCACATGTCGCCGTTCTCAACTGACACGCGCAAGAATCCTGCGCCGTCAAGAAGGGAAGTCGAAATCTCCAAGGTCATGCGGGAAGCGCTTGAGCCGGCACTAATGCTGGAGGACTATCCACGGGCAGCTATCGATGTCTATGTCGAAGTGCTCCAATCGGATGGCGGTTCAAGGTGTGCAGGCATAGCGGCTGCTTCTGTGGCCCTTGCAGACGCGGGTATCAACATGCGCGACTTGGTTTCTGCATGTGCTGCAGGAAAGGTTGACGAGCAGATTGTGCTTGACATCAACGACACTGAAGACAAGGAGGGAGGCGCGGACATGCCAGTGGCTTACATGCCTCGCCTTGAACAGGTAACGCTCCTCCAGCTCGATGGCAAGCTTTCACAGGAGCATTTCAACGAGTGCCTCGACAAGGCTATCTCTGGTTGCAAGATTGTATACGAGATCCAGAAACAGGCCCTGATGCAGAAATATTTTGGCAACGAGACAGAGCTGAAAGAGGAGGCAGCAGTGCAATGAGCGCTTCAAGACGATCTCCGGTAATTGTGGAACATTTGCGCAAGCAGCAGATGTATGACGCCCTATCGAGGGGCAAGAGGCTTGACGGCAGGGAGTTTGACGATCAAAGGCCGCTCGAAATCGAACTTGATATTATCAAAAAGGCTAACGGTTCAGCAAGGGTGAAACTGGGCCACTCTGAAGTAATCGCCGGCGTCAAGGTGTCAACGGGCACGCCATTCGAAGGCCTTGAAAACAAGGGAGCGCTCATCGTTTCCGCAGAAGTGCTTCCGATAGCGTCGCCACACGCCGAGCCAGGTCCGCCCGACGAAGAAGTAATCGAGCTTGCGAGAGTTGTTGATAGGGGAGTCAGGGAGTCGGAGATGATAGACCTGGAAAAACTGGTGCTGGTCCCGGGCAAAGTCGTATATACGATATTTGTTGACTGCAGCATAGTCAACACTGATGGCAATCTGTTCGATGCGACTTCGTATGCCGTCGTGGCTGCGCTTCTCAGTGCAAAGCTACCAGTTCTGAGGATGGAGGGAGAAAAGGTGGTTGACACTGGCGAAACACGCGACATGCCTATCACCACGATACCCATCTCTATAACAGCGGCAAGAATAGGGGACCATGTCCTGATAGATCAAGGCCCTGAGGAAGAGGCATGCATGGACGCAAGGATCACGATTACAACAAACGAAGAGGGTTTCTGCGCAGTCCAGAAAGGATTCACGGGCTCCTTCACCGTGGACCAGTTAAAGAAAGCGGCGCAGTCCGCAAGGGTGAAGGGCGAGGAGGTTCGCGCAAGATTGAAGGAGTTGACTGCAAAGTAGCATGGGTCGCAAGAAAGGCTCCACTAACCTGAAGGGTCTCGGGATCAAGTTTGGCGCTACTGTGCGCAAGCGATACGGCAAGGTTTATCGGACTTTGCATAAAAAACGAAGGTGCCCATCGTGTGGCTCGGTCAGGTTCGGCAGGGTTGCCGCCGGCATCTGGCTCTGCCCAAAATGCCACTTCAAGATTGCATCAGGGGCATACGACGTTGACGTCGAAAAAGTGCAGAGCTGAAATACGCGTATCGACCAGCTCGCGGCTCGTAGCGAACTCGGTAAGTGCTGCCCTCGCGCCAGATCTTGATCGGCTGCCAAAGCATGATGGCAGCACAAGAATTTCTTTACAAGGCACTGTTATCGTCTTTCGGATCGAGACGACTGATCTTCCAACTCTGAGAGCCAGCATTCACTCCTTTTTGATGCTCTCTGGCGCGGCCTTGCGCTGCCTAACGGTATGATTTTATAGGTTGCCGATCTGTCTAGCCAATGCTAATGAGTGAGCAGGAACTCCCGCCTTGGCTGAGGGAGCAGGTGTCGCGCTTGCAACAACTGCAACAGAACTTGCAGGCTATAATGATGCAAAAACAGCAGCTAGAGGTTGAAAACGTAGAAACAGACAGAGCACTAGAGGAGCTAAAGAAGGCCGGAGTGGATGACGCCGTGTACAAGAATGCTGGCTCGGTGCTGATCAAATCGAAAAAGGAAGAAGTAGTCAAGGAGCTAGAAGAAAGGAAGGAATTATCAAACACAAGGGTCATGGTCCTGACAAAACAGGAGACAAGGGTAAAAGAGAACCTGAAGGAAGTTGAAAACAAGATAAACGAGATGATACGTGGAATGCAGGGTTCCGCATCAGGCGGAGCGCCTTCTGCAGGGACGGGCCAGCCACCAAAACCACGCGCCGAATAAGAAATTATAGAGGACAGACGAAACCAGTAAGGAATGCCTGCCTTCAGGATTGTCATTGATGAAAGAGAAAAGAATAGCGGCATTCCTGAACTTCTCAGGAAATCCGGCATGCGGCTGGACTTTTCACAGCTCGCAGTAGGAGACTACATTGTTGCTCCAGAGATTGCAGTTGAAAGGAAAACTGTAAGCGACCTGGTGAGCTCGATCTACGATGGCAGGCTTTATGTGCAGTGCTCAGAGCTTGTCAAGCACTACCAAAAACCAGTTGTGGTGATCCAGGGAGATATTGCCGACCTTGCACAGATGCCTGATGCCAGGGAAGCGAACCCGGCCAGACGACTCGTGGACAGGACTGCCCTTGCGTACGACGCTCTTGCGACCGTTGCAGCAGACTTTCGAATACCGATAATTCATACCCCTTCCGCTCGCCAGACGGCCCAGATTCTGATCTCACTTGCCAACAAAGGGCTGCAAGAGGGCAAGGCCACTGGGCCACTCTTACGAAAGATAAAGAAGGAAAACCCGATTTACATACAGCAACTGTCAGTTCTCGCGTCTATTCCAGGCGTCGGCGAAAAGCTGGCAGCAAGAATGCTACTAAAATTTCGGACGCCCCACAGAGCGCTGGACGCAACGGCAGCAGAGCTGGCAGCCATACCCGGCTTCGGAATTGCCAGAGCAGAACGAGTACGGAAAATCCTTGACATGACGAACGCTGACCGCAAGGTGATGCAGAGGACACTGTTTGATTCCCTCGCAGAAATGTGAGAAACCACAATTGATAAGAAAAGCGACACATCAGATGATTTTTCTATACTTTCGTTTCAGCGTATTGCCACAATTAGGGCATTCCTTCTCTTGCACGCCAAAAGTCTTTGCACAGGCGCTGCAATACGATATCCACTTCCTGGTTTCCTTGATCTTTTTGCCCGGAGTGGCAGGGATTACGGAAACGCCGAGCAGAGACGCCACGTTTGCGACCGCAAAGTCGTCGGTTACAAGGGCAGTGTCAAGCTCTAATGCGAGGGCAACTATCGAAAAGTCGGCGTAAGAAAGCGTAAGGGAGTCCCCAGTTCTAGTCGCGGCCAATTTGACCTTTTCCAGCTGCGCACCGGTCGGTTCTCTGACTATGAGTTTGCCGGCTTCCAATACTGTCTCTAGGGCGGAGTACGAAGTCTTGATGTGCCTGACTTCCCTGAGAACCTCTTCAGTTGTGTATAACGTCTTGTCGTCCGAGGATAGAAAAGAGATGCCGGTGTAAAAGGCGGCAGCATCAAGCACGAGGCTAGAATCCAAGCTGGGAGAACCCTAGCTTTGAGAGTTGTCTCATGCCTTTCTTGTGCAGGCGAAGAAATGTGGCATCATCAGAGAATCTCGATATCTTGATGGGCCTGTCTGGATCCACCTTGAAGGTTTCCTGCCCATCAACTATGATATGCGATTCATGACTACTCTGGATCGTGATCTCTTCCACGGGTATGACGAGCTGCGGCATCCTGTTGACCGATGCCATGGGGCTGAGTATCAGGCAGCTCATCCCTTCATGGAGCACGGGTCCGCCAATGGAAAAAGAATGTCCGGTCGAGCCGGTGGGCGTGGAGATCACTATTCCGTCCATTCTCTGCTTTATCTCGTCGCCCATTAGTTTTATCGACACGACTGGCGTCCTCGTCAGGCTTACCCTTGTGATCAATATGTCGTTTAGCGCTGGCGGAAATGCGGTGCTGCCGGAAAAAGCCTGTATCCTTATGCGCGAATCGTAAAAGTATTTGCTCGCGAGTATCGCTTTGACAGCTTGCTCCAGCGACTCTGAATCTATTTCCGCCAAAATTCCTCTGTGGCCCCCACTGTTAATGCTAAATAAAGGAGCTTTTCCCGGAATCGTCCGGAAGGCCCGCAAGGTCGTCCCGTCTCCTCCTATTGCGATTAGGAGGTCTAGCTTTATCCCAACCAGATCTTCGTGTCGGAGACTGGTAGCACCCGGAACCTTCAGCGGCAACACGCAGTATGCTTTGACTCTGCTTTTTTCCAGGAGCGTTGCAACCCTAGCGGCGGCTGCCTCTGCCTCGCTGCTGCCTATCTTGGTGATTATGGCGACGGTGCGGATCTCTGGAGCCATTTTTATATTAAAAGCGCAACTATTGCCGCCTGGCAGTTATTAAATTCATTTGGTCGGCTGGACAAAGCTCTTAAGTACAAGTTCAGGCTAGCCGTCGTCTATGACAAGTTATTCACATCCAGAAGTCTTGTGCGAGACGGACTGGGTTGCAGGGAATTTGAAAAGTGGAAACATGCGAATACTCGAAGTTGATTATGACCCCGAAAACGCTTACAAACAGGGACATTTGCCGGGAGCGCATCTGGTGTGGTGGAAGAGGGACATCAACGATCCCATCCGGCGCGACATCATTAGCAAGAAACAGTTTGAAGAGCTGATGGGAAAGGTAGGTGCCACTGAGGACACCGAACTAGTCCTATATGGCGACTTTAACAACTGGTTTGCTGCCTTTGCGTTCTGGGTTTTCCAGTACTATGGCCACAAGAAAATCAAGATAATGAACGGCGGGCGCAAGAAATGGGAACTCGAAAAGAGGGAATACACAAAGGAGGAGCCACCCGCCCAGTCGTCAAGATACGTTGCGAATCCGCCGGATGAAGGAGTACGCGCCTACATGCCTGACGTAAAGAGAGCAATGGAAAAAATGGACATTATGGCAATGGTAGATGTAAGGTCGCCAAAGGAATTTTCGGGTGAAATCACAGCGCCTCCAGAATATCCTACAGAGCATGCCCAGAGAGGAGGCCACATACCTGGGGCCAAGAACATCCCATGGGCTCAGGCAGTGAAAGACACCGATGGCACGTTCAAGACCACCGAAGAGTTGAAGGCACTGTACGAAGGCAAGGGCATCACTCCTGACAAGAATATCATCTGCTACTGCAGGATCGGAGAGCGTTCATCGCACACCTGGTTCGTACTGAAATACCTGCTCGGTTACCCGCTTGTCCGAAACTACGACGGTTCCTGGACAGAATGGGGCAACATGATAGGGAATCCGATAGAGAAATAAGTCCTAACCCTCTCCCTTTTCTTTGATGGAAGGCAGCCTGATCAAGAAAGGTCAATTCTATTTTATCTTTGAGCGCGGGGTAGACTTGGTTCTTGAAGACAAGACAAAGAGAGGGCTCGAAGTGCTCGAGCATGCCATCGACGATAGGTACCACGTGGAAGCAGACAAGGGCATTATCTATGACATGGATGGCATCGGGCACAAGGTCGGAATCAGGTGGTACTTCCCGCGATCAGAACATTCGCTCGAACAGGTAACTGCCATCGCGGAGGAAATAGAATCCCGATACCGCGCAATAAGGGAGATGACATGCCCCGATGACGAGTGAATCGAACGATTTGTCATAGATTCACACTGAAGCGCTCAAACGAAAACCTTTTAGGAGATGCAGAATTACTTGATTTTCAGAAACCTACACATGTCTGCCTTGCTAAAGGATAGGGTCTGGACCATGCTGTCCGAAGTGGCGAAAAGAGGCGTTTACCCATTGCATGGAAACAGACTTGGCCTCTACCGAGTCCCGGTAGAGTTCACCGACAAATCAGAAATATCTGGAATAATGAATGATCTGAAAAGCTCGGGTTTCAAGATGGACACTCATGCTGACAGGATCTACATCACGCACAAGTGGACTGAAAGCGGAGTTGACCCGGTTACAAATGAGGAGCTCGCAGCAGATCTAAACATAACAGTTGAAATAGTTACGGGAGAAGTAGTCGATCTGATTTATCAGATACGGCAGCTCGAATACTTTGGCGATCCTTACTGGATAAAGAACTACAGGCAAAAGGCGGATCAGAACGCGAAGATGATTATCGACACTATTATCCGAAATACCAGGATAGGCGACAAGCTGATTGCGCACTGGCAAAAAGTAGAAAAACTATCGCTAGAGGCGGCGATAAAGAAACTTGAAGAGATCACTCCTTTGGCCAAAAATCCAAAACTGCGAAGTGCAACAGCCCCGCCTCCGATGGCACAGCCATCAGCGGCACCAAAACCCGCGCAGGCCATGCCGCCACCTACCGCCCCTGCAGCTGGTGGATCAACCACGATATCACTATCCGGAACAGGCACCAGCTATGGCAAGGTCGAAGGTCCAATAGACCAGAAATTCAAGGAAAAAAGGCAGGCTGCCGGTACATTCCAGGGCATCAAGGTATGGGGCCCATACGATGCTCCAGGCCAGCTCGGCATCTGGGGAGAGGAAGTGTGTGTTGACTTTGACATCTGCGTCGCAGATGGAGCATGCATAGAAGCTTGTCCCGTCAACGTGTATGAATGGCTAGAGACTCCAGGGCATCCGGCTTCGGACAAGAAGGCGTTTATGATTAGGGAGAAGGACTGCATATTCTGCATGGCATGTGAAAACGTCTGTCCTCCGCAGGCGGTAAAGATATTCCAGAAAGGATAAGAACGTAGCTATAAATAGAAAAGAACCCTACACCGCTCAAGCGAGAACCGATAGAAATTGTATGGACCAGGGGCCTTTCTATACGCAATCTTTCTAATGATCTCCTGGCTAATTCTGATCTACTCGCTCAACTTTTACTATCTTGCCTACATGTCGCGCAACAACGTGGCGTACGAACGGAAAAGACGCCGGCACACCGAGCTTCCGGCAAGCCTGCCCAGTGTGACGATTCAGCTGCCACTTTACAACGAAAAGTACGTCGTAAGACGCTTGATAGACGCAGTGTGCAACATCGACTATCCAAAGGAGAAGCTGGAGATCCAGGTGCTGGACGACTCTGACGATGACACTATCGACCTGATAAGGTCTATTGTGGAGGAATATCGGTTCAAAGGCTTTGATATCGTACACATTCGCAGGATCGACAGGTCAGGCTACAAGGCAGGCGCGCTGAAGGCTGGACTCCGGGAAGCAAAGGGCGAATTTGTCGCGATATTTGACGCCGACTTTATTCCGCCCGTCCACTTCCTCAAACACCTGATCAAGTATTTCAGCGATCCCAAGATAGGATTTGTGCAGTGCAAGTGGGGCCACGTAAACGAGGATTTTTCTACGCTGACAAGCGCCGAAGCGGTGTCACTCGACCTTCATTTTCTGGTCGAGCAAAAGGCAAAGAGCTATACCCACTTTTTCATGAATTTCAATGGCACCGCCGGCGTCTGGAGAAAATCCTGCATCGAAGACGCAGGCGGCTGGCATACCAGCACTCTGGTGGAGGACATGGACCTCAGCTACCGTGCCCACATGAGAGGCTGGAAGTCGCTCTTTCTCGACGACATCGTGGTTGACGCAGAGCTCCCTGTACAGATGAACGCTGCGAAGCGGCAGCAGTTCCGCTGGGCCAAAGGATCGATGCAGGTGGCGATGAAGCTCTTGGGCGACTTGTTTCTTCAGAGGAAGGTTCCAGTTGACACCAAGGCACAGTCCTTTATCCACATGACTCGGCACGTCGTGAATCCGCTATTCCTCACACAGTTCCTGATTTTTCCGATGCTTCTCGCAATGGACTTCAAGTTGTACACCGAGAGCTGGGCCCCTCTTCTGATACTGGGCACGTACATAGGGCTGGGGCCCGGAGGCTATCTCGCAGTCATTAACAGAACGTGGAAGCACAAGTGGAAAAAGAAGGCCTGGCAGTTCCTTTTCCTCAACTTTTTCGCAGCAGGGATAACCGTCAACAACACCGTCGCGGTCTTTGACGCAATCTTGGGCAAAAAGAACGAGTTCCTCAGGACCCCCAAGTTTGGAATAGTTAGAAAAGGCGACAGCTGGAAGAACAAAGAATACGTCCTGCCCTTCACCAAAACGACACTTTTGGAAATATTCTTTGCAATCTATGGCCTGATCGCGGTTTTCGTTTCGGTATTTTCCGGAAATCCCATCTTTGCGCCGATGGTCGCGGTGCCAACAGTCGGATTCGTTTACGTTGCGTACCTCAGCATCGCCCACTCCGCGTTCCGAAAGAAACGAAAACTCGGGCCTAGAGAGTCAGGAGCCCTTGAACCCGCGATTACAGCATCCCGGACGGAGAGGGCGTCTGACAGTTCTGGCAGCGCAGAGATGGTAATGAATCATCATCTGTCTGCAAGAAATGCAGTCAACCAGAGAATACTCTTGACAGGTGTGATTTCGTTTCTGCTTCTTGGAGCGGTAGTGGGTTACTACGGATACTATACTACTCTGTTTCCTGCCAACCAGGCGATGGGATTCATCTTCCGGGCGCAGAGCGCCCAGACTCCCGAGCAGTTCGCCGAGTACGTAGAATTAACCAAGGCACTGCTGCCCAAAGAAGGTAACCCAGTCTGGCTCTTTCCTACCATCAGGACAGACTTTGTTCTTATCCAGTCAGCGCTTGATGACATGCTGGCCCGTGCTGAAGCGCTAGAGTCAATGGGACCCCATAGTGCTTCTTACAACATCGCCATGATTGACATGCACAGGTCAGCCGACGGCATAGAGACTAACCTCATAGAGGCAATCCCCTACATGTACATAAGCTTTGGAAACGTGGTCATCAGCGCCGTCTGGGTGGCAGTGATAATTGCCATCTTTGCGGCGATGAGGAAGGTCAATAGCATGACAAAGGCTAGACTGGAACGGCAAGCAAGAGCAGTGTCAGGTCAGATACCCTAGTTCTTTCATCACGAGAAGCAGACAGAGCAATCATCATCCCGTGAAAATGTCCACGGCTAGCGGTATTAACCCTTTGGGTACGGTGTGCAGGCTACAAGTGTAACATTGTTTACAAGATAACAAGCAAGCCATCACGTGGGAACTTAAATAACAATTTTGAAGGTCTACCTCATGACGGCAGAGGAAAGACTTGTCATCAAAAAGATCCTTTCTGCGGGGTCGGGCGGAATAAAAAAGACCGATCTTCGCAAGGAATTCGGAGAAATTGATGCAGTACTGGAAGAGGTCGTGAGCAGGGGCGAGGTTTTCGTCGACAAGAGGGCAGGCGCATATTACTGCTGGCACAAGGACAGCTATATCCAGAGCCTGCTCAATTCCGACCCTAGATTCAAGCTGACCTACGACATGCTTCGGTCTCTTGACGAATCCGTAAGTACGCTTGCTAACAACATCTCTAACTTGTCACGGTTCGTCCTCGAGATGAAGAACGACCAGCAGTCATCTCTGTTCCAGCAACAGCTGGCGAGTGGATCCGAAATGGCATCGACAAAACGATCATCGATCAGCCTTTCCGACTTCAAAAGGGAATTCGATCTTGCTCTTGCCAATTCCGCTTCCTCGATAGGATGGGTAGAGCTGGCAAAACTGAGAAATGAATTATGTGCAAAGTGCAGCCTTTCCACCGAAGAGTTCTACCGCCTTGTTCAAGACCTAACAGGTCAGAATCAGGACAGGTATGAACTGTCCACTGGTGGCGGCGAAGGCGTAATGGTCAGGGGTCTCTTGCATGGATTCGTGAGGTGCATCTAGAAGTGTACCCATACAAGCTGGACCGCAATCCCTATCCAAGCAGTCCCACTCCCACTCTTATTGATGCCAAGATTCTCGGCGGCAAGAGGCACAAAGATGCCAGGGCAGCCCTCTTGGCGTGCATCGGCGACCTCTCTTCAAAGGTTGGTGCAGGGAACGCGACTGACAAGGACTTTAGGCTTGTGACGGTAATTCAGGACGTAGGTTCTGGCAAGACGCATCTTGCGCTTCACACCAAAGGGCTGAAGGAAGTAACGGATGCAGCGGTCATTTCGTTTGTTGACATGTCGCAGGTTTCGCCGCGCAACATGCACAGCCTCTACAGTGCAATGCTCGCAGGCTTTACGGACGACTATGTTTCTTCGCTGAGGGAAGCGATCGTAATGTATCTCGCGGACAAAGGCGACAGGGACGGCGGATTTGCAAAAAAGATATTCAACTTTGGCTTTATGGATTCCATCAGCGGCAGAACGGTGCGGGACAAGGCCGAGCAGCTACTTCGAAATGAGTTTACTCCGAACTATTCCGCGATCAATGAGACCCTAAAATGCGACCTATCCCCGGTCGAAACTACCATCGCAAAACTGGTCATCGAAGGCAGGTTCCGTGCCGATGCACAAAGCGTTGCGTCCCTTGAAGACATCATTGCCAGCCTGGCAGCGCTTGCCAATCTGAACCTGAGATTCATGAAAAGGCTCACTCTATTTCAGCTTGATGAATTCGACTCTGACAAGGACTCGGTTGATTTCGTAAAGGCAGTAATTAACGCGCACCTGCCAGCGGCTGCGCTGATGCTCATATTCACGCCTTCGTCATACGATGAAATACGCCGGTCAAATGTTTCAGTTTTTGACAGGCTCGAAAAGGCGAACTTCAAGATAGACCTTGCAGGATCCAACACTCTGGAGGAGGTAATTGACATTTCTCTGGAATACATAAGATACCATGACGCGTGCAAGTGCTTCACAGAGCAGGAAGAACGCGACCTGGCGGCAAAGATAAAGGTAATCTACGACGAATTTTCAGACTTTCGCAATGTGCGCTCGATGCTAAACATAATGTACCATGCAACGGAAAACGCAACAAAGAGAAACGTCCAATCGATAGACGAGCAGGCAATAGACGAAACTATTAGAAATGTCTACCCCGGCCTCAGAATAAGGGGCAGCGTAATGGATGTGCCAATTTCAGACTTTATCAAGATACGGAGGAACTGCAGCGACATCCAGTCCCTAGAGTCTGGAGTCAGGGGAGCAGTCAGGGATCTCGTAAACTATGCACACGAGGTTGGAGTGGTCGCCAGGCCTCAGGCCGCTGAAGGAAAAGGAACCGGCATCGACGTGGTGTTCAGCGACCCGTACGGCACCAAAGTTGCCGTCGCGGTTGTGATAAACAAGGATCATGCAAAAAGCTTTGAACAGATTGCGAACACGCTAAAGTCGACAGGATTTGTCGACAAGCTTGTGATCCTTACAAATGCCAATACTAGCGGCGGGACCAACGGTAGCATGGTCATAAACATCGACAGATGCAAGATTATAGACCTTCTTTACTTTAGTGACAAGTACAAGAACAACGATATCATGCAAGACGACTCTCAGCGAGCATTGATGCTTGCCAAATCCATAAGGCTCTGCTAGCAGAATATGCTGATATGTTGGCAACTACATTAGATCGTTCCATTTCCACATTCTCGTGATGCAATACATTCATTGCACTTGAGAGCAATTTGAAATTATTTTTGTTCTCAATGTGCAAAGCTGTAATCAATTGAGCTTTGCTCTGGATAAATTGACAAGCAAAGTTCTTCTAGAGGAGAGAGCCTCCCTATAACAGCAATTTGAAGAGCTCGTTATCCTACTATGGTCATAGTCCCATTGTATTGAGACAGATACTGGAAGAAAAATCTCAGCGTCTGATGTCGACTGAAGGATCGAGCTTTCTGGCGGGACTCGAAGAAGTGACAGGATTGTTAAGCAGGCTTGACCCCGAAGCCTCCCCGATCCTGCAGGCGGTTGATGCCAAAGGACAGGACTTCGGAACATATTACTTTGCGGCCTACTCAGATACTTCGGATATCGATAGCTCCCTTGCAGTTTACAGGAACATCAAGAACCTGATCAGAGTGGTCTTGCTCATGGACCGGTACTATGAAGTTGGCAATCAGAAATACAGGAGGCTGGGTGAGGCTCTGCTATCAAGACTCCGAAAAGAGAACGATCCCTACCTCAAAAATACTCTGACCTATTCACTTCGCCAGTTCTGGCCATTCTGGAAATTCGAGCAATTCACAAAGACCTTGATGATCGAGGGACACACGTTTGAAATCAATGATTTGAGGCGCTTCAACCTCTTTAAATCCTCCGATGCAGCGCTGATATATGCGCCTCTGCTTGAAAGCATGCTTCCGAATTGTAACCACAATGTCTCTTTGGTTATTCACTACAATCAGGCGCTTCAGGATATCGACGACGATCTGGACGATGTGCAGGAGGACTTGCGAGATCAAATGCCGAACATCTTTATCCTTGCAGCTTTAGACAGAGGAGACTCGCATGATTATTCAGAGTTCCACCGACACAGGTTGAATGGTTCAGCCAAATTGATTCTTGGGAGCTCTGCTGGCCCCGTCCTGAGTCTTGTAGATGAATATGCGGCCATGGTAGAAGGTATCTCGGTTCCAGAGCAATTCTACTTCCTAAAGTACCTTTCACGGCACTACGCGAGGACGATAAGAAAAAAACTCGCCGCTGGCAGAACCAATCTTTAGCACTTCCAAATCGCGGTTAGGATGAATGCACAGCTCTTTTAGGCAGTACTTCAAGTTTCTTCTTGCTCACCGGTCGACCTATGTCCGGTTCAATAGACAGCTGCTGATAGGCGAACTGGCAGGCTTTGGAGCTGGAGTTGCGGTAGCCGAAGCGGTCGCGTCAATGACCGCGGATGAATTCACGATCTCGGCTTATTCCTCAGGGGCAGACTACATGGGCTCCATACTCGGGTTTCTGGCAGTCTTTTATCATGACAACCGATCTTTATATCACGACGATAGCCGCAGTGTGAGGACCAAAAAAATACTGAAAGACGCATTGAAGCTTTGGCCTTCAGTGCTCGCAGCGGACATTGCCTTCATCCTGGTCAGGCCGTACTTTCATTACGTCTCACTTACGCTCGGCATCGAAGCTGGGGTCGCAGCGACCATAGCTCATTTTCTTGCGTTCGGGGTGTTCAATGCCGTGGCTATACTCTCGAGAAGCATGATAGACTATGTGCGCAGCACCAAGCACTGAAACTGAATCAATTCAAAGAATTTCAAACCGTACTGGTGCTAGGGCTCAATGTAGAGTTTCAAGGTCAGCTGAATTACCAGTTGCGCCGGGCATTTGTGACTGAGCTCTTAATCTTGCAGTCTCTTCTCTTAGTCTGCGAATAAGGAGCTCGCCGCCACGACCAAATAGATCTACGAATGCCGCCGACACTTTCTTTTCGTCTAGTTCCGGCTGATTGTCAAATGTTATCCCACATTCGATCTGAAGAAAACGGAAAACGTTCTGCTTTTGTTCCACGTCACCTAAAAGGTCCAGCGTATTGCTCACAGCCTTGAGAAGCAGGTTCGAGTCTTGTGAGGCAGTGCGGTTTTGCCTGTTGCGAGGGTTAGCCATAACACGAGGTCGATAAATTTACGGTTCCATTTTGAGCAAAAATGTACGTATGTTATCGATATGACATACCGAATTTTATCAGGTTTACTCGATCATTACAGCTCCATATGAAAATACTGGTCGCAGAAGATGAGGCTAACATAGCGACGCAATACAGGACGGTACTAGAACAAAATAAACACCAAGTTCTTGTTACTTATGATGGCGAGCAGTGCCTGCAAGCATACTACGACGAGCTGGACAAGTTCGCCCAGGAAAAGGCGTCAGGCAAGACGCGAAAGAAAGCCCCATTTGATGCGGTAGTCCTTGATTATAGAATGCCAAAGAAGGACGGCATGGAGGTAGCAAGGGAGATCCTTGCAATGGAGCCCAAGCAAAGGGTCTTGTTCGCATCAGCATATGTCGTTGATACACTTGTCGAATCGGTAAAGAACCTGCAGCAGGTAGTTGAATTATTGCAAAAGCCATTCGACCTTTACGAGTTTGTCGATCTCTTGGAAGACAAGCATATCTGGGCAGGGCTGGAAAAACTGAATGTCAAGGTAAAAGAAGTCAAAGACCTGAACCCCTCCCACAATGAGATAAGAGATCTTCTAGAAGGGTTGAGAAAGCTCCAGAAAGGAAGAGCCTGGGCATCCGTCTAAGGCCTTACTATCTATTTTCGCACACTTTGTACTTGTCTGTTAATCGGCAGGCTTATCAGAAACGTTGCGCCGCCTTCCGGGTTGTTTGTGGCAGTTAATTCTCCATTGTGAGCGGTCACGATAGCCTTGCTGATGTACAAGCCGAGGCCAGACCCCTTCTTGTTCCCCTCACCGTGGTCCTTGGTCACAAATTTTTCAAACAGCCTTGGCAAGATGTCTATGGGTATTCCTCCGCCAGTATCAGATATTTTGATCTCCAGTCGATTCTTATCCGCGTAGGCTCTGCTTTCGATCTTTATGCTTCCTTTCGAAGTGAACTTCATAGAGTTGCCGACCAGGTTTGTTATTACCTGCGTGATCCTGGACCTGTCTGCGTCAATCAAGAGCTCCATATCTGAATCAGGGTGATCAACAGAGACAGAAATATCCTTGTTCAGCTCACCTGTAAGAGAGTCCACTGCGTGCCGCAAGAGCTCGTTGATTTTTACCCTGCTGAATTCGTACTTTAGATTGTCGCTTTCGATCCTGCTGACATCCAAAATGTCGTTGGCCAGTTGCTGAAGACGGCGAGCTTCGCCGAGGACTCCCTCCCATGCTGTTTCTTGGTTGATACTTCCTCTTTTCGCCAAGAGAGCGAATCCCAGAATAGGCTGGATAGGTGTCCTCAGCTCGTGTGAGGCGATAGCAACGAATTCGTTCTTCAACCTCTCTTTTCTCTTCAACTCCTCTTTGTCCTTCTCCGCACCCGCGATCGCGCGGTAATTGAAGGTATCATCTATGACCACAACACTTCCGCCTTTCACTGACCCGTGCTTGTCCTCAAGTGGTTTAATGTTCAGCAGTGCCGGAAAGGTACTGCCGTCCTTTCTCCTGAGCCATACTCTCTGTGCGAAAATGCCCGTCTGGTCTTCAAGCCTTTCCAAAGTCTTGTGAAGAATATTGTCAGGCGTCGCTTCGGCAAGATCCAAAAAAGAAGCATTTGCCAGTTCTTTTCTTGGATATGCAAAAAGGGAGGCGAACAGGTCGTTGCAATCTCGTATGAAACCACTTGTATCTATGGTGCAGCACGCCACAGGCACCTGATCGTACGAGACGATTCGGAAATGACTCGCATTTCCCTCATTAGTTGCCTTTAGCAAGACATCTGCCTCTATTCTACTACATTTGGTCTAGGGTTACAAAATGTAGGTATTTGTTTGTAAATAAGGATACACCTAATGATTTTAAGCGCATCTTGCATCAGACAAACCATTGCTAGCGACGGACGGAAGGGGTGAATAGATTGCAGGAGGCAAGTGACAAGCGTGGAAACAACGGAAATCTCCTACTCTTGAGAAAGGCTCTCGACGAAACTATCTATTCACTTGGAGGCCCCATCCACAAGACGATTACCTGGCATATGAACAACAGGGGACTTCTCGCAGATCCAAAGCGGATCGATATTACTGCTTTTTACATGAACCTGAAAGAGCTTGTCGGGCCCGGTGCGGACATGATTATGGAAGAAGCCTGGCAAAAGTTGAAGAAGCAATACAAGGGACCTCTCGATTTCAGCACCGGAACGCCGGTGGACAGGATGAAAAAGATGATCAGCAGCGACGAGGAGGTAGCGTAATGGAAAAGCAATTTGCCGAAGTCAACATTGGCAAGGAACGCAAGAAGTACGTAGCGGGCCTAATCATTACGATCGCTGCGATAAACGGTTTCGTCACCCTGATCATGGGATCGGAAGTGAATTTCATCTATTATGATATCTTCAGGATCGGAACCATAGCGTCTGCTACCGCCCTGTCATTCGTAGTCTTTGGAAAACAGGGAAGCGGAGGTCTGTTCGGAAAGGCTTACACCGGATTGGCAGTAGGGCTTACCATGTGGCTCGTTGCAGAATCAATATGGGGATACTACGAAGTCGTATTGGGAGAAGAGTCTCCATTCCCCTCGATTGCTGATGCATTTTGGCTTGGAGCTTATGGAGGTCTGCTCTATTACGTCTTCTCGCTGTACAAGTTCTTTGGGAAGGGAATTAACAAGTTCGCGGTAGCTGGAGTAGTTGGCGCAATAGCGATATTCGCTTTCTTTTACCTCGAGAGCCTTGTTTCCGTATCCATACCTCCGGAAGGCGAGGAAGGAGACGGGGAGTTTGTCCTGCCGCTGGCAATAAGCGTGGCTTATCCAGTCTTGGACTTCATACTTCTCATTCCTGCAATTCTAATGGTGTTCAACTCGGGAAGGGGCTATCTGACCTCAGTTCCTTGGGTGTTCGTGTCATTCATCCTTACTGCAGTAGCAGACATCTTGTTAGGGTATCAGGCAGTTGCGGGCTTTGAAGACGTTACGCTAGTAACAATGCTTTACAACTCTGCATACCTCTGCATGGCAGCCGGCTTGCTCTGGTATCTTAGGTTCTTCATATCAGGACAGAAGCAGATAATCAAGCCGCAGTAGACTCCTCCGAAATCATGTATGGGAATTTTACATACATTCGCTTATCGGCAGGATTGCGTTATCAGCTGCCGAAAACCGCTGGCTTGTGCTGCGGTGACGGTGCCAAGAAATTTGCCCTCTATAAAGATAGAACTCAGCGAAAAGGAAATGGATGCAATACAGGAATATGCCAGGCAGTGCGGAGAGTCAATCCAGAGCCTGGTTCGCAAGCTGGTAATCCGTGATGCAACCTTGGCAGACGGCTATGGTGCCGATGATTCCTCATATGATTTCAGAATAGTGTTGCCTTCAGAGAACTCCTCTTCAGCCGATCGCGCGCGAATTCAGGACACATACAACCGAGTCAGACGAATCATGGGCTGGAAGGAAATCCAGCTCTAGAACATGGCGCGCTTGGCACCAAAATCTAGCTCCAAGAGTACGAGAAAACGGAGCTGCTTCCCACGGTCTGGAGCCATCTCTCTACTTTTCGATGGCCTTCTTCGTCAAGTAGGTTCAATGGAGATTTGTCGTCATCTTCTAGCATGACATAACACTTGGTTCCAAAGACTTCTTTCACCTCCAGCTTCTCATAAAATACTTTTCTTATCTCTTCAGGAATATGCGCTTCCGTCGCTATGGCATGAAACGACATTCTTCTGCTCATCTGAGTATTCCTCGGGCGTAGTCAATATTATGGATTTCTGGAGTTCGTGCGATGTAAGTCCGGCTTGATACAGACAGAAGTTAATACAGTTCGCGACTCTTAGGTTGCTCTGAACTCTAATCCATGTCAGAAAAAGAGCTCTCAGTATTGGAAATAGACAAGATATTAAACGAACTGGAAAAGTCGCTTGACGTCGGCGCCGGAAATGAAGAAATAAGAATCATGGATGTCCACGACGCGAAAGATTCCGCTCCCAATACCGACACATCTCTCCTGCGTTTCGAATGTCCATCAGCGATATGGGAAGAGTTCGCTGATTACTGCGTCAGAAACGAGCTAGACCCTGCGCAGCAGATAAAGGAAGCAATAATCAGCTACTACAGAAATCTCTGGCAGACATACAGAATCAGAAAAAGGCTGCATGACGACTCTTCTCTAGTGTAGTCGCCAGTTATCTTCTAGTTCCTCTGGCCTTTAATCTGCTTTGGAATGACTCTGGGTTCAGACCCGAAAGATTATCTTGCGGAACGTACAAGAGATCACCGGAATAAATGCCGAAGAGGCACTTTAGTACGATAGAAGAATTCAAGAATAACCTACACAAGGACGGTGCCACACTCGTAGAGTTTTCAGGAAGTAAGGTGCCATGCATCCTGGTCGCCCCGGAGGAATACCAGAAGATTCT
>DADA01000028.1 GCA_002494895.1 Nitrososphaera sp. UBA210
TCGTCTAGGATGAATACTTTTCCCCAGTATACCTCGAGCCTTTTCTCAAGATAGAGCTTGACGGCCTCGAATAGCGTCTCGGCCTCCAGCTGCTGTCCTTTCTTCTTGATGCTTTCAAGAGTATCGCTCTTTAGCACCTTGAAGGATTCCTGGGTTACTATTGGGCCCTGATCCAGATCCTCGGTAACAAAGTGGGCGGTGCAGCCTACTATTTTTGCGCCCCGCTCATACGCCTGCACGTAGGCGTACGCTCCGGGGAAGGCGGGCAGGAGCGATGGGTGTATGTTGATTATTCTGTTTGGATATCGCCAGACAAAATTGGGCGTCAGGATCCGCATGTAGCGCGCGAGTACGATAAGGTCGATGTTGTACTGCTCGAGGAGTTGCAATATCTCGTCCTCGGCCTGATTCTGGTCGGCGTGCTCGATAGAGTGAAAAGGTATTCCAGCTTTATCCGCGATCAGCTTTAGCGTAATGTCGCTTCCGATTACGACAGAGATGTTGGCTTTGATTTCGCCTTTCTTCTTTCCCTCAAGTATCTTTTCCAAGCAGTGCGGCTCCTTGCTCACAAATATTGCGACATTTGCAAGTCTGTTTGGCTCCTGATAGTGCACCTTGATTTCCATTGAAAGTTTCTTTTCAAGCTGCTTCAGTCCTTTGTCAAGTTCCGACCTGTCAATCTTGTTGAAGGACGCTTCAAGTTGCAT
This sequence comes from Nitrososphaera sp. UBA210, assembly GCA_002494895.1. Taxonomy (GTDB): domain Archaea; phylum Thermoproteota; class Nitrososphaeria; order Nitrososphaerales; family Nitrososphaeraceae; genus Nitrososphaera. The sequence goes on from DADA01000028.1 coordinate 708, forward strand.
TCCGAAAAGCCCCCTTACCACATTCTGGCTTATTTTTTCTATATTACCGGCATTCTGAAAAATGAAATTGGTAATATCCGCAACTACTCCCTCTCGGTCCTTCCCGACCACAGTTACTTCAATTATCGTTTTGCCCTTCGCTGCGGCCAATTCGATTTGTTAGCGCCTCTGGAACATAAATAAATCTTGACATGTAACTGGAGGACTGATTTGCTTGAAGAAAGGACTTAAATAATAGAATCGCGTATCGGGTTCGTTGGACGAAGTTGCTTCCGTTTGCGGAAGTATTTTTGAGGTACCCTAATCGATGCGCAGAGCAACTGCATTTCCTAGTTCCCTGAGGCACAATATATGAAGCCCCAGCCTAGGCAACAGAAAACCGCAACAAAACCGAGAAAGAATTACGACTATAACAAGCCGATAGGAAAGTGCGTTATCTGTTATACTTTGTCGGGGTGGCATTGTTACGAATGCGACAATGATTTCTGCCAGACTCATTTTCAGGACCACAAGGAAAAGAACCTCTGCAAGTCGTCTTAGTCGCTTGTGATGTCGCATTGAGGTAAAATTAGGTTCATTATACACTAATTAGCGCTCCATAAGATTATTTACAAGCGAAAATGCTGAAAAAATTACATGTCGAGCAAGGCACTGTTCGGACTCTTGGTTGGAGCCGCCCTGGCAGCATCGATGCTACTTGCACCAGTGTTAGCATCTGCGGTCAACGGCTTCCTTACCGTACAACATGCAAAGGTATTCGTGAATCCAGACACAGACAGACTCAGAGAGATTCTCGTGACGGAGGGATTGATCCCTACCGATGGTAGTGCAGGAGCTTTCGGATACGGAACCCTCACAAGCGACGGAGACTCTATCTTTGTTACGACCACGCATGCTGGAGTTGTGGATAGCGAGAAGCAAAAGTTCATCGCGGATCCAGTGTTCCACAACCATCTTGTCAGACTGGGCGACGTAGACGCGTGCGGAACGAACCCGGGTGTCATAGACATAACTTGGCAGTCGCCGGGCAGAGTAGTCATCAACAATCAGAGAGTGCTCGTGAGCCAGGTACCAACTGACGAGGTCGACGCGACGCACAGCATCACCGGAACGCCACTTTCCATGACTCTGGGAGAGGATATCGCTAACGTAGTTTCCTTCCAGCTCTCGCCAGTATTCACTTCCGGTGGGTTGCAGGCAGTCTGCGTCACTAACATACAACCAGCAGAGAACCTAAGGACATTCGTAGTGGACTAGCCAGTCCACCGCTACTTTTTTTCGTATCCGTCCTTTGTTCTAGTTAGCTTTGCGTATCTTTTTCTTGAACAACGCCGAGCTTCGCCTTCGTATGGGTTGAGCCCGATATGAAACCAAGGATGAAGACTGCCCCTGCAAGCATTGCCAAGTAGTGGCCCATGCCTAATATGAAAAATTGGTCAGCAAGCATTCTTTCCTGACCCCTGAATTCTTCCCCTATTATTCCTCCTGTCAGCGATACAACTTGTATGAAATTCGATTTCAGCGATTCGATAGAGTAACTCCAGAGAAGTCCGGAAGAAATGGCCAAGATACCCGCAACAAGAGATACAAGGACTCGTTTAGACCTCCACAGAATGGACAGACACATTCCAGCAATAGCCGCCAGATACAGGAACATGCTTGCGGCGAACATGTAGTTGTTGCCGTACGAAGCGATCATTGAACGAAGGCTCGCATCAAGCACAGCAGTCTTTTCAGAACTGGAACCAGAGCCTACAAGAGCAGCAAGCACATTTGACGGTGAAAAAGACTCGTATCCCAGAACGTTGATTGATATCCAGGGCATGAACAGGCTGGGCAGGATTACGCCAATGGCTACTGGAGCTGCCAGAAAGCCGTAACCGATCATGTTTATTCGGTAGACCAAGTTCAAGTCGAGGCTGCGGCCAGGAATTGATAAGCATTTGCCCAAATCGCGCCATAATCACTCATACAGGTCATTTGGGCTAAATCTGGGAATGATTTGGGTCAAATCCTAAATGGATTTGTGCATTGAGCGTCGTGATGCCAAACCTAACCGGCATTAACAACAACCAAAATGAAAGGACGCCGACCACCTCAAAGAAGATCCTGATAGGTGCCGCAGCAGCCGCAGTCGCTGCGCTACTTATCACTTCCTTGTCTTTTCAGACAGCAATAACGGCTGATGCAACAAAGAAAAACGACCCCACAAAGGGATTCAACATACATGTCAGCGTGGGCAGGCACGACAGTGCCCACCTGGATGCGCAGATGGACCACTACTGCAAGCTCGACTCCAGGATAGTTGCGGTCTGCCAGCTATACGCGACAGATAACAACGCAAATCCAGGGACGGGGCCGCAGCTATCGCAGATAGAGTTCATCATCACACAGGACCAGTACCTCCAGCTGCCTGAACGAGAAAGACAAAGCTGGCACAACCATGCAGTCGAGTTGACTCCGGAGCGAGGCAACCCGAGCTGCATTGAACTGCCAAAAGATCTGACATGCGGTGACCTAGTGACCGTTCTCAAGGGGACATACGGAAAGGTGATAACCATCTGGGATCCTGCAGACGGACTGCCGAACTACCCACCATACGTGTTTGCAGTAGACAGCCCATTTGCCCTTGGACAGGACCTGAACGACAAACTCCACAAGAAGTGGCCTACCAGCTGCGGCAAGAACTCTTCAGCGGACCTGCCTTGTGATTCAAAGCGTCACGAAGAAGAATAAGGCGAGAGCCCCCCCTCTTTTTTTATGATATTAAGATCGAAACTACGAATAAATCCCGACTAAAACGCATGTGATCTGTATCCATGAAGGTGCGAAGAGAGGTAATGACGATTCCCGGGTTGAACTCTAAACTTGCCGGGTACAAGATCCTCCATGTTTCTGATCTTCATTTCGATGAAAAGGTCAAAAATGATCGAGAGCTATGGGATCATTTTCACTCGGGCACGGCAGACCTCATCCTTATCACAGGAGACTTTGTGACTCATGAACGGAATATTGAACCAGTTGTGGAATATCTAGACGGTTCAAAAGCAAGGGATGGGGTGTTTGGCGTTCTTGGAAACCATGATTACACGTACCTGACCTTGAAGCAGCACTTTCGCCATCGCG
>DADA01000071.1 GCA_002494895.1 Nitrososphaera sp. UBA210
AAAGTGCCCTATCAGAACGCCACCGACCAGTGGCACTACTGTTCCAAGCAGCTGAAGCCACGACACAACGTTTGTGAGCAGGTTGGCTGAAGCCACCGCAGTCCCTACAATCATCACGACATATGCCATTTTCTTCCATGAGAAATTGAGCCTTTTTCCAGAGACATAATATGACACATTCCTGAAAGCATGCGTTGCATTGTACATGCAATTGGCGCTAATATTGCTGGCCCACTGTATGAGCGTGATTGGCACCCCCATGGCCAGGATGGCAAGGCCAAAGTAAAAGTCTAGTTTTCCTGCCACCGCCGTGAAAATCCCCCCTGTAATCAGCATCAACAAGTTAGCAACCGGGAATGCTATCCCGGTTACTCCCCAAGCTTGTCTTGCATTACGTGTCCATCTTGTGAAATCTCCTGTCATTGTCGAACCCACGATAAAAGTTCCTGCTGATGCCGAAAAACCAAGAGCAAAAGTCCAGGGCTCGGCGATAGGTTGGGAGCTAAGCCAATTTCCGCCGGTTTCTACAGCTACAACATTTAGGATAGAGTATATCATCCAACCTGAAAGAAGGGTCACAGAGATAACAACGAACCTTCCCATCCACACCATTGCCCTGATGCCGTAAACCGCGAACATTCCGAACACAATAGCAAAAACACCGGCCCAAAAGCCGGTGGTACCCAATATTCCGGGAAGGATCCCGCTGCCCGTTCCCGCAGTAAAAGATTGGCCGCCGTACAACCCGACCATGAGGTCGGCAGCGAGCCAGGCCTGGAACGCATACCATCCTGTTACCAGCCCTCCGATCAGGAGAACTGGAATTGCATATCCGTACTTTCCAAACGCCGCCTTGCACATCATCGAGAAATTCAGACCCAGCTTTGAGGCCCTGTGCGCTATGAGCCCAGAATATGTGAAAAGGAAGAGCTGGCCTGCAATGATGGCTACATATCCTATGGGAGCTCCAAGGCCCCCCATTATTTGACTGCCAACGATGATACTGATGTACGCGTACGTAAATCCCGCCCATGCAAGAGCAGGTTTTAGAAATCCTAACCGGGCATGATCTGGAACAGGACGCTCGGAATATTCATCCTGCTCTACCAAATCAAAGAATGACTTTGGCTGAGAATCATATAAGCATATTTCGCCTGATTTTGGTTTCGCATTATAAATAAATCCTCCCGAGAATTAACATATATGCAGATTCATGCGTTTTATGTTACTGCTTGGGCCCTGATCTGTACCTTCAGCTGCATGACTTCTAGTGCCATTTCCTCCAAGACGCTGGCCGGCAATTCGTCTTTGTAGAGCAACTCTTTCTTTCTATCTGCAATCGGCAGGCTCTAGCCACTATAATGATCTCGAAATACTTTGAATCTCATTAGAACAAAGCGAGCCAGTATGGCGACCATCAACAATGATCACTACAACGGTGCTAGGAATGACTGCAACCAGTATTTTCAGGCTGGTTCTAGAAGATAGCTTACCATTGCGAATCGGCAGTAGAACGAGCAGAATGTTTGCAGCGATAATCGTCATGTTCTATGAAAAGGGTGCGTACAATGTTTACAGTGCAACGTTGTGATTGTTGTAAGGAAATCTAGATAATAATTAAATTGAATGCCCTAAATAGATACTGTTTCATTTTCTAGCCGATTTCCAACCAGTCATAATCTACATGATAACCCGAAAGCGGCACAAAAAAACGAGGGAAAATGTGGGATTGCATTTTTGCTGCCGATCAATAAACTCTAGAGCAATTGCTATCGAGTTCGAACGGCTCACTCGATGGAATTATTACAAAAGTCATAAATAAGCAGCAGCTCAAATTTAATGCATGGATAAAACATAACTCATGGCAGAACATCTTTTATCGCTCAAATTTTCGTGGCAATTAAGCATACTGGTCTTTATTGCTGGCGCGGCAGCAATGTCGCTAGAATTTTCAGCGAGCAGACTGCTTACCCCTGTATTTGGCAGCACATTATACACTTGGGGCAGCCTGATAGGTGTAATTCTGGCTGGCCTGAGTCTGGGATATTACTTAGGAGGAAAACTGGCAGATAGAAAACCCAGTATGCTAAAGCTCTGCTCAATAATATTTTCAGCCGGGCTTTACATCGTACTGATACCTTTTGTTTCAACGCCAGTTATAGAGTTCGCTAACTATACCTTTGAATCACCGCAACAAAGTCAGTATGCTTCTCTGGTTGCAACAACCGTGCTCCTTATCACGCCTACATTTTTACTCGGAATCATATCCCCGTACTCAGTCAAGTTAGCAACCAGTACACTTAGCCGGTTAGGAAACATAGCCGGTAACTTGTACGCTCTTTCCACGATCGGAAGTATCATAGGCACATTTTTGACAGTTTTTGTCCTGATACCTTCATTTGAGATACGATATATCATATTCGCGCTTGGATCAATACTGCTAATTTTTGCGTCATTTATGGGCTTGAAGCGGTTCCCAAAGGCCCTCGCTATTGCTACTGTGGTATTGCTTTTTCTCCCGACCTCCTCCTTGATAGCAAGCGCTGTGTCGCACTCTGGAACACTGGTGTACGAAAAAGAGACTCTGTACAGTCATCTGGACGTAACGGATTCGGGCAATATCAGAACTCTTTACCTGAACGGCTTACCGCACAGCGCTATGTACAAGACTGATCCGAACGAATTAGTCTTCACCTACACAAAATACTTTCAACTCGGATTCGTATTCAACAACGATGTCAAGAATGTGTTGTTTGTAGGGGGTGGCGGTTTTTCAGGCCCCAGAAATTTTCTTGATACTTATCCAGACGTCGTGATTGATGTAGTTGAGATAGATCCAGATGTAATTGATGTTGCAAAAAAATACTTTTCTTTGAGTTCTGAAAATGCGAGGCTAAGGATCTTTAATGACGACGCCCGCAATTTCCTGGCTAGAACAGACCAGAAGTATGATCTGATAGTTCTGGACGCTTTTTCGAAAAGTTATGTTCCATTCCACCTGATGACTCTGGAATATTTCGAGATAGTGGACAGTAAACTGACTCCAGACGGCATTATTGTATCTAATCTGATGGGTACTCCTTCTGGCGACACATCCAATCTTTGGAGGGCGGTTTACAGGACCATGTCGCAGGTCTTTCCGACGCTATATGTCTTTTCGACCAGAGATTACGACTTTGGTGAGGTGCAAAATATCATGGTAGTGGCTAGCAAGACGAATGACCAATACAGCAAGCCTCAGTTGGCCGCGATGCTAGAAGACAATAAGGATTCTCTTAGTGCGTCTGATAACAACGAGCGTAACATTGACTTTGCAGAGCGCCTAAATGACGGAGAAATAAGGATTGTCGATGTTCCAATACTCACCGACCAGTACGCCCCTGTCGAACAGCTTTTGAACCCTCTTACCGGCAAGCCATATTCCATCGACGAACAAGTTGGTATTGAAAAGACAGATCTGCAATGGACCCAAAGTGGGTCAACTGTATTGCTCATTCTCGGTCTTATTGTCTTCTTGTGGATGTGGCAGGTTCGAGACATTTGGAAAAGACAAGGACAGAAGATCCCCTCATATTGACCATTCCGCCTGAGGGGTGCCGTAAAGTCTTTGGGGGCTGCTCCGGCTGGAGCTACATCTCATGGTTGAACATTTCGCGGCTGTTGCGTTCGCGGGTGCTTAAGCATCATTCAGATAAACGGTGGTACCCGTAAAGGTAAAAGCACCATGATTCCTGATGCCAGTTCAAAGACGCTGGGCCATAATAGCGTGTTAAGTACGGCAGGCGATCATGATGACAGATGCGCGGGGAGAGAACTAGAGTAAGATTTATCTGGGTACTCGGAAGTAAACATCCGAACGCCTCTCAATAGGTCGCCAAATGCAATTCTTGGATCAAGCTTGTCTAGAATTCTGTCTTTTGTTCTTATCTTCACATTGTTTTGCGGCGTTATCAGCACCTCCGTTGCTGTCACTCCCAAGGCGTCGGCTCAAAGCGCACCTAGTCAAGCTGTAATACCAGTTTCGATCACATACACGTACAGCTACGAAAACAGAGGATGCATCCAATATTACCCTTGTGAAACCGTAACAATTTCAACCAGTTTTTCGGGAAGCGCCAACATTACTCCAGTTGAAGGAGGGTATGAAGGAACAGGTTCAGGGTCCTACGAAGACATCCATGACAGAGTAGTGGACCCCTACCCGGGTTGCTCAGGTGATGGTGGCCATACGACAACTTTTGGGAACGCCGACATGGTTGTGCACTACCAGTTTTCAATAGATAATGACGTTACAGGAGGAATAGACGATTCGATGTACAACAGCAGCTGGGGCATCGTCGAGGTACTTGTCGAAGATTATGACTTGCATACAGACTTGACCAGCACCATCTGTGGTGAGACACAGTCTCATAGCCACGACGAAGGTGCTGTTGGCTTTGGCTGCTTCTTTCACTCGTTGGACTTTACCACAGGCGGCACCTGGACCCAGATAATTCCTGTTACGGATGATTCGACTGCAAAGTGCGTACTTAGCATCGGCCAATCGGGTGACAAGATGCGAATATTTGGTACTGTCAAAGGCCTCTTTGATGGCGGTGTGGAGGGTCTTCCAAATTCCAGAGTACTTCTTGCAAAGATGGAAAAAGAGTATTATGAGAAATTGAGCACCTCGAAACCAAGTTTCATTATGAGAACCGCCACTTCGGATAACAATACCGCTGAATACGAGTTCAATTTTACAAGGGGGCCAGGCGGGCTGCCAAAGATGATGGTGGTTTCGCTCCTGTGGTATGAGGGCGGACCTGAATATGCGACAACCAACGGAAAAGAGCAAGATGGCAGACTCATTCCTGTTTATCAAGCCCTATGCGTTGATGACAATGACCCTACGAAATGCGCAAAGTGGAAGAGAAACAGCGACGGAAGTTACCAAGCAGAGGTAAAGTTTGAGTACGGCAGCGAGCAGAAGCTAGTAGAAACTTTAGAGTTTCTGGAATCAGAACACTGGCTGGGACTAAACATCACAGCGCCTGGTGGGATTGCAGGCAACGCGCTGCTACTAACTGCGACGACGAATATGATGTCAGATTCGGCCTACTTGTACTATAATAGCTATCGTGAAATGAAATACTTTGAGACACTGGGACTGTTATCACCCCTGAACCCTCTTGTTATAAGGTCTCATGATTTTGATGCAGGTTGCGAGAAAGGCGCTTGGTATAACGGCAAGGCAATAGATCCTGCGTACAGCAGGTCATTCGGGGGTCTGGGAACATTTGCGGACAGAGTTGAAGCAACCGGTGGTGAAATTGTAATGTGTGATGCGGGTGGCAACAGTTCCCCAAGTGTGTATGATGCTCCAAGGCTGCCACTCTGGCACGAAATCGGACATTACCTGCTATTTCAGATGTACGATCCTATTACGCCACAACGAGGTACCCCACACCAAGGATATTCGAACCCGAGTTCGAACGACGCGTTTATCGAAGGATTCGCAGGCTTTGTGGCAGTTCTAGTCGACGAGCATTATGGAGCCCGCGCTCCGCAATATTTCGGTCAGAATCTAGAATTGGAGCACAAGATTTGGGGCGTCTGGGGAACAGACGAGGAAATAGCAGTAGCAAGCGTACTCTGGGATTTTCACGATAGAGGTAGAGAAATAAATCTTGGACATACGATAAATGGCACGTCGGTTCCCATATCCAAGGTTTATCAGGCCTCTATGGATGACGTGTCGCTTGACGCTTCGACAATCATGGTGGCGATTGACAGAAACCAGGTCAAAACAATGGTTGACCTCTACAACGCATTCGTGACGAATAGAATTTCAGCGGTTGACCTGGACATGATATACGCCAATCATGGTGTCTTCGCAGATGTGGTAGAAAGAAACTATGTGCATGACTCTGTCTCCGAAAAGATTGGCGAATCAGGATCCAAGAGCTCGCCTGTGCGGCTTGTAAGAACCACACCACCACCTGAGCTTCCGGGATCGTACTTGGTATCAGACACGGACTCTACCTATAACGTCACCATCGACTTTGTATCTCCATATGACTATTACGACTACTCTTACCTTCAAAAAATGAAGGCCGGGGAAATAATGTACTTTACGATGCCTCCAGAGTACTATCCTTCAACTGCGTTTATCACGCCAATATCAAGTGATGGCACACCACTGTCCGGAGGAATCGACGTTGGCAGCGACGAATATTGGACATACATTAGTTCCAGTCCTCCAGAGGATGGTGTCTTCAGGAGTATTTCTGTCACAGGCGACTCGGTGAGCGACACTATTACCGCGGTCCAATACATTCAAAACGTCAAGGATCTTCTGACAAAGGTTTCTGCGGAGTACAGAGTCGGAAACGCTACCGGCGCAGAGGAGCTTGCCACAATGGCCTACATAGACAACTTTGAACATGTGGAAGCAGAGCTGGAACAACGCAATGCGACAGACTTGAAAGAGCAAACAGAAGAGATGTTACGTGTCGAATTGGTAGGATTGATCAGGGACAGGGCAGCTCCACAGAGCATTGACGACAAGATATCAGAGGTAAACATGATGCTTGACCAGGCGATCGTGATCGTCCCAGAATTTCCATATGGAATGGTCATGGTCCTTATGTTCGGCTTGATTTTCACAGTATTCCTTGCAAGGTCCAGGGGAATGACTTGGCTGCGTTTATGGTAAGCTACAAGAATTCGGACTGAGAGTCGGGACACTGAGCTTTAGGCTATTTCCGACGAATCCTAACCTGCATTATGACGTGGAAGCGGCACAAAATCACGCTCAGGAGGGCGAATTGTATTTTTGCTGCCTAGAAAAAAAGGTCATTTGTAAAAATACCTTCTCGGCGTCACGTGAGAAGGCGTGCATCCGATTATGCCTTTCTCAAGTAACCGTTGAAGGTTTACCGCTACTGTGTATTCGAGCATTGCCAGTGATTTTGTAATCTCAGTTATCGTCATGGCTTCGCGGGATCCCAATAGAGTTGCAATCCGCTCTGCGATTGCATCTGATGCGCAGGGTATATTGGGCAATGGGCGTAAATCTGGTCCGACAACCTTGCTTCCTTTGAAAATCAGACCAAGGCAAATCGCAACAGTATCTGCTAGCCTATACGAATCATAGGCTGTACTCGCGGAAAAATAGAGTCGGCAGAACTTGTCCTCTAAAGCGATGGCAAGTTTGCATTTTGCCTCTTTCTTTTCACGGTCGTCAATTCTCGTAATACTCCAGCTGGCGTCTGAGCCTTCGCTGACGATCCGCAAAAACGACGAATCTATTGACGCCTGTTTGATCAAAGCGAGAACCTCGTAGGTTGGTAAACTGATATCGAATACGATTTCAGGGTAAGGTTCAGAAGTCATCGGATCGTGCTAGAATTGATTCCTGGAACTTGATTAAAAAGCTAAATACGCCTTTCACAGAGGATGGGCGATGTTCATTTGACCAGTTCCAGCTATGTGGCCTGTGCTGCCGCCTGTGCCCTGATCCGTGACTTTAGCTGCATGACTTCTAGTGCCAGTTCCTCCAGGACGCTGGCCGGCAATTCGTCTTTGTAGAGAAACTCTTTCTTTCTGTCGATTTTTTCATGCAAGTCGACATTCGCTTTGTGGCCGGGGCAGATCAGGTGAAGCTTTGGATAGCCCATCCAACTGCCTATTCCGTAATAGTCCGACTCGCAGCCGCATACCCCGCAGGCTACGGGATTCTCATCGTGAAAGGTGTCGCCTATCTTGAGATGGTCCCACCAGTCAGGGTCTTTTGTTTTCATTTCGGCGGTAATATAGGGCACTAGTGATACTACAATGTGCTGTCTCATGATTTATGTTTCACTAAACATTCTTTAAGTAATACACGCTTTTTCCCAATTCCGTAATCCCAGCCGGCCCTCGTGACCAAATTGCCACTAGGTAGCCAAAGATACGAGCGACCGACTGAATGCCATTATCTGTTTCATGCTTCTGCCGGTGCATTGGGCCACAGGTATGAATCAAGACTACAATCAGCCGCGGCGATCTCGGATACAGGCTTCTTTTTTCTTGTCGGTTCTGACTTCGGTTTTGTCTTGTGATCTTCCTCTAGGCGAGCTTTTGCCGCGGCGATCAGCTCTTGTATCTTGTGCAGCTCTTTGTTTGCTTTGTCAATCGCGGTATTTTTCAGCCTTAATTCATTATCCAGCTGATTGAGCATTTGTTTCCCCTGGTTGAACTTGATTCGATCCTGATGCATGATTGCCGACATGCCGTAGTGCGAGAGGTAATTAGTAGCGAAATGGATCAATGTTTCGCCGAAAACGATGCGAGGATCTTTGCCAAGGGCCAAGGCTTGCGTCTTTGACATCCTCTCAATGCTCAGGAGCACTTCTTCTGTGATCGGCAAACGTGAAATAATAGCGTACATCCTGTCTTTGCTCAGCATATCGGCCTGCTGTTGAGCAAGCTTTTCCTTACTCTTGATAAGTCGGACTAGCTCCCATTCGAGCTGATCGATTCTGCTGAGCCATTGCACCGCTTGCTTGGGATCATGCCCAAGTTTTTTCAGTGCTTCATTATATTCAACAATCTTCTCCAGAGTCACCAGCCCACAAGCGCCGAGCTTGTTCCTGATAGTCTTGAGGCGTGCCAACTCATCCAGGGTGGTCTTTGCATCTTCAAGAGCCTGCTCGCTCTGCAGCTTTGCTTCGTCCCGCACTTTGTTGTAGGCTTCGGTTTGCACTGCAATCTCCTTTGGTACCTCTTTCTTTTCTTGCAATATTGCTGGCACCTTCGATACTTCAATCCCTTCATCTTTGGCCAGACGGACAGTGCTGACCGTCGCCGTGACAAGCTCGCCGGCGGTCGTGCCAGCCAACGCCGGCGCCGCCAATAGTTCCAAGACGACCTCTTCGAACAATTCGCTCGAGGTCTCGAAGCTCACGCCCTTTTCACTCGCTCGCAGGAGAAGTTGGGTGGCAGGCACGACGGTCTCTGGCGGGACACCAGCCTTCCGTAACGCCACCGCCCGCGATCGAATCGCTTCGACAGTCTCCTTCCCGAGAGCATCTTCAATCTCTCTCACAATGCTAGTCACCGTTCCTTGTCCGACGTCAGCCTGCAGGGCAATATCGTCTCTTGGGATGCCGTCATGGAGGTAGAGCTTGATGACTTTTTTTCGCTTTTCCCGACCGATTTCTTTCAATAAAGTACATATGCAAACATCCCTATTTAAGGTTTATAAGAATTGCATCTTTACTGGCCATAAGTGGTGAAGTTTATGTTAAACATAAACAAATTAACCTATTAATAGAAAGTTCTGGGCCCTGATTCGATGGCCACTAACGTAAGGATTTACCCCGCCCGACGGCTCCGGCATCATGAAGAACCATCATCTGTTTCGTCAGATAGTCCGTCAGATCCACCGTCAAATCACTGATGTCAACTTGCACATGCCAGTACTGGCATCATGAGATGATCGATGCGTTGTTACGCATAGTGATTTGACGATTTGACGGTTCCGCGCAGTGGGACTTGACGTTGTCCTGACCACCCCAAACGGCTCGACGGTCGCCGGGGAAGGCAACGGACTTCCAACTGAATACGGGCAACCTAATAAACCGCCAATATTCTCAACCATGGTAGTCATTGCCTTCCGGGACCACGATCACATTTTACGGCGGAGTAAACGAAGTGGGAGGCAACAAGATCCTCCTGAGCGACAACGATACGAGCATCTTTCTTGACTTTGGCAAGGGGTTTACCCGGCGCGCAAAATACTTTGAAGAGTTCCTGAACCTGCGGGTTGCAAATGGCATGGTCGACTTTTTAGAGATGGGCATCATTCCTGATGTGGAGGGCATCTATAGAGAAGACCTGCTGGAGATGGCATGAAGTCTTAGTCCTTTAGAGCTCATTGGTGGGATATGACGGATTCAATAATGTACTCGGAAATCCTGTAGTAAAGGACCATTACATACATACTATAATTCAAGTCATTTCTTTAACTCCATATTATGCGACGTTCGGCATTCATCACATCGCTGGTAGCATTAAACCTCCTGGTGGTGATGTTTCCCCGATATGCGATTGCGCTTGAAAGTGATTCTTCTTATCAAATTACGATACCACAAGTCGGAATCAAGAATTCCGAGGATAGAGAAATAAGCTCCATTCCGTCTGGTTATCCGACACTTCTGTTTTGCGATATAAGAAATGACACGCCAAAAGTGCAGCCTTATGTAATAATAATTGAAATCAGAGATTCTGACGGCTTTACGATATCCCTCCAGCTTCAAAGCGGTAGGCTTGAACCGTACCAATCATACAACATGGGAAGTCTTTGGACGACAGGCGAAGACGATAATTACGAGGTTAGAGCATTCGTAGTATCCGATCTGAGTAACCCACAGATCCTTTCAAGTGTGGCTCAGAAGGACTTTACGGTGACTGAATCTGCACCTCCTACAGGGACCTATCCCCTGCAACCATACTCGGATAGTCTCTTAGATGACGATTCGTTATACTATGAAGACCTGATTTTCGATCACGTTTCAGCCGCCGATTTATTGCTCTCCGAAGCTTTTGATGCCTTCAGCGTTGGCAATTCCGACGATGCGAAGGACAAGGCACGCGAAGCAAGGGCAGAGATAAAAAGCGCAAACGAGATTTACCTAGACAATGAAAGCATATTCAGCAAAGATCAAGCCAAGATCCTAGAGCTTTCAATGGAAATTCGCAGGGATCAGAGCATCATTCTTATCCAGATCTTGGATATTCTTGAAGAGGCAGATGAAATAGACTACGAGTTGCAATACATACAAACTGTTGAGGACGCCGATCTCATTCTTCCAAAATTGGAGCTCTTTTACAGAGGGGTAGACGAGCTTGCAGGAGACGTAGGCAACTTTGCTGATGGGATGGATCTTTACCGAGAACGCTATCCAGACCTTGGACTAGATGAGGAGTTTGTGGGGGCCTATAGTGACCTTTCGGAGGCACTGGAGGACTTTGCCGCTCAGGGACAAGTCATTATTCAAAACATCAAGAACGATTTCCTCGCAGATTATGTATCTGTGGATGACAAGGAAATTCCGACCGACTACGAATCGACGATTCCTGAAGACATTGTGTCGCCCGAGCTTGGTGAATTTTTTGAAAGTTTCGATAATAACGGAGACGATGCGATAGACATTGGTGAGGCTCAAGAGTTCTATTATTGGGTTGAAGAGAATATCGAGTACAGATATGACGATGAAGACGAGGTTGACCCGGTAGTAGGGAGCATTGTAGGCGATAATAGAGCTGGAAGGGACTTCAGGCAGACGCCAAATGAGACCTTTCAAGAGAGGTACGGTGATTGTGAAGACACGGCTACGTTGGAACTCGCCTTCTATAACTACTTCAACGTGGAGGCCTATGTGGTCGGTGTGAATGCAGTAAGCACTGAATCGATAGATCACGCTGCCACTATTGTCAGATTATCTGATGATATTGAAACGTTCCAAGAATTTCTTGGCGGCATAGTCTATTATGAACTGGAAGAAGATAGCACTGATCTTTACGGTTCCCCGGTGACGTCAGGTGTTTACATGCTGGTCGACAACGCATACTCCGACACTTTTGGTGATCTTAGTGGAGGACTAGAGGAAAACACTTTCACCATGCAGTGCATGATACCTCTTGATCTTGGCTATGATGACGATTGGGATGATGTGGTGGGTGCCTGTTCCGTGCCCATGGACTAGCTAGAAATGAAGGTTCCTTTCAGAGATGTATTCCAGGATAGAAGCTAACTTTTGACTAGGGAATCACCGGCACCAAATATTCTCAACGCGCTCCTCCCCTGCTCTGTCAACGCTACTTCGCTCTTTCTCCCCCTTGCTCTTACCTCGGCAAAGTGCCACTCTTTCTCGAGTGGATCGAGGATGGCGCGGAGTCTGCTGTGGGGCGCGCTCCTTGTCTGCGACGGCTGGTAATCCGGCATGAGCTTCAGTGCCTGGAGCTCATCTATCAGCTCTTTTTTCGTTATACGTTCGGCTGGAGCTCTACTGATAATTGACAGGACCTGCAGCGACTCGGTCGTCGGCATTATGATCTGATATACAGGCAAAAAGTCAGTGGCCGTGACCTTGCGCTTTTCCGCGGTCACAGACGGCCCACCCTCTTCATAGTCAAGCTTGGCATAGTATGGTGTTCCCTTCCAGAGCATGCACGCTATCATGCCAGCAATCGACACTATCTTGCTTCCTGTAGAGACGTTAACATGAACGTGGTTGCCCTTTTCCGATTCGAAGATCCGCCTGTACTCCTCCAGGCAGCCAAAAAGATCGAAAATGTCCGCATAAGCATCGTGGACCTCTATGTGTGGATGCTTCTCGAGGGTCTGATGAACTTGCTTTCTTCTGTCAGACGCGGCATCGGTCTTGCTTTTGGAGAGGAGGTAGACTTTGTCGGCTCTAAACTCCACTAGAGGACCTGTCACGCGGGCAGGCGGGTCGAACCCGACTGGTGAAATATGCACCCTGAGATTGGCTCTCACGACTATTCGAATTAGTTGCTAACGATATAAATGTTGTTCACGATATTAACGTCAACAACCATAAAAGCCGATTTCACCATCTCTATGGTATGACAAATCAAAAAGTCCTACTTGATTGCTGCACAATAATTGCAGCAAAAGATGGCAGGCCTGACGCAGTTGCGTTTCAAAAGAAACTGAGCCGGCGCAAAGATCTAGAATTGCTGGTCCCAGACTTGGTGGTGCAGGAAGTATCCAGGATAGCCCGGATTCCGCTTGAAGAGGCAGAGCGACTGGCGGGCTCGTTTTCATCGGGGACGGTAGAACGCCTCGTGGACGACGAATCCATAGAAAGAGACGCCAACGAGCTTGACCAGAAATACCTATCGTGCCACTACCCGGATAGCCATTACCTCGTTCATTGCAGGAACACAAGTGCAGTCCTTGTTACCTATGACAAAAAGCTAAAGGAAGTTGCCAGAATGGAAGGCATCATGACCTGTTCGCCTGGCAACTACAGGTTCTACCAGTGATAGAAATGGCGCTAGCTGAACCGATAAGGCAAGATATAGTCGAAATTGATGTCGTAATTGATGATGCATCAGGGGATACCGAATGCCCTGACTGCCATACAGCCTTGACCCAGTACTATGATTGGGATATCCTGCAATACGTCTGTGAGAACTGCGGAACTGAACTAGAGCAGGCTAGTTTCCGTCAAGGATATTAGGTGAGAGAACATGGGATTGATCTTGCAGGCAGATATGGCTCTGAACAAAGCCCAGCTCAAAGCCGTCGAATGCGATCCTGATGCTGCTTTGCTAATAGTAGCAGGTCCGGGTAGCGGCAAGACGCGCACAATAGTTTATCGTGTAAAGCATCTGATCGACCATCACGGGATCAAGCCTTCAGAGATTCTTTGTCTGACATTCTCTGAAAAAGCCACAGAAGAGATGAGGACCCGCATAGAGAAAGAGACCAAGAGTGCAGAAGTCGAGACCTCTACCTTTCACTCATTCTGCCTGAGCGTTCTTGAAGAATCGGTGTTTGACACCGGCATTAGCTACAAGTCCGGCCTTATTACCAGGACAAATACCCTTGTCTGGGGGCTTCGAAACATTGACAAGTTTGGCTTTGAATCAATCCAGATTGGCAACAATGCAGTTGACGTAATCGAGTCCATTATTGACGGGATAAGCGCGTTCAGAGACGAGCTTGTCTCGCCCAAAGAGCTCAAGGACTATGTGACGAGAAAGAAGGCAGAGCTCGTTGCCCAAAAAGACCAGATTGCCGCCAGTGGGCAGAGCCCGGGCAACGGCAAGAAAAAAGCAAGCAGGAAAGCAGCCGAGCAGGCCACTCCGGACCTGGAGGACATCGAAGAGCAGATTGCATTTGTCAACCAGCTCGCCGACCTGCAAAAGGTCTATGAAAGTTACGAATCATTCAAGCGTAAAGAATCGCTCATTGATTTTGACGACATGCTTCAGATCGTTGTCGAATTGTTTCGAAAGAGGCATGATGTGCTAAAGCGCTACCAGGAAAGGTATGCTCATGTTCTTGTGGACGAGTTCCAGGACAACAATTATGCCCAGCTAGAGCTTGTGAAACTGTTGTGCCCTTCGGGCAACGTTACAGCGGTAGGCGACGATGACCAGAGCATCTACCACTTTAGGGGCGCGTACCTTACCATTTTCGAGGATTTCAAGCAACATTATGGCGCAAATGCACGGATAGAAAAGCTGGAGCAGAATTATCGAAGCACGAAAAAAGTCGTCGCACTTGCCAAGCAGCTGCTCGATCCTGTTCCAGAGAGGGAATTGAAGGATCTCTATTCTGAAAACGAGGACGGCAGGGTCGTAGTCGCCAGCTGCTCCACAGACGCCGCCGAGGTCGATTATGTTGGGAAAAAGATAAGGGAAGAACTGTTGGGCAAGGAGCTAAAGAGAAGGGACGGAAGCACTGCTCCCATATCATACAGAGACATTGCTATACTCTCCAGGCGCAGGTTCGAAGGGGTCAAGTTTGCCAGGTCGATCCGGGCTCAAGGCCTGCCCTGCACCTTCATCGGCGAGACACGCATCTTTGCGTTGGGGATAATCAGGGACTTGATTGCATACCTAAAGGTGGCCAGTGACCCGCTGGCCAATGGCGTCGAGCTTGCACGCATAATGATGATACACGGCCTGCCGGAAAAAGACATCAAGATCATTAACCACGAGGCAAAGCACAAGACAAGAAAGCTGGGACGTAGAGCTGAGAATGCGATGGGTCCAGATGGCGAAAAATTGGGCTCCCGGAAAGATGACTATAACGGCAACCGCAACTTTGGCACAGACTTTGTTCACACTGTGATGGAAGAGCTGGCGACAATGCCAGACACCTCGCCTATTGCCGGCGACATTTCAAACCCGAATCTCGTTCGTGACGTCTATCAGCAGGTAATGCGGATCATTGATGCCCGCAACAAAAAAGCGCTGTATGATTTTGTCTACGATGTTGTGATGGCCCAGACCGACATCTACAGGAGGACGCTAAAGAATCCCACTCCGGAATCAGAGAAAAACCGTCTGGCTCTGCATGAATTCATGCACCTGGTTCAGGATTTCGAAGCTATCACAAAGAAGGCCACCCTGAAGGACCTGCTTGATCACCTTGACATGATGAATGACTTTGACATCGACATAAGGCAGGATGAGACTGCCCTGGACGCCATTGTTGTCACTACGATTCATCAGAGCAAGGGGCGAGAGTTTCCGATCGTGTTTGTCGTTGACGTTGCCGACAGAAGACTCCCTATGCGCTTTACGGAAAAGAAATTCTATTGCCCAAGCGAGCTTTCGCACAACGTACGAAAAGGAGAATTGAGTGAAAAGGAGCTTTTCCTGCAAGAAGAACGCCGGCTTCTCTATGTCGCAATGACCCGTGCCCAGCACCACTTGTTTCTGACGCTTGCAGAGCTCTATGGCGACAATGCCAGAAAGACAAAGCCATCGCTATTTCTGACGGAACTTGATATCGAGAATAACCCGCATGTTGAGTTCATGCACTATGATGCCGATGTTGACCTGCCGCTTGTGGCCGCAAATGACAGCAGGGTTGAGCAGATTAAGCACGAGTACCAGCTGCTGGTCACAAAGTTCATCGAGCAGATGCAGCTCAATAGCGCGCTTGAAAAGATGGTCGAGCTTGCCGTCATTGCATACTATCAGTCTGGCAGACCGCTTGCTGAATTCAAGATAGAGGACGTGTTTCCGCACGGGCTTGAACAGCCTCTTGCAGAAGAAAAAAGAAAGGCAATAGAGATGCAGCTGAGGGATGACCATCATGTCGCACTCGTTGATCCCGACAATATCCACTTTAGCCCTTCGGCTCTGAACACTTACCAGAAATGCCCCCTGAAATACAAGTTTGCCCAGGTGCTTGAAGTCCCGACGCAGGCCAGGACCTACTTTGATCTGGGGACAGCTGTCCACGCTGTTGCGGAAGGGTTGACCCGGCGCCAGATAGAAGAGAAAGGGTATCTTCCAACGATGGAAGATGCGCTGGCCCTGCTTGACAAATACTGGGTCTCTAACGCGTACCAGAGCACAATGCAAGAGCAGGAAGCCAGGGAAAGCGCGGAAAAGATGTTGCAATATTTTGTTCGCTGGTGTGCCGAGCGCAGGGGGCTTGGATGCAATCCTGTCAGTGCTGAAACGCAGTTCGAGATCGAAATTGCGGGGAAAAAGCTGAGGGGATTCATTGACAGAATAGACATGACGCCATCAGGAGAGTATGAAGTCTTTGACTACAAGACAGGCAAATCCGTGCTAAGTGCCAATGCGATAAAGAAGGATATCCAGATGAATGCATATTCACTTGCGGTTCAGACACTATACGGCAAGTTGCCTGCAACCGCAACCTTGCTGTATGTGAGAAAGGAGAAGCCGGTGATCTACCAGGTTACAAAAGATAGTGTCCAGCAATCAGAGCAAGGGATAGGCTCTCTTGTCAGCGGGATACTTTCGGAACAGTTTGAACCAACTCCGTCCTATCACACCTGCAGATTCTGTGACTACTGGAACATATGTGAAGCAAAGGAGATTGAGGAAGATGAAACCTAATTTCTGAAAAATGATATTAGGACAAACTGCTCTATACGAAAGCACGGCCCCTTGGGTCTTTTCATGTTCATCCTTTTTTCAGTAATCTTCATAGTGCGTGGGATGGATATCTCCGATAAGAAAATTCCTTAATGCCGCTTTTTGATGTGATCTGAATGCGTATTCACTTGGTTCAGGCAATATATAGCAGGTTGCCGGCAACTGCAACTTTGTTAGCAGCCGCAACGGGCAGTTTTGTTTGAGCTTAGAGCCAGCTAACTCCTTTAGTTTCAGCATACTGATGCCGTGAGCCCCGGTTGCCGTATGCACATGATCTAACTTGGCGGGACATTATATTATGCGATGGTCTAGGTTGGTAATACTGGACGATTACACTAAAATTTTCAAAGTCCTTCCTGAACCAATGCGGTGAGACTCGCGTTTATGCGCTTTTCAAAGACCTTTCCTCTCGGAAAATCCGACTCCCAATTTCCAAGGTTCCCTATCCAGAGTTAAAGATTCACAGGGAAAGCATGGTTTAGAGATCTGTGCAAGGTGCTACGCGTTCCCTGACTAGGATGCTTTAATAGAACTCCCTCCGATAGTACGGTGGGAAACATGTCAGAATCAGCGAGGCCAGTGGTTGTAGACATATTCTGCGGATGTGGGGGTCTGTCTGAAGGCTTCCGTCAAGCAGGTTTTGACATTCTGCTGGGAATCGACTCTGATGAATGGGCCATCAAGACCTTCAACAGACACCATCAGAACAGGGGAAGGATCAGGAATGTTGAGGATGTTGATAGTGGGTATATCTTCGCTGAGACCGGAACTAAAGAGCTAGACGTTCTTGCGGGAGGACCTCCTTGTCAGGCATTCAGCACAGTTGCTGTTGCGAAATGGAGATCCCTCGGAATACCGAGTACAGTTAACCACCCAATGAATAGACTATATAGCGAGTTCCTCCGACTTGTGCTCGAAGTCAGGCCAAAATTCTTTGTAATGGAGAATGTGGAAAGGATGCTCTCGATTCAGGATGGCAAAATAAAGGCCAGTATAGAAAGTGAGCTAAATAACCAATACACAATTTCCTTTTACAGAAAGAATGTAGCCGATTTCGGGATACCGCAATTCAGAAAAAGGGCACTTGTCATGGGAAATAGATTGGGTCTAGAAAATCCGGATATTATCGAGACACATTCCGACGATGATCCTGCTAAGAACCGGCGTCTGACAGTACACGATGCAATCGCGGATCTCCCACGTTTACAAGTCGGTGCAGGCAAGAACTTCATGAAGTACAGAAATAGAAAGCAGCTATCTACCTATGCTATTGAGAGGAGGCAAGATTCAGATGGAATCTACAACCACGCCGCGAGAAGGCACAGCAAACGGGATTTAAGAATTTTCAGCATGTTACGACCCGGACAGTGGATAAAAGATCTGCCGCAGAGGTTTAATCCATATAGGAAGGATATCTTTCTAGATAAATATAAGAAACAGCCTTGGAATCGTCCTTCCTCGACAATTCTTGCACATTTATCTAAAGATGGTCTTATGTTCGTTCATCCAGATAAGAAACAAAATAGAACGCTAACTGCAAGGGAGGCCGCAAGACTTCAATCCTTCGATGATCGATTTGTCTTTGAAGGACCTAGGACAAAGCAGTATGTTCATATTGGCAATGCTGTGCCGCCGCTTTTTGCAAAGGTTGTAGCCGTGGCCGTAAAAGAAAGTCTAGCAGCGCAACCACCTATTGCGATTCAGCATAAGATGCAAAGTCACAAATCTTTCTGAGCGGACAAATCTTACATCTGGGATTTTTCTGAGTGCAAATAGTCCTCCCTATGTCGATCATTGCCCAATTGAACATTTTTGCTGCCTTACTAGGAATAAGCGATTGAACAATATTCCATACTTCTTTATCCTTGTGCGATTCAGAGTGAAATTTCAAAGAGAATACTCTGCCTAGTACACGGATTATGTTTGCATCGACTATAGCAACATCTCGGCCAAATGCGAAACACTGCACAGCGGAGGCAATGTAATTCCCGACACCATCCAGCGCAAGAAGATCGTCCTTGCTACTAGGGACCTTTCCCGAATATTTCAATGATATGGCCTCAGCCATATTCTTAAGTCTAGTTTCTTTATACGCCAATCCGAGCGATCTAATGGCGCTGCGAATCTCTGTTATTTCTGAACCTGCAAGGACATTTGGATTGGGAAATCTCTGTAGGAAATTATTGTAAATATCTGCTACTTGGTCAGCCTTCGTTCTTTGCAGCATTAGTTCTGCAATGAGTATATGATAAGGTTCGTTTGTTTGCCTCCACGGATATGTTGCCATATGATTCTTGTTCCACTTAAGGACGCTCTTGACAAGAATTTTCTTCTTCCCCCCCACATCCATGAACAAACCAAGATCCATTCTGCTTAGGTCATCTCACCGAGCAGGACATTAAGCCTTCGCCTTGCGGTACTTAATGTAGTTCGAAGCATATTCAGGCCAATGTTCTGTTTATCCTTCGCCGCGAGCTGAAGGCGGGCAGATAAGTCCACAATCGTCTGAACTTGCTCGAAAATATGTATATGGTCCAGATCATGGTGGTTCTGTTGTTGTGCCAGTATGTTAGCCAGTTCATGGTACATCAACTTGATTTGTACATCTACTGCATCGCGGAGATAGTTTGCAACTTGCTGGGAATATCGCATCCCAGTCATGTAACTGTCGAAAGGCAGCCTGCATATATCTACTTGGAGTCTATAAAGCGTATAATAATCTGTAGAGCGGAATTTCCTCTTCGCAGATTCAGCTTTGAGTTCTGATAGCTTGTTGCCGTAAACCCCCAGAGTTATTTCATAATTCTCTTGTGCATCCACCCAATTCCTGTAGCTTCCAGATGATTTGATCATGCTTCTCTGACCTCTTCTACCTCTTTCTCGTTCTATCACGCCGAAGCTGACAAATGTATCCAACCACTTCTCAAGGGTGCTTCTAGAGACATGGGGCGCAGTCAGTTCAGCAAGCGCGTTAAAATTAATGCCGTATGGGTGATTTTCGATAACTCGCAGCACCTCGTTCATTCTCCTATCCGTTCCCGGGTCTTGGGAGAAGTGAATGCCAATGTGGGGGTCCTGCTGGGAAGGCAACTGGTCTAGTGGTATGGTAGTCTAGTATAAAAGTACACTTAGAGTCAATCAGCTTTCTCTTAAGAAGGCATGCAAGGAGCCACAACAATCAACGGGTTTGGCAGAACAACCCTGTTTGCATCTGGTCTGTATTTTGCAAGGAAAGCAGGATGGGATGCACAACTAAACGATGCCGCTTGTCGATCCCTCGTAAGAGTCGACGAGATATGCAGAAGGACCAAGCAGTTCCTCCTAAAGAAAATGCACATGGAGGACAGCCGTTCGTGAAGACAAGAAGCAGCACAGAGCAGATTACAAAGTGTCCGATCTGCGGGAGTACTAATGGACTGACATCTCTGGCAAAGCTTGGTCTTTCGTTCGAAGAGATTCGCATGATCGAGGAATATGTGAAAAACGGCACAATAAGGGACGTGCTGAGAATAGCAGAAATAGCCCTGCGACGACTTGATCCAGAAAAGACTGGCATAGAGCTGCAGGTCAACAACGCTGTAGCAAAACTGAGAGAGTCTTCAACACAGATGGCCGAGAAATTCACTGAAGGACAGAAGCAGTTCATTCACGAGCTCTCAGAAGCGGATGGCCAAGAAAAGGAAAGGCTGGTCAAAGAGTACGAGGAAAAACAGATTCGTTTACTTAAGGAGTTCCAAAAGGAAATCACTGAGAGATCGAAGACTGTTGAGCAACTCGAGAAAGAAAGACTCCATGAATTGACAGAGCTGAGACAAGGCATGAATGAGATCAAGCAAAAGATAGTTGGCGCCGGCATCGGTGAAGTTGGAGAGATGATGACGCTCCTAGATCTAAAGAAATCCGTACCGACCGATTCATTCTCTGAAACAAGGGCTGCGAGACATGGAACAGACATAGCGGCAACCGTTAAAGACAAGGGAAGAACATGCGGCACCGTCACTATCAGCGTCAAATATCAGCAAACCTGGGGCAGCGACTTTCTCAGACAGCTGGAAAAAAATATGAAGGAAGATGGAACAAGATGGGGAATTCTTGTAAGCAGATCATTTCCAAGAGAGGCACTGAGCACTAAGGCTTGGGTTACAGAAGATGAGTCAGGCAATACCATCGTGTTGGCCAAACCTGAATATGCGCCACTGGCATATATTGGATTAAGGCAGGCAGTCATTCACTGGTTCGAGGCAAAACAGATTATGAAGAGTAAGGAAGCGGAGGTGACCGAGGCTGAGAAAGTAATGGGGGTACTTGCGAACTGGATTAACGGGGATGAATTTGAAGCAACAGTGCGTTACGTAGACAATGCCAGAAAAGAGGCCGAAAAAACTCGTGAAAACCTACATCAGGTGCAGAACTACGTTAATACAAGATTGTCAGATGCGGCCAAATTCCAAGATGTCATAATCGAGCATATGATACATGCCAGATCGCTGGTCGGGGGGTTGAGAGAGCTTCTGGCAGTCTCCTCTCCTCCCGGAAACCAATTAACTCACTCTGCGAAAGCGACTAATGCATATAATAAACCTCGGAGAATAGCGGGATCAATGTCGGAGGGAGGAAGTTGAGCACCGAACTCGAGCCCCTGTCCTTTAGGTTTAGCGGGAGGGTCGCGAAACTTCTTGGGAGGGAGTCAGTATCAAACGCAATAGTTGCGATATCAGAATTGGTGAAGAACGCATACGACGCGGACGCTAGAAAAGTCGAAATTATATTTGAGAATATCAAAGGGGCTGATGCTAGGATCCGGATCCGGGACAATGGAGTTGGCATGACTTACAATGACTTAAAGACTAAGTGGATGGTCGTTGGTACTGACACGAAGGAAAGAGTCACGCGCTCACCGGGAGGCAAACGACGTGTTGTTGGTGAGAAGGGAATCGGGAGATTCGCTGTCGAGCGGCTTGCGGATCAGGTTACGCTTATCTCCAATCCCAAGAATCAGGATCAATCCGTAACAATGTACATAGACTGGAGCCTATATGCGATGGAGGGTGCAATATTTGACGAAATCAGAAACAAAGTAATTTCATCACCAAAGAAGGATTTCAAGAATAGCGGTCTCGAAATTGTGCTCGAAAAATTAAGGGATTCTTGGGGAGAGATCGCGGTTGAGGAGCTGGAAAAACAACTGAGCATGCTGATCCCTCCTGGTCAGATAAATGACTTTGAAATTCAGGTATACGCTCCGGAATTCAAAAAGTATGGAAAAAAAGTCGAAAGCAAACTGCTAAAGGAAGCGATGTACGAACTGAAATCATCGATAAGTAAAAACCGTATACACTACGTAATAAAAAGGGATGGCAAGATCGTGCATGATGACGCGATAAAGACAGACAATTTTGAATGCGGTCCAATTAAACTTGATATGTACTTCTTTCCTCTCGATAGAGGCGATGAGAAGACCAAATACAAAGTCTTTAAGCTGAAAGAAATTGTCACCATGCTCAAGGAATTTGGTGGGTTAAAGATATACAGGGATGGGTTCCGGGTAAAACCCTACGGTGACCCTGGTGATGACTGGCTAGGGCTAAATTTCAAAAGGATGCAGAGATTTGGTAAAAAGATTCCATCAAATAATCAGATAGTTGGGTTTATCCATGTTTCACGCGACGCCAGTACGAACCTGCTGGATACTACAACTAGGGAAGGTCTGATCCATAACCTTGCATATTATCACATGTTAGATTTCCTTGATAGATCGATCACAGCATTTTCACTTTTTAGACGTGAATCAGAAAAGGAAACCAAAAAGAACGACAAACCAAAGGCTGAGATTAATGATAACATGGATCGCCTTAAACAGATAGTTGGAAAGGCCGATCTGAGGGCTGGAGATCGCAAGGCTGCTGAGGAAATTATCGAGGATGTTAAATCTGAGATAACCAAAGTTGAACAGGAAAGTATCAGCACCATGCAGGTATACAGGAACCTGGCAGCGCTTGGCATCACCGTTTCTTCAATCTCTCACGAAATATCAGCACCCATAGCTATTCTTCTGCACACATCGACGGGATTGATTCAGGATATTAGAAGTCATTCAATAAGCGAAAGCGACCTTGTCACAAACTTGCAAACTATTCGGTCGAACACTGTGAAGATTCAAGAATTCATACAGTATATACTTGGATTTGCTTCAGCAACGAGCAAGAAAAAAGTTAATCTCAATGTCAGCGATGTACTCAACAACGTACTAAGTCCATTCAAGAATGTCCTAGAAAAGCGTGGAGTACAGGTAATTGCCAACATAAATCCGGGTCTGCCGATGATTCACATGAACCGTGCAGAATTTGACTCCATTCTAATAAATTTCATTACCAATGCTGCATACTTCCTGAAAACAACACCAAAGCCGATTGTGAAGTTCACAGCGAATGTTGATGAAAACGGATTCAACTTTACCTTCAGTGATAACGGAACAGGCATAGCACCCGAGAACAGGAAACTAATTTTTGAGCCGTTTTTCACGACAAAGAAAAATGGGATCGGCCTTGGACTCACGATTGTCAAGGAAATAGTGGAGGATCAGGGAGGACAGATCGAAGTGATAAACAGCGAGTTGGGAAGTGGTGCTACATTTAAGATCTTCTTGCCAAAATCGGTGATGGGTATTGCCACAAAATAACAAGTGGAACATTCTCTTCATGGACGATGATGTAGAATCTGCGAGATCCATTATCTTGAATCTAAAAAACGAATTCAATATAGATCATTACCTTTCAGCCAAGAAGGTTCTCAAGGCGATTGGAGGTGGAAAGGTGTACGAATTGCTCCTACTGGATTATGATATGGCGGCCGATGGAACTGGAATAGAGGTGCTCGCGGAGATCAAGAAGAACATCTACTATATCCCTGCAATCATGATAAGTGCGGTTGTATATAGTGACACGCAGGTACAGGAGGCCATGAACGCGGGCTTTGCAAAATATTTTGCAAAGCATGACCCTCATCTTATAACAAAGCTGAGGGGAGCGATAATAGAACTTGTGGCACAAAGTCTAGATCCGGTATCTGCACTTGAAAAGTGGATTAGATCAAAGCCTGGCAGAGAGGGCGAACACGTATCACTCGGCAGCAGATCATGCACTATTGGATATATACTCGATAAGCTGAAGAAGAATAAGGATATCGAGGCAAATCAGAGGATGATACTCGTCAGATGCATGCTGGACTACCTTGTCGCTGAGAGTACGGTCAGTGGTGATGGATATACATGAAAGCAAGCAGGCACCGTAGCCAAGGTATCGCCGTTGCGGTAGAAAAGTACCTCGATCTAAAAGAACCACGGGTAAACTGGAGTCAAGCAACTAAGGTTGTTTTGGATCAGTATGACGGCATTCTGGATGCTGTACAGAAGGAAGCTGTACAAAATGCTCACGACGCCATGTCAGGTCCTGTGACGAATTGGAGGACAGAAATACGTTATCTTCCGGATGAACAAAAACTTGAGATCGAGGACTTTGGTACTACCGGGATAGTGCAATGGGAGTACTACAAGAGCCTCTGGTTTTCTGAAAAGGCGTTTCAGAAGGGGAAGGGTGGCAGCAGAGGTCAGGGTAAATTTGTCTTGGTGGCAGCAGGCCAGTACATGATCACAGAAACGGTAGTGAAGGGCAAGTACAGGATATTATACACAGATCGAAATGCGCGATATGACGATAATGAAAATAATGTGCTAAAGGTTGTAAAGAGAAAGCTTCACCACCCGGGTACCCTTATAACAGTCTATGGGCTAAGACCTGATTTTCAGAATGATTTCGCAGACTACAACGGTATGATACGATATATTCAGCTTGCCTGGTGGAAAATCATACAGGACGAGAACGCAAAGATCTCCTATAGGGTGGGCGACAGAATTTATCAGATTCCTCCGCTTAGGAAACCTCCCTTTACAGTCCAGAAGAAGTTTGCTGACATATCTGTGCAATATGTGGCAAAGGATAGTGACGGAAAGCCAGTCGAAAAGAAAGGTACGGTCACTGACATTAACTTGTACTATAATAAGGGAAGTGATGTTCCGGCCGAATTCAGAGGGAAAATAGCAATAACTGTTAATGGGCAGACGATAGAATGGTGGGAGCCATCAATACCACCTCCACACAACAACCGTTTCTTTGGGACACTTGAAGCTGAGTATTTACGTGAGGCAGAGCAGCCAAACCATTCAAAATTCATGCGGGACCATGATGCTTGGAAGGTCACAAGGAAACACCTAGATGACCTGGTACAGCAGTTCTTAAAACCAATGTATGAAAAAGAAACATCGGTTGACAAGCAGTCCCTTCGTGAGGCGATCATGGCAGAAGAGCTTCTTAATAGAGCCTTTCTCGAGGGCTTTGCAGACATAGATCCTCTTGGTGATGTTCCCAAGCAGAGCAGAAACAGAGAAAAGTACACGGACGTTTACATACGGTATCTTTTATTAGATCACAGAGAGTACCGGTTAGGAGATACCGTGCTTGCCAAGACTGTTGTTGCAAATTCACAGCAGGATAAGAGAGAGAACTACAGCGTTCAGTTTACGGTCATCGATCCCAATGGCTCGAAAATATGTGATACCGAGCATACCGGACTTACATTCAAAGGTAAAGTTGAGAAAGAGTTTGAATTCAAATGTGAATTGGCAAATGATTCGGCGAAGGGGATCTACGTTGCAGCTCTACATGTTAAGAACGCTAAAGGTGCGGTAGTACATCAAAATACTAAGAGGTTTGATGTCGAACCTGACCAGCCAATACAAGATGAGAAGAAGCTTAAAGACCTTGGACAAGAGAAAAAGAAGGACAGCAAGAAAGTGCCCATCAGGGTCAACTTGAAGCTTGGAGTGTTCGATGATGGAAGGCTTGTCAGATACTTTCCACCACCCACGAACGTGATATACGTCAACTATAAGCATGGGACCATAGAGTACATCAGAAGGAACGCAGCGAAAGCGCTAGTCTATCATCTTGTTGTAGCTGCAGGTGAAGAACTGATCAGGTTGAAGTATCGGGGCCTAATCGACACTACGGAAGAGAGCGGAGAAGAGCTTTCTTCGGAAAAAATCAAGCAGACGCTTGATGAAATCATCACTAGGAGTCACGAGCTCGGCAGGTGGACGGGTATGAAACTTCTGGCGATCAGCAGATGAAAAGAAAAATCCTGAAGGATGCCGAAGGAAACGAGGTCAGGGTTACCGAGCTCGAGTCATTTTCCAGTGTGGACGATCTTATGGCTAATCCTGATGAATTTGTTCGCAGGGCCACACAAGAGGAAGAGGATGATAACCACATGGGAGAATTGGCTGGCATGATTACACCTCTTTATGACAAGGCTAAGGACACTGACAGGGCCACAAATTACTGGCATATAGGCAAGGTGATAAATGATTTTGAAAGTTCTCTTCCACGACGTGACAGACGTGAAAGTTGGTTAATGAAATCAAATATTCTTGAACGCTTGGGTCAGAAAATTGACAGGAAAGGCTTGTCCAAGCGACACCTTGAGGAAATGATATATTTTAACGAGCATTGGAAAATTGAAGAAATAAATGAGAAAATTCCGTGGAGTTTCTATGCTGAGCTAGCAATCAAAGCAAATCAAATGCACAAGAATACAATACGCTCGCTTGAGCGGCTAATTCTGTCAGGAAAAATTAGAGATCACAAGAAATTAAGAAACGCAATAGAAGAATCGGCTGAACGAAGATAACAAGGGTTAGAGAAGTCTCAGCATTATGCCAGTAACAATCGGCATGTGAAACACCTATGCCAGTCCGCACTCCCCTTAACAAATCAGTTAGACAAAGCTCTCAGGAAACCTAGCCATCCCTTCAATAATTTTCTTCCCTTTGGAGTGATTCTATAAAGAGACGCGCGCACCTTTTTCCTGCTGTCTTTACTTCTTTGCCTGCTCGGGATATCATTTCCCTCAACATATCCAGCTTTTTTTAGCCTATTCTCTAGCGACTCCTTGATGGTTGCTGATACCTTGTAGATCTGGCCATTGGTCTTTCTTGCAATGTATTTTGATATGTCTGTAGTTGACATTGGCTCTTCCGACTCGGCTAATGCCAGCAGGCAGATGAGGCTGTTAGACATTTGCGCACCTTCTACATGTTCGAAGTTCTTCGCTAGCAATAACCACATGTCATCAGAATCAGCCAATAGATAGTGGACCTAGTAAGGGAAGTTATTAGGTATTATATTAGGCATTACCTAACACCAATTCCGGTCTAGGCTATGCTGAAACTACTATGTATTTTTTCCACGCCTTTCCATACTGCTCTGCAAGTAAATCCAGCTCATTCAACAAATAATGCCTAGCGGATATACTCCTTGCCCGGCCTGCCAGCACCTCTGCACCCATTTCTTTCATTTCCGACCGGGCGTTCATGTTGTAGTTGAACTTGCGGAGATCCATCAGGGCGACTTCGCCATTAGTCGCTTCCTTTAGCCTCAAATGCGCAAACTTTCTAAATTCGTAATCAGCCTTTGATAGCCCTCTAAAGTCGATCCAGACCTTGGTAGGAACGATTGTAAAGTAACAATGCTTTTGGCCGACTATTCTGTTTACTACTACAGCAGAAATACCATTACTCTTGTTCACGATGTGGAGATTTTCGCAGCCACACGAGGCTAATCTTGCACATATTGGCTTGCCATGAACATACGCAATTTCTTCGCCCCTGAGCCCCGAGAATAACGCAAATCGTATTAGAATCGCCAGATCTCCGGCGAAGGTGCCCAGGATTTTCGTGATTGTGCTATCTAAATAGCCTTGATCTGCGATCCACACTTGGTCGTGCCTGCGCATCTGGCGGTTGATCTCATATCGTTCAATAATCTCCCGAATTAGCATTCTCATCTCCGGCTTTTGGTACTTGTAGTCATAATACTCTGCAAAACGTCGCATTGCATCACAAATCCAGGATCTATTTCTGCCGGACTCCGCTTTAACAATTTCAGGCTTGGTAAAGAAGAACTCTGCAAACCTCTGATAATACTTTGTCAAATCATCGCCATATCTTCCGTACTTGTACTTGCTCCTCAGGTAGCGCCGAAAGTCTTCAATGTCTACATTCTTGTAAAAAATCGGAGTTATCTCACCAGTTAACGGATCTGTGATATTCCTTTCCTTTAGCCGCATCAACAGCCGCTCAATCTGGTCAGTTCCACCGGACGTTGACAGTTCTCCATTCAGATAGCTTCTGACGAGATCACCAAGAGTTGCGAAACCGTTGAGCTTGAATCTCTGATTTAACGCAGCTATTTCACTCTCCTTTAGCTTTACGCCCACAGTCCTAGAGCATTCTTTATGGATTTGTCTTCCTATTTGGGTATCCCGCATACCATAACAATCTTCAACGAACTATAAAAGGATTCTGAGTTAACCAGAGACCAGCAGCGGTTAACCAAATGACCACGTAGTTAACCATTCCATGCTCAATGAACAACTAGGTTAACCTTTTGGTTAACCTTTGACGGAAAATGAGAGTGAGAAAAATGCGAAGTGCGGGATTCGAACCCGCGATC
>DADA01000089.1 GCA_002494895.1 Nitrososphaera sp. UBA210
CAGGCGAACGATTTCTCTGTTATCTGGCACCGCCGACCTTATCTTTAGGCGAGAATAGATGGCGCTGGCGGTATTTTCGGACTTTGTCCTTTCGCCATGGTTCACGAGAACCCTCTTTGGCTTCACGCGGGCCACGAAGCTTAGTATCTGGTTAAAGTCGCTGTGTCCGCTAAACCCGTCAATTTTCTGCGTCTGGGAGCGCACAGGCACCACCTTTACCTTTCCGGTCTTGTCCATCATGCTGACTTCAGACATGGCGCCGTCAAGGACTCGCCTCCCAAGCGTACCGTTTATCTGGTAAGACACAAACATTATCTTGTTCTTTGGATTTGGCGCAAGTTGCTTAAAATATTCGACTGAAGGTCCCCCTTCGAGCATACCGGACGTGGCCATGACTATCACGGGGCTGTCGTCGTTCAGCACTTCGTCTCTCTTGCCGCCGCTAATGACAGTAAAGTACTCTGAAAGGAAAGGGTTGATGCCCTGCGATACCGACCGGCGGACATCCGAGCCAAGATAATGGGCGTAGGACATGTGAATGGCACTTGCTTCTGATATCATGCCTTCGATGTAGATTGGCGATTCAATTAGCCGGCCGTCATGCATCTCTTTTGCCATGACAAGCATTATTTCCTGGGCCCTGCCTACCGCAGGAACCGGAATTAGCACCTTGCCCCCTTCTGTCAGAGTCTTGTTTATCGACTCGGTAAACGTACGGTAGACCAGCTGCTGGTCGGGCATTATGTCTGTGGAATTGCCATAGGTGCTTTCCGTGATGAGAGTTTCAACCCTAGGGTACATAGAGACCGCGCTGTCCAAAAGCTGCGTCCTGGCGTACTTGTAGTCGCCAGAATAGAGGATGTTGTGCGCGCCGGAAATATTCAGGTGCACGGTGGCGCTCCCCATGATGTGACCTGCATTGTTGAGTGTTATCGTGATGTCAGGGGAAATGTCCGTGGGCTTCCCGTAAGGAAGCGTGATGCAATACTTGATAACTTCATTGACATCCCTTCCAGAAAATGGCAGGTATGTACCGTTGCTGTCTGCTATCTTGACCGAGTCGTTCTGCAAAAGCGTCATGAGAGGCAGAGTCGGCTCTGTGCAGTATACCGGTCCCTTGTAGCCGTACTTGAACAGCGTAGGCAGGAATCCCTGATGGTCAATGTGGGCATGGGATATTACCACGGCGTCCAGATCGTCAAAGTCGAAATTGAACCAGTCCAGCCTTGGATATGCATCAAGTCCAGACATCTCTCCGGGGTTGATGCCGCAGTCAAGCATCACCTTGCTCTCCGGAGTAACCACGATAAAGCAGGAGCGTCCGACCTGCTTTACGCCGCCAAGACAAAAGAGCATCACTTCCTCCTTGTTTGTGGACCATGACTGCGGCTTGCCGGATGCAGGCATTGATCGAGAATGTTGATGGGAAGCGCCGTTTCCGTTGCTCCCCACAACGAGTGGATCTCTGAATATCCTCTTGCCCAGCTTTTGCAGAAAATCGGTTCTCTCCTTGGCTGAACCTTTCAGGGTTGAATGGATGATGTTGATGCTAGATGACGGGATGTGGGGAGAACGTCTGGTATGTGCTATCCAGCCTGTAGACCGCGCAATTTCAACGATCATGTTGGGGTCTATGGATTCTGGCCTGCTGACTTCCAGCACCACCTCTCCGCTCGCATCGTCGCAAAAGACTGCGGATACCAGCACATCCTTTGGAAGCAACTTTACAACTGCCTGCCGCGTCTGCTCCTCGGGCAGCCTGACGGAAGGGTCCGTCCTTATGATGAATCGCTTTTTCAAAGTCTTTGAAAGCGCCGACAGGTAGTAAGTCAGCTCTGTCAGCGCGAACTTCGCATTCTTTGTATAGAGCGCGATATTCGGCCCTTCGAACCTGACGAGGGTGATCTGGGATTCTGAGGGAATCGATTGGAGTATCAGCTTTCCAACCGCATCCTCGCTATCCGTAGTGACCTTCATTATGCTTGGGTCGAATTCCGTCGGCCTCTCGTTTCTGGGGCGCTTTGAAGTAGCGACCTGCTGAGGCTGTTGAAATTCAGCAACTTCCTCCTTTCGTTCTAATTCTCTCATTGCAGTTCGTTCTAGCTATACCAATGTCATGCCATGTGGTTGAGATAAGTCAGAAATTTACCACGGCACAAGCCAGCGATAAGCTGCGGTTATATCCGCATATCCATTATAAAAGCATAATGTTGGGCGGTTCTGTTAACTTAGGGGCTCATTGCCAGTAAAATTCTGCCTGTTAACTCTCGGCTCATACCAACGTTTGGACTACTGCTTAGTTAGTTTCTTGGGGTTGAGGTCTGTAGGAGTGAATGAAATCATCATACGTGTATCCCCATTTTTCAAGTAAGATCTTCACAAAGTGTACACTCATGTTGTTGTTTTTTTGAATGGTATGCTTAGTTCCCCAAGGGCTCTTATAAAAGACAAAACCTTCAGTATTATCAGCAACAAGGCTGTAACCTTTCTTTTCTAGAAACCTACTAACCTGATGCCAATTGTGATGAACCAAGCATAGGATTT
>DADA01000007.1 GCA_002494895.1 Nitrososphaera sp. UBA210
ATGAACAACACAATCAAGGAAAAACACATTCATCTCCAGCAGATAGGCGACGAGCTTGTCGAAAAAGAAATGGTTCTCCAGAGGGCAAACGCCAAGCTAGTCGGGCAGCGCGAAGAACTGCAAAGGTTCAATGACGAGCTTTCCTTGAAAAATGAAGAGCTGTCGGAGGCAAACGTCAAGCTGCAAAAGCTGGACAAGATGAAGACCGACTTTATCCTGATAGCGGCCCACGAGCTGCGCACGCCCATCCAGCCAATCATAGGCTCGGTTCAACTTGCTCAGAAGGGATTGCTCTCAACTGACGAAGCATGGAAAGCCATAGCGTCAGAATCAAAACGACTCTCCAACATTGCTGACTATATTCTTGACGTTGGCAAAATAGAGAGTGGCACGTTCACCTATGATATGCGGCCAGTCAATGTAAAGAAATTGATCGAAAGCGTAACATCGAGTTCATCAAAGCTGGCAAGCGAGGACGGCCTTATTACGATAAGCGCTCAGCACGAGAATCAGGACCTCATGATCGTCGGCGACAAGGAGAGGCTCATCCAGGCATTTTCCAACATCATCAATAATGCAGTAAAGTTCGCCAAGAACGGAACCATAACGATAGCGACAAAGCCGAGCCACGACAAGGGCATGGTAGAGATCAGCATAACAGACGATGGCCCCGGCATCCCCCGAGAGATCCTTCCGGTGCTCTTTAGCAAGTTTGTCACAAAAACCCAGGAAAACGAAAGGGGCACTGGCCTTGGATTATTTATCACAAAGACAATAATCGAAGCGCACAACGGCACGATAAGAGCAGATAACAATGATGCGCACGGAGGCAAGGGTGCCAGGTTCACAATATCGCTTCCGGTAAAGGCTCAGAAGGAGCAGACGGCGCTGGCTGAAAAATCAGCTGCCTGATCTGGCATCATTAGTTTCGGAAAACGTGCGGCTGTCTGTTGAGCGATATACATACACAGAGGTTTAGGACAGACAATCCCTCTCGATCAGATGAGGACGATAGCAGATTAGGTATTGGTAAAGGGAGCTGATTGTCACGAAAATAACAACACAGATCACAATCAGGTTTGCGGCTGTCGCCGCGGCGCTAGCGGCTGCCATCTACATGCTCCCTTCTTTTGCCGAGTCCAGCACGGCTGACCTGATCCCCGTGATAATACTTCTAACTCTGGTAGCCATGGCGGGCCTTTTGCTTTCGCTGATAAAGACGATCATGGCGCCGCTGAAGCAAGTTACCGATGCCATAAAGTTGCTGGCCAAGACCAACTTTCGCCAAAAGCTCTACAACGGCAGGATAACCAAAAGTACCGTAATGAATGCAAACGAGCTTTCCCGCAGTCTCCTGATGCTCGAGCTGATGAGAAGAAAGGTTCTCGAAGTAAAGAAGAGCCTTGCTGACTCGATGGCTCAGAAGGCTCGCGACATGCAGCGCATAAACGCTGAACTTGTCGGAAATGAGGAAGTGTTGAAAAAGGCGTACGCCCAGCTCGAGGTCCAGGCAGAGGAATTCAAGAAGATGAATGAGCAGCTGGCTTTAGCCAACCAGGAGCTATCCGATGCCTATGGAAAGCTCCAGCAGGTGGACAGGATGAAAGAGGACTTCATTACCATCGCCGCTCAGGAGCTCGTCTCTCCGCTGGAACCCATTCTCGAATCTGTGGACCGAGCAGAGAGAGGCATCTTGGCCGACAAGGACGCGTGGAGTTCCATCATATCCGGCACCCGGAGGTTGGTAGGAGTCGCAAATTCTATCCTAGACGTGGAAAAGATCGAAAGCGGGAACTTTGCCTATGACATGAAGCCTGTCAGCGTGAAGCGCCTGATAGACGAGGTGCTTGGAGCGTCTGGTATAGTGAACAAGGAGAGCGATATCAAGGTCAATGTCGACATGGATCCCGGAGGAGACATCATGATAACTGGCGACAAAAAACGCCTGTTACAGGCGCTTGCCGGCATAATCAACAACTCGCTCAGGTTCACAAAACGCGGGACTATTACTATCCAGGTGCGCGCAGAACATGAAACTGGAAGAATAGCCATCAATATTACGGACAATGGTCAGAGCTTTCCAGACGACGTCCTGTCGGTACTCTTTGAAAAATATGCAACCATAACCCGCGAAAATGAGAGGGGCACGGGCCTCGGGCTCTACATCACAAAAACCGTTATCGAGGCTCATGGTGGGACGATATCGGCAAATAACGCAGGTGCCGACAAGGGGGTCATTTTCAACATCTCGATGCCGATGCACGCCCAGCGTGTCCAGTCGGCATTGACAGAAGCTCAGTAACCCTCAGTCTGGTTGCCGGATCATAAACATGGCGTTTGCACGCCATAAGCCTTTTAGTTCATGAGCACAAATGCGCCTTGGAGAGAACATGGTGAAGCTAGTAGTTCTTCAGCGGAGGGTCATACAGGCAGACCGCAGGAAATACGAGGACCCGGACCTTAGCGACAGGCAGGTCGATGGGCTATTGCGTTATTTTGGGCTTGATGCCTACGACAAACTGATCGCACTTATGGGGCTCATAAACGTGAGAAAGCAACGGGCACGCACCAATATTCTTGATTTGATCTAGCTGAAAAGTGGGCAGGGGGTGATTTGAACACCCGACCACCTCGATGTCAACGAGGTATCATAACCGAGCTAGACCACCTGCCCTTATTGCAGGTTTTCTTTGTTACCTAAATATATGTTAGTGATTGGCAGGCGTAGATCAAATATTTTACTGCGACACCCGGCACAGATAGCCGACAGATAAAGTTAAGAGCTACTGCTTGCGTTTCTAACGCAAGACTTGGACGGCGAATCCTTCAAGATAATTCAGGGAGACGCCTGTCAAATCATCCGAACCCTTCCAGGCAAGTTCCGGGCCGTAATCATATCTCCCCCGTACTATGGACATCGCCACTATGGCACAGACAGCCGTGAGATCGGCAGAAGACTCCCGAGGAATACCTTGACTCGCTGGCACAGGTCTTTGCGGCCTGCAGGGATGTATTGACGGACGATGGCAGCCTGTGGATAGTGATTGGCGACACCAGGAGGCGTCACGAAAAGTTGCGAATACCTCACAGGCTCGCAGAAAGGCTCTCATCTGAAGGTTTCGTTTTTCGCGAGGACATTATCTGGTACAAGAAAAACAACATTAGCAGCAGCTCCCGGGACAATTTTTCCCAGGCGTACGAATACATCCTGTTCTTTTCGAAGAACCGTCAGTCCTTTGCTAACCTTGATGCAGTGCGGGTCCAGGGCAACGAGGCCGTAAGCGGAAGGAACAATGTTCCGCCCCAGCAGATGCTCCAGTACCAACCTGTAGATGTGGACAAGAAGCAGATCGCAAGAATAACCAGTATGATTCATGGCTCTTCGCCGTCTACTCCCATCTCCGAATTGCCTTCGACGTCAGAGATAGCAAGGGCCTATGGCTATGACCCGGAAAAGTTCTGCCCCACATGCTACCGGAAATTCAAAAGGCACGCCACAAGGAGAAGGATAGGAGACCACAAGCACTACCCCATCTTTGCCGCATGCAACCCACGCGGAAAGAACCCTTCTAACATATGGGAAATAGCTACTAGGGCTCACTATTGAAACGAACACTTTGCGATATTCCCTGAAGAGCTGGCCGAAATCATAATCAGGTTTACCACGGAAAAAGGCGATTCAGTGCTTGATCCTTTTGCCGGGAGAGGAACGACTGGCATAGTGGCCGCTTCGCTTGGCCGCAAATTCGTCGGCATTGACCTGTATACAGAAAACGTGCACAATGCGAAAAGAAACGTTGGAAGGGCGGACGGCAGCGCAAATCTAATAATGGGACTTGCTAGAACTAGTCCGTATTGACGCTTGACGACTACTCGCTGACAGGCCCGGAAAAGGACGGTCTTTACAAAGCGATCTTTTCTAGGCGGGACGTGCGCTCACATTTTGTCGAAGGAAAAATCCCAAACGATGTTCTCGCGCGGATACTTGACGCCGCCCACCATGCCCCTTCTGTGGGCTTTTCGCAGCCATGGAATTTTATCCTTATCAGAAACGTGGCGACCCGCCAGAAGGTGAAAGAGTCTTTTCTGCGCGAGCGTGAGCGCTCTGCTGCGATGCTCGACGGCGACAGGGCCCGGCAGAAGCAATACTTGTCCCTGAAACTCGAGGGGATAATGGAATCCGACATCAACGTCTGCGTCACATACGACCCCACACGGTTCGGACCGTTCGTGCTTGGCCGAACGTCGATAGAGGAAACCGGAGTCTACAGCGTCGCCTGCGCCATCCAGAACCTGTGGCTTGCCGCCCGGGCAGAAGGAATTGGAGTTGGCTGGGTGAGCATACTGGCAAACGCTGAATTGGAAAAAATACTTGAAATACCTTCACACGTCAGGCCGGTGGCATACCTCTGCCTCGGCTACGTTGATGAATTTGCCGCCACGCCAGACCTGGAGCGCGCCGGCTGGCTTCCGAGGATGGATCTCTCTGATGTCATCTGCTACGAGAGCTGGAAATCCCAGCAGCCTCTCGGGCACTGGTCTGAATTTTCAAATGACCTGCGCAAATTTCATGAGAAAAACCGTGAAGACAATATATAATCGAAGTCCATTCGTTATTCAATTACCGGCAGGCAAAAGTATTGAAATTTCGAGCTGGCACCGGCGGGAGCGGAAATTGCAGTGCCTACTGCAGTGGCTCTTTGTACTTTAGCATACAGCACCACAACACCGCAAGATACCTGTTCATCACACTCGCGTTCGCAGGCCTGCTCTCTACAGGCTGGTTCGGGATCCCGCTTCTCCCGAAATATTTCATAGGCAGCACGACTGACATTGTGGCTGGGCTTTTTACCCTGTTCAGCGCGCTCGGCACTATATGGGGAGTGATGGCCTACCGCGAGTTCACAAGGTCAATCGAAATCGTCATAGAGGCTAGGCTGGCGGCGCGCAAGCTCGATCCGTCGGTGGGCGAGTACGAGTACCGCTCTTATGATCCTACGACAAAAAAATATGAAGCCGGATTCGTGCCGTCCGGGCCGATCGATTTTTGGGACAGGGAGACCCAGGTGCCTGACTGGATGGACAAGGGCAAGTACTGGCACGTGCTGCGCAGCCTGCGAGGAGGCGACAGGGACATCAGGCTGATGGTCGTCAAGGACAAAGACCTGCCATTTGAAACAGGCCCAAGGGCCGTGGCTGTGACCAGAAGGGAAAAAGTCGTCGAAGAAAAGAAGACACAGCGTTACAGGTACGTGGTGAAGATCCCGCAGTGGCTTGTACTGAACACCGAGCGCAAGAGGTACGCCGGCAATTCCGAGATCGCCGCCACAGAGCTGAGCGCACTCATTTCCGATCTCAACAAAAAGATAGTCGACGCCTCCACCGAGGTGGCAGAGTGGGAAGGGCAGAGGATAAGATATCCTTGGAGGATAATGACGCTTGGCAAGTACCTCAACAAGAGCCTGCCCCTCAGGATCGTATACCGGCAGGTAATCCGGAATTTTCCAGGCGCCAAAAGGCGCGTGGTGGACGAAACTAACGCCGGCCTGGCAAGTATAAAGGATGACGACCTAGTCGAGTCACTCCTTGAACTTGCTTTAAGAAAAGGC
This sequence comes from Nitrososphaera sp. UBA210, assembly GCA_002494895.1. GTDB lineage: Archaea > Thermoproteota > Nitrososphaeria > Nitrososphaerales > Nitrososphaeraceae > Nitrososphaera. Next base: position 5,610 of record DADA01000007.1, read on the forward strand.
ATTCCTCGAGAAAGGATGGACATGATCCAGATCCTGATCAGGTTCCTGAAAAACGCGTACACACGGCAGGGCTTGGGAGAGGGCGCCAGTGAATATCACAGCTTCCACCATTCGCTTGAAGTTTCGTACATGGCGATGCACATGCTGCCCCGTGAACTCGAGCAGTTCACTTTTGGGCCAAAAGACTATGAACTAATACTCGTCGCAAGCCTTCTCCACGATTACGATCCGTCCCAGGCCACTCTCGCGACAAAGTCGGCGATGCCAAAGGGCCCAAGCGTCGTCAGGACCATGGAGGAGATTCAGAGATCGAGGATAATAGACGCATACTTTGCGATGAGCAGAGATGAATTCGAGAATTACTTTCGCGAGCTAAAGTCAGGGCTTGCGCCTCCTGCCGAGTATTCTACGACGCACCCCGAACATGTAAAGTCAGAATGGAGCTCTGTTGAAAGCACAACAGTTGAGGCCCTTATCTGGAGGACGGACTTTCCTTTCAAGAAGCAGAAACTTGCGCAGGAAATGTTTGCCCGTCTCTTGATGCAGCTGACAAGCAGGGGTCAGGACGGCGGCAGGGTGGAAATACTGGGCGAGGTCTTGTGGCTTGCAGACCTTGCCGTGACCTACATGGGTTCCGATCCGGTAAGGGCTTGGGACAGGGTTACCAATCTGTACGACGAGCTTAACCTGCCCAGGCTTGAAGCGGTACCAAGGACCGACGCGTTCTTTGAAGACTTTGCAAGCGACGAACATTTTAATGAAATCATCAATATGAAATATTTCCCGGATATTTTCCGGCAGCGATGGAAGCAGATCTATGACTTTTTCCATGAAGGTAACCCATCGACGCAGCTGATTAGGACGATAGAGGGGGCTCGCAAGATGTACTCGCGGGTCAACCTAGAGATCGGGATGAGAAGAGGTGAACTGCTGCGGTCTATGGCAGCGGACAACTGGTCGGAATACTTTATCGGAATAGGCAAGGATCAAAACGAGGTCTTTAAGGCAAAATCTAGGTTCGGAGAGCTGGATCCGCAGAATGCATCTGCGTTCTGGGGCGACGCCGAAAAGCTCGTCCCTTCAATCACGAACAGGTCGGTGGACAATTTCCTTCTGGTGCTGCCGGAGCACTCGGCTCCCTTTGGGACGCCCGAAGGCAGAACGCAATTCCGATCGATGCTTTCTGTTCTGACGAAAAAGCTGACGACTGACGGCGCGCTGCGCGTCCTTACCGACGTGGAGAAGGACACACCTGCGTTCAGAGAACTTTTGGACGTAGCCGCGGAGGCTAGATTCCAATTCGCAGAGAACAGTGACGGATCTTATTTTCCAAAGGACTGGCGAGATCTGGAATTCAAAGCCGGGGTCAAGCCCCAGATCTTGATGTTTATTCTCAACCAATAGAATGCCTTAAATGGGCGCTGGAAAAGTTGAAACAATGCGCGGGCTCGTAGCTCAGCATGGACAGAGCGAACGCCTCCTAAGCGTTAGGTCGAGGGTTCGAATCCCTCCGGGCCCGC
>DADA01000050.1 GCA_002494895.1 Nitrososphaera sp. UBA210
CCTATGACACGAATATCGCCCATCTTTACTAGACCAAACACTCCCTCCTTTCCGGCGACGTGGGAACGGCTGAATTCTAGCAGCGTTCCTGTAGTAACTGATTTTTTCAGTTGTGTTCGCGAGAGGCATCTGGGACAGTTTGCGGACGGAGGCCACGCTATTGCACCACATGAGACGCATGTCGGAATCTTGAATTCACCCTTTCTTAACGACGTGAAAAAATCCTGATTCATTCAGATCCCATGACAATAACTGTTGCAGATGAACCCGCAGCTGCCAGATTATGAACCAAGCCTCTTTTGCAGCCCTTAACTTGCGCGTCGCCTGCTGAACCTGCAAGCTGATCGGCGATCTCTACAACCTGGGCCACACCGGTGGCCCCTACAGGATGGCCACGTCCTATTATGCCTCCCCTCGTGTTTACCGCAACGTTGTCCTGTTCTACGAATTTGCCTCCCGCACCTTTCTTTGTAAACCCCAGATCCTCGTAGGCTAGTATTTCTAGAATTGTAAACGCATCATGAACTTCTGCCACATCGATCTGGGAAGGCTCTGTCTTTGACATCTTGTATGCCGCCTGCGCAGCGGCTTTTGCCGCCTCGATGCTGCAGAGATCGGCTGTAGCATTGGCAAAGCTCGCGGAACTCGTATACTGACCAATGCCCTGTATCCAGACGGGCTCGTCCGTCAGTTTCTTTGCCTTTTCCTCCGAGGCAAGAAGTACGGCTGACGCCCCGTCACAGGCTGCAGAACAGTCAAGGAGCTTTAGAGGATCTGCTATCTTTCTTGACATCATTACTTGCTCAAGTGTAACCGGATTTCTAAAGAGTGCATCTGGATTAGAGGATGCGTTTCCCCGATTCTTGACCGACACCATGGCCATCTCTTCTTCGGAAGTCCCGTATTTTCTCATATGCGCCTTGGCAAAAAGAGCCGCCCAGTGAACTGGAAGCATGAATGATCCCCTTGTCATGTCCCACCCCAGCTTGTTGCCTTCGCTGCGTGCTTTCTCTGCCCCGACGACAAGCACAGTATCGCACAATCCCGAAGCGATCAGAGAATATCCAGAAACTATCGCGTTTGTCCCAGAGTTACAGAGATTGTCTATTCTATGAGAAATCTGTGGCCTTATCCCAAGCAACTCTGACAATATCGTCGAGCTGTACTGCTCGGTAGTGCAACTCGAAAAAAGGACCGCACCCAGATTGGTCTTGTCCAAGTTCTCGTTATTCAGTATCTTTGCACAGGGTCCGCATGCAAGGTCAAAGATGCTCTTGCCAGAGTCCTTTGAATACTTGGACCCCGCCTGCGAGACGATAGCTACCCTATGCACTATTGAAGGTTGACAACAGTTCCCTAAATGAACTTTCTGCGTCCTCGACGGGATTCACCTGGATAATGGGAAGTGTTATTCCTGCGGAGATGAATCTTGCAAGAGACTTCCTGCAGTCACTCTTGCTCCCGCATATGGCGAGAGCGTCTAGCATCTCTTCTGGAACCTGCTTGGCAGCTGCTTCTGCTCCACCGGTTTTGTATGCATCCGAAATCTGCGAGACTTCCCTTCCAAACCCATTTGTGGATAGAAACTTGCTGTAGTACTTGCCAACTGCCACGTAGAAGGCAAGAGTTTTGGCAGCGCGCTCGCGCGCTTTTTCGGGGTTCGCGTCAGACACGGCGCAGATGAATGAACAGGCGACCTCAAAATTCTTGCTTGTTGCGTCCCGAATTATGGCAGGCACAGTTGTCCTGAGCTCGTCTAATGGTCGCATGTAAAGCAAAATACCATCTGCGAGTTGACATGCGAGCGAAACCATTCTTTTGTTGACCGCCGCCATAAAGATGGGGATTTGTTTCCTGGCCGGTTTGTGCAGCAGCCCAAAGTTTCGTATCTGAAAGAATTTGCCCTGATAGTTTACTTTGTCACCACTTGTCATCAGCTTGAGACATTCGACGAATTCCTTCATCCTATCGACGGGGCTGTCGAATCTTATTCCATGCCAGTTTTCAACGATGGCTTCAGTGCTTGAGCCAAGACCTATCATGGTTCTTGAATCAGAAAGCACGTCTAGCGTCGTGGCAGCCATAGCCACCGTGGCTGGAGTTCGCGAATAAATGCCAACAATTGAAGTCCCGAGTCTGACCTTCTTTGTCAATTGAGACATCGCGGCCAGAGTAGCAAACGATTCCCGGCCCCAGGATTCAGGCACCCACAGAGAATCAACATTCTTTGCAGTGTCAGCAATTCTGGCGCACGACAGGACATCGCTCATCGTGAGCAGAGGTCCAAGACTATATCCAATTTTCTGGCGAACCGTCATGACAGGCCGGAGCCCTGCATTTCCTTCGCAGCTTCCTCAATATCCTTGTGCGAATCAATCGATCGCCAAAAGGTATCATCATATTTTGTTGCGGCCAGTTTGCCCTCTTTAGCAAGGGCAGGCAGAGCAGTAACTTCTATGTTGCCGTTTTCGGGCAGATACCCAAAGACATCGGGCGTGAAATGGTAGACACCGGCGTTGATCCACTTGTCAGGGATTCTCGGTTTCTCTACGAATCCAAGGACTCGGGCATTCTTGTCAAGCTCAACCACCCCATATGGGCTTCGCAAGGGCACCAGTGCCAGCGACTGCAGCGAGCCGCCGTTATTCCGAAGTTTGTTTGGGTCAAGCTCTGTGAGAATGTCTCCGTTAATCATGAAGAATGAATCCTGACCCGCAAGAAGGCTTTCGGCATTTTTTAGTGCGCCACCGGTTCCAAGCGGCTCTTCTTCCACGACATACCCGACCTTGACGCCTAGTCGGCTTCCGCTACCGATATGGTCAATTATTTGTTCTTTCATGTAACCGACGCAGGCGATAACTTCGCTTATGCCAAATTTCTTTAACCATTTTACTTGCCACTCGATTATCGGAACATTGAGGACTTCTATCATCGGCTTTGGCTTCTGGTCAGTAAGTGGTCGCAACCTCTTGCCAAAACCGCCTGCAAGAATCACTGCTTTCAAGATACATCCCTTGAACTGTACCGTTTGTATAAAATGTTTCCCGAAAGAGCTGCATATTTTTAGCGGGATTCAGCTTGGTTGTTGAGCAGCCAGTGCACTTTCTCGTAGCATTCTTTGCATAACTCCTGTTCAAAAGTATGCTCGCAGCTGTACGTTTTTTCAGATTCGATTCTGCACTTTGCGCAGACAATGCTCAATTCTGCGCAGGCTCTTGTCCTTTCGCAGCAATTCTCTTCTTGTCTCCGATCGCTTTCCACGCGCCCAGGCCGACGAGAATTGCGCCCATTCCAATGGTAGAACCAATAGTGCGCATCGCTCCAGAAGGATCTGCAGAGTTCAAGGCGCCTTGGCCTATCAGCCCCACCATACCGGCGATAATCAAGCCTCCATTGACAAACAACAGCACACTAACAGCCGGAGCGTATTTCTTCCTTGCAATGACAAAGGCAATGATCGACATGATGACAGCACCGCCGCCAAAGGCCGCGCCTCTCACCGATTCGTTGAACGGCAGAAAGCCTATTTTTTCGGCCGAGTCGCTCTGGGATGCAATCATTACATCAGCGCCATATATTATCAGGAGCGCCAGAGACGCAACGAGCAGGGCAATTGCGATTTGCTTTGCCATTTAAGGTATGATTGCCAATCAGATTTAATAAACCTACTCAGCTTGAAACTATTGCGTGTCGTCTGACATATCTGCAATCCTATACTCGGCCATAAACGAGATAGGCCGAGAAAAAATCAGGATGGATCTGGCCTCGAATATTGAGCTTGCCGCAAAGCATATTGAAGATATCACGAAGCGATGCATCGAGGCGGCGAGCTTGGAGATGGACGAAGAGACTCTTGTTGCATTGTGCAAGAGCCTTTTGCATTTCATGCTGACGGCCTCGCTCCTTCCGTCAGAAAGAAGCGTGAGCTTTCAGGGCGCGGATTTGGACGTCGTCGTTCCATCTCTAAAGGTCCTTGCCAAGAATCCTGAAACCGCGATGATTATTCAGCTGATAAGGAACGATGCCGAATCGGACAGAATCGCAAAGGCCGAATCCGTACAACCGCACGGTAAAAACGTCTGGATCGTATCTCCAAAAAGGATAGCAACGGATCATAGGAACTATCATCTGGGAAAAGGGGAAATACAATATTCTCGCATTATTCAGGATATCAGCGCATTTGTCAGCAGCAAAAAGATCGGAAGGCTAAAGTTAATGCCTGGCAAGTAACAAGTCGAGGTCGATAGATTTTTCAATCGCCTTTCCTGTCCTTGAATAATTCAGATTTCTCGAATACCCCATGACTGCCAAGACGTTAACACCGGTGATTTCTTCAATCATCCGTGGAGTTTTCTCCTCGACGACACTGGGCTTGACGGGCATCTTGTTAACGATTATCCCCGCGATATCTAGCCCAAGGCTTTTGCACGCCATAACGGTGAGCAGGGTATGGTTTAGCGTCCCCAGAAGTGGCGAGGATACTATTATCACGGGCAGAGCAAGCATTTTTGCAAAGTCTCCGATGACACTCTTTTCCGCAATGGGAACCATGATACCGCCGATTCCTTCAACTATGACAAACTCGTGTCGTGAGGCGATCTTTCTAAACGCCACCAACGCTTCATCAAGACTGGGTGCCTTTGCTCCCATGATTTCCGAGGCCATCAGAGGCGAGGCTGCCTTTCGATAGAAAAAAGGGTTCAGGTCGCTGTCGGGCTCAGACGCTTGCGCGGCTTTTGCAAGAACAAAGGTATCGCGAGACTTGTATTTCTTTGAAAACACGCGGTTGGCAGTCGCGAAGGGTTTCATGACTCCTACGTCGATTTGCCTTTGTTTCAGCGCCCATGCAAGACCCGAGGCTATCATGGTTTTGCCAACGCCGGTATCGGTCCCCGTAATGAAGACGCCGCGCATGGAAATATTATTAGAGCTATGTGCCGGACTAGCATTTAACTGAATTGAGCCTGCGCGAGATGGACAAGAGCTATGTCTGGCACCCGTATACCCAGATGAGTGACTGGGTTCGCTGGGACAATCGGGTCATAATAAAGGGTCAGGGCTTTTACCTAGTCGACTCGTCAGGCAAAAAATACCTTGATGGTACGGCCAGCATGTGGTGCAACGTATGGGGCCACGGGAGGAACGAAGTTGTCGAAGCGATGAGAGAACAACTAAAGAGTCTTCAGCACTCGACGCTCTTTGGGCTTGCCAACGAGAGCTCCACGCGGCTTGCGGAAAAGATGGTGAAGATGGCAAGGGGCATGCAAAAGGTCTTTTACACAGACAACGGCTCGACTGCAGTCGAGGCTTCTATGAAGATGGCGCTTCAGTACTGGCTCAATAAAGGCAGACCCGAAAAAAAAGAGTTTCTCTCGTTAGACAACGGCTACCACGGCGACACCGTAGGTGCAATGTCACTGGGTTATATCGAAAAATTCTTTGGCGCCTACAAGCCGCTGCTGGCCCCCAGAGTTCACAGGTTGCCGAGCCCAAAGCTCTATGGCAGTGGTTTTGACAATCAAAGGGATCTAGTGGGACATTGCATCGAGCAGGCGGAAAATGTTCTGAAAAAAAATGCAAGCCGCTGTGCTGCGCTGGTAATGGAAAGCGGCGCACAGATCGCCGGTGGTGCCATAATCTATCCACCCGGCTACCAGAGACAGTTGTCCGAACTGTGCAAAAAGTACGGCGTACTCTTGGTTCTGGACGAGATAGCCACGGGGTTCGGCCGTCTCGGCAACATGGTAGAATACGTTGCGCAGAATTCCAGTCCGGACATTGTATGCTTTGGCAAGGCACTGACCGGAGGCTACTTTCCACTGGCCGTGACTATGGCGACCAAGAGCGTGTTCGATGCATTCCTTGGGGACTACTCTCAGAATAAACAGCTGTACCATGGACATACTTTTACCGGCCACCCTGTTGGTTGTGCTGCTGCTCTAGCCAACATTGAACTTTACAGAAAACGCGGGCTGGTCCGTCAGATAAGGGAGAGTGCCCAGTATATTGCGGCCAGATTGCGCGAATGCAGGGCCTTTGATGTCGTCGCGGACGTACGGCACAAGGGGGTGCTTGCAGGCATTGAACTGGCGTCGGGCGGCAGGCCCGTTCTGTCACTTCGTAATGGCGAAAGGATCGGTTATTTCGTGATGCAGGAATCTCTAAAGATGGGAGTTCACCTGAGGTCGCTCGGGAATATCATGATGATCATTCCCCCTCTCGCAATAGACATGAAGAACTTGAGTAAGCTGGTGGACACCAATCTAGAGATCCTTGAAAAAGTAGAGAAATTGTCACCTTAGCGCTCTCAGCTCTTTGTAAAGGGTTGCCTTGGAAACGCCCAGGTTCTTTGCTATCTTGCTTTTTGAGTAGTTCCCGGCAAGCAGAGTGACAAGTTGGTTCTTGTTGATTATTTTCTGGGGCCTGCCGATGCCCCTTCCTGCTGCCCTTGCCCTCTCCATGCCGTCCTTTGTCCTCTGGACAAGCATCTCCCGCTCCCTCTCCGCGACCCATGTTAGGATTCCTATCATCAGCTTTCGTACGCTGGGCTCCGTCATCTGCAGAAACGATTCTCTTGGCGAGCAGGAGATAAGGGGAGAATACTGTTCAATGGCCTTTACGGCGTCCAGCGTGTCCCAGAACGTCCTTCCAACGCGTGACAATTCGTATACCAAGACAGCGTCGAGCTGTGCAGTCTTTACAAGCTCGAGCATTTCACGGAATCCATTCCTCTGGGTGGCGGGGACCCTGCCGCTGACGGCAGAATCTTCAAAGAAATCAAGGATCTGGTATCCTTGCTCCCTGGCCCATTTTTCAAGTGCAAGCCTTTGGTTCTGCACCGTCTGCTCTTCAGTGCTCACCCTTAGGTATGCGAACGCGTATTTCATGGGCGACTTCCGCCGGGATGACTTAACTGTAGCCTTGTCAACGAAATTGTTCAAAAAGGGTAGCGACAATAAATGAACGCGGCGATGACGCGCCAGGCCATAACAAAGGTAAAAAAATGGAGCTATTTTCTAGGCAGTCTATAAACGGGTCCTTTTCTAGCCGCCTCTGGCAGGCGCGGCAAATCGCCGAATTTCGCCGTCCAGACAGGAAAGACCTGATCTATCAATAACTTCATACAAATGGCTGCATAACCCCCGCTAAAACGGTCCAGCATTAGCCAGCCGGAAAGGGCCCGTCCGGAAAGGCTAATTCACAGATATGTCTAAACTCGAGTTTAGAAATATCGTGGTTTAGGCACAGTTGTAAACCAAAGTTTTAATTACCAGTTTACAACATCGACTGTCCAAATGTCCGACCCCGCATTTGTCAAGGACTGCATGGACAAAGTGCTGGCGGGTAACTCTATTACCTTTTCCGAAGCTGAACAACTACTTCAAGCCGATGTCATGGAACTTGCAGAATGCGCAAACAAGATCACCCGTATCTTCAATGGCGATACGGTAGATGTCGAAGCGCTGATAAACGCGAAATCTGGCAAGTGCCCGGAGGACTGTTCGTTCTGCGCGCAGTCATCGTTTTACGACACCGGCATCGCAAAGTATCCGCTGCTCCCAAGCGAAACCATTGTAGAAAACGCAAAGAAGGCAAAACAGGCCGGCGCGTCCAGCTTTTGCCTTGTCTGCGCGTACAGGGAGCCACCTGAAAGGGACTTTCAGCAGATATGCGAAACCATAGCAGACATTCGCTCCAAGGTGGATATCGAGGTCAATGTTTCTTTGGGTTTCATGACACCAGAGCGGGCATTGAAGCTGAAGCAGCTCGGAGTAAAGAGATACAATCACAATCTAGAGGCGGCAGAGAGCCATTTTTCAAAGATCTGCAATACTCATAGTTTTGCCGACAGGGTGAGCACGGCTCGGATAGTGAAAGACGCGGGACTTGAGCTCTGTTCCGGCGGGATAATTGGAATGGGCGAAACCGCGAGGCAGCGAATAGAGCTGGCCTTTTCACTAGCAAGTTTGCATCCCGATGAGGTCCCGATTAACATCCTTATAGGAAGAGAGGGAACCCCGATGGGCGGTTACGAACCCTTGGAACCTCTTGACGCAATCAAGACTATAGCTGTGTGGCGTTTCATAATGCCAAAAACCATCCTAAAGATAGCAGGCGGAAGAGAGGTTCACCTTAAGGATAGAGAAAGGCTGGCTCTGAGGGCGGGGGCAAATGGCATAATCACCGGCGGTTATCTCACGACGGGCGGTAACGAGCCAAACAAGGACATATCGATGATAAAAGAGATTGGCCTCAAAGCGCAATAGTTCCGACTATGTGCGGACACGCCTTGAGACCCTGAGAGACCAGGAGCTCTACAGGACCCTCAAGAGGGCAGTGGTAAACGGCCCGACTGCGACCATAGAAGGCAAGGATGTGGTGCACCTGTGCTCAAATGACTATCTGGGGCTATCTCGCGACGCTCGTGTGGTCCGGCAGATGAAAAGCGCCATCCAGAGTGTTTCTCAGTGCAGTTCAAGGCTCATAGCGGGAAACCATCCCGTTCTCCTGGAGCTGGAGCAAAAGCTTGCAGAACACCGCAAGACTCAGGCGGCGCTTGTATATCCGACAGGCTATAGCGCCAACCTTGGCTTGGTCAGTTCAATTGCGGACAAGAATTCTACCATATTCAGCGACGAGCTCAACCATGCCAGCATTATCGATGCCTGCAGGCTCAGCGGCGCTACTGTAAGGGTTTTCGGACATAATTCAGTATCACAATTGGCACGATTGATGCGACAGACCAAGGGAAGAAAGATCGTGATCACCGAGGGTGTCTTTAGTATGGATGGTGATGTCTCTAAACTAAAAGAGATATGTGCGATAACAAAAGAGCACGACGCCATCACAGTCGTGGATGACGCGCATGGAGATTTTGTTTTCGGAACCGATTTTTCTGGAGTGCCTGCGATGCTCAAAGCCAAGGTTGACATACACATCAGCAGCATGAGCAAGGCTCTCGGATGCTTTGGCGGATACGTCGCTTCATCGGGGCCCATAAGGGAGTTGCTGATAAACACATCGCGGCAGTTCATTTACACCTCTGCACTTCCAGACCATCTTTGCGCTGCCGCGATTTCAGCAATTCCCCTGGCCAAAAGAGGGCACCTTCAGATAAAGTTGCAAAGGAACATTCGTCGTTTTCGCGAGTCAATGGAAGAAGCGGGATTTGTCCTTGGGGATTCGTCAAGCCAGATAATTCCAGTGATGGTCGGAAGTGAAAAGCTCTCGGTAGAGTTCTCCAAGGAATTGCTGCGAGCAGGCGTTTTTGCACAGGCCATACGGTACCCAACGGTGAAAAAAGGAATGGCCAGATTGAGGATTTCGCTGACAGCCATGCACTCTCGGTCTCATATCGACCTAGCCACGGATGCATTTCGAACCGTGGGATCAAAGATGAAGATCGTGTAGGCGGCAATAGGCATATTTCTAAACTCGAGTTTAGAAACAAGACTAATTAATGGGCGTTTTGTGTACATGGCGTGCGCCCGGCAAATACCAAAGAATTCACTTTTACCCTAAAACTGTCGGATGAGCAGCAGAGAGAGGTCTTGATGTACCTGAATTCACTTGCGCCTTCCGATCTACTCTTTGGCATGCGCTTTGCCTATAACCGCAAGATGGCCGAAGATGGTGGATATCTTATGCCAGGGAGAAAGAGCAAAGTCAAGAGTGAAACGCATCTACTCAGTGGAGAGCAGGCCAAGTGGCGACTCCATAACTGGAAGGCGATGATAAAAACGTACAGGGAAAAAGGCTACAGCTATCCGACGATTTCAAGGATAAAAAAACAGGTTAAAAAAGTCGCGAATCAAAAATAGGAAGGGAGAGGCTAGTAACTCGTAGCCTCGGGATTCTTTGCAGGTGCGCTCGCAGCTGGAAGGTCTGGGAATTTGTTCTTCATGTTCATCTCTACTACGGCGCTTGCTTCCTCCATTATCCTTGCTGTGTCTTCGTTGGAGCCTGTGAACGTTCCTATCTCGCCACTCGGTATCTGCCCCGAGTCTGTAATGATGTTGCCCAACAGTTCAGAGATCTGCCCAAAGGACTGATCCGCTTCTGGCATCATGCCTGACAGTCCTCCTTGGAGTCCCTTTATCACTGACATTGCGGGGCTCAGCGTCACTACGACATCGCCAAGTTCGGTTATCGTGTTCAGTCTCAGCTGTATCTGCTCCAGCGCCAGCTTTGCCGAAGTAACCATCTTGTTCATTTTCCGTATCTGCGATAATTCTCCCGACAAAACTCTAGCATGCTGGCCGTCATGGCTCTGCATGGCGAGTACCACTCTCTTGAATATGACTTGGTCTTTCTCCTGCATTCTGCCTGATATGGAATCGAGTTTCGCTATCTGCATCTGCAACTTTTTCTGTGCTTCTTCTATTCTCGGTTTTAGCGGAGCCTGAGGCTTTATTCCGTCTAGTATCCTCTGACCCACGCTGTCGCCCTGCGGTTTTACCCACTGCTTGTCAAATGGCATCCTTGCTATGATGGCACCTAGCCACGATCCGGACAAAAGACTAAAAATCGCAGTGTGCCGGATCTTGCTGTCACCATGGTAACATCCAGCGGCGGTTACAAGCTGCTTGCCTTGTCTCATAGGTCTGACCATTCAAGGGGCCTTAGACAAGTTTTTTAAAGACTATATCCGGGGTACATTTCGATGATAAAGGAAAAGATCAAAGTCAATAATCGCAATTACAACGTCATGATAAATGAGCAGACCCAGATGTACGCGATGAGACTTAGACGCCTTTATCAACAGAGCTACAGCGACGTGGACAGTTTTGACGAAGTCAGCACCGAAATATCTTCGACTGTGAGCAACCTGCTGAAACACGCCGTGTCGCCGGAGGTTCGGGAGGATGACATGGATGGCGTAATCCAGCAGCTCTTGAAAATGTACGAAAAATCTGCCAAGAAATGAGTTCCCGGAAAAACATCTAAATATCAATCCTGAGCGTCCACCTCACATGGATGCTCACGCCACAAAAAAGTGCATAAACCCTTCCTGTGGTCTGACCTATGAAATTAGCAATGATATCTACAGGTGTTCCTGCGGCTCGCTACTCGACATAAAGTATCATGAAAAGCCACCCCGTGAGCTCGTGCAGAAATTCTATGAGCGCAGGAATCACGGCGGGAATATCTATAACGAAAGCGGCGTCTGGCGATTTCGTGACCTTGTCAACTTTGCTGGCATTAATACAGAGGATTTCGCGGAATGCGCCCGCGTCCTCGTCTCACTTGACGGGTCCGAGGGAAGGCTCTCAAAGCCCTACAACATGAGCAAGGTCGCAGACTATGCGGACATGAGTCATGATTCCTTTCTCCTACAGCCCGAGGGCTACAACCCCAGCGGTTCATTCAAGGACAACGGTATGTCTACTGCCGTAACCCACGCAAAGATTCTTGGCGTAAAAAAGATCGTCTGTGCATCCACGGGCAACACTTCTGCTTCCGCCGCAATGTACGCTGCAAATGAAGATATGGAATGCGACGTTTACATTCCAAAAGGCGAAATCGCTCCGGGAAAACTCGGCCAGGCATTCCAGTTTGGCGCACAGGTGATACAGGTTCAGGGCAATTTCGATGACGCCCTTGCAGCCTCGCTAAAGAACGCGGAAAAGACTGGAGGCTACACTGTCAACTCGGTCAATCCATTTCGCCTGGAAGGCCAGAAAACTATTGTCTACAGGGTATTGGAGCACCTTAACTGGAACCCGCCAGACTGGATAGTATATCCCGGAGGGGCGCTTGGGAACACCTCAAGCTGCGGCAAGTGCTTGATAGAGCTCTATGAATGGGGCTGGATCAAAAAGATACCCCGGATGGCAATAGTCAATGCTGAAGGTGCAAATACGTTCTATGCCCTCTACAACGGCCTTTTCGAGGGTAAAAAGCTGAGGTGGAATGACGGAAGACCCGACCTCGAAATGGTAGAAAGATACTATGCAGACATGGACGCCAAGGGCACAAAGCCAAAGACGCACGCGACGGCAATTCAGATAGGCAGGCCCGCGAATATTGCCAAGGCGTTGCGTGCACTTGACTTTACAGATGGTGTAGTTGTGCAGGTAAGCGACAAGGAAATGAGCGACGGCATGTCAATTGTGGGGTTGAACGGCTTTGATTGCGAGATGGCATCAGGAGCGGTCCCATCAGGAGTGAGAAAGCTCAGAAAGGAAGGCCTCATCAAGCGTGACGACGTTGTAGTCGGCATTCTCACAGGAAGACAGAAGGATCCTGGACTAGCTGTCGAATACCACAGCGATGCATCTAATCTTTTTGCGCGGCCACCGACAAGCCACTAACGTATTGTACCATATTGATAGACGTAGTTATGGTCGCACGCACGTTCATTATTTACGAAACACTGTGTAGCGATACCGCATGCAAGACACCGTTGCGAGCATCACAGGTTTAATACGAAAAATATTGCTTTGCGGGGTGGCTGTCGCCTAATGTTGGCTTCCTGCTCAGGTTCAGGCACGATCAGGGCTGAAATAATGCCCATTATGGCTAACGAAATTGAGCAAGATTACCTGGCGGATGTCATCTTTAGCGCCGTCAGCATTGCATTGGCCTTGTGCTCGGTTTCATCCCATTCTCGCTCCGGGTCAGAGTCCATCACAATTCCCGCTCCAGCTTCGATGTAGGCTGCATTTTTGTTCACGAATAAGGAACGAATCGTGATAGCAAAGTCACAGCAGCCATTAAAGGAAAAATATCCAAGGGCTCCGGCATATGGACCGCGGAGAGTCGGCTCGAGCTCGTCAAT